>JBEDBL010000079.1:0-11294 GCA_041177245.1 Verrucomicrobiota bacterium
GTCTCAGTTTGCGGTTCAACTAGGGCAGCCGTGGCGATCAGAATGGCCAGAAGGACCAGCGCGATAGCGCCGAACGTGAGTTTTTTATTGTTCATTTTACTTTAAGGTGGGAACGCCCTTGCGGTCAGAAAACAATACCACACACTGGAGAGCGTACAACAAGAGCGAACATGCGCTCCCAGTCAGGCGCACAATTGCCACGGACCTTACCAAAACATTGCGGTAGTTCCTCTGTGCAGGCAGGATGCAGCACTCTCATGAACCGCGACATTGGTGTCGGTTTGGCCGGATTCGGAACGGTCGGCGCCGGAGTTTTTCTTAATCTGGAAAAAAACCGGGCGCTGCTCCGTGAGCGGATCGGTCGCGATCTCGTGGTGCGCAAGGTCGCGGTCAAAGATCCTTCCAAGAAACGCGCGGTCCCCGTTCCTTCGGCTCTCCTTGCAAAAAGTTGGCGCGATTTGCTCGACGATCCCGCGGTTCAGGTCGTGGTCGAGTTGATGGGCGGGATCGAAGAGCCGCGCGAACTCATCCTTGAAGCGATTCGCCGTGGCAAAATCGTCGTCACCGGCAACAAAGCGCTGCTCGCCGAACACGGTGCGGAAATTTTCCAACTGGCCACCGAAAAACGCGTGCCGGTTTTCTACGAAGCGGCCGTGGCCGGCGGTATCCCGATCATCAAGGCTGTGCGCGAGGCTTTCGTCGCCAACCATTTCCTCCGCGTGCGCGGCATCATCAACGGCACGAGCAATTACATCCTCACTCGCATGGCCGAAAGCGGGCTCGATTTCGCGTCCGCGCTGGCCGAGGCGCAGGCGGCGGGCTACGCCGAGGCAGATCCGACGCTCGACGTTAACGGATGGGATGCAGGCCATAAAGCGATCATCCTCGCGTCGCTCGCCTACGGATTCTGGGTTCCTTCGAAGGACGTTCTCGTCGAGGGAATCGAAAAAATCACGCCGGGCGACATCCGCTTCGCCGCGCAACTCGGTTGCACGATCAAGCTGCTCGGCTTCATCGACGCATGCGATGACGGATCGGTCGAAGTCAGCGTGCAGCCTTCGCTCGTGCCGAACGCAAACATCCTCGCCTCGGTGCGCGGCGTCTTCAACGCCATCGCCGTGCGTGGTGACGTTGTGGGTGACGCGCTCTTTTACGGTCGCGGGGCCGGACAAGACCCGACGGCCAGCTCTGTGATCAGCGATCTGGCCGATGCCGCCCACGCGCTCGAGTCGCCGCGCGAGTCTTTCGGTTTTATCCCGCACAAACTCTACGGCAAGCTCCGCCCGGCGGGAGATGTCGTCAGCCCGTTCTATCTGCGCCTCGGAGTGGACGACAAACCGGGCGTGCTCGCGCGCATCGCCGGCGTCCTTGGCGAAGCGGGCATCGGCATTTCTTCGGTCATCCAGCCGGAGACCCACGAAGGTGAACTGGCCGCGCTTGTTCTTATGATTCATGACGCGCCGCGCGGGCGCGTCCTTGCGGCGCTGCAAAAGATCCGCGCGCTCGACTGCGTACACGGCGAACCGGCGCTCTATCGCGTGGAGGCCTCGTCATGAAAAATCTGCACGATCGCGGTGTGATCAGCCGCTACCGGCCATATTTGCCGGTGACCGACGCGACGCCCGTCGTCTCGCTCAACGAGGGATCTACCCCGCTGATTTATTCGCCGAAACTCAGCCAGCTCGTCGGGCGCGGCGCTGAGGTGTACGTCAAATACGAAGGACTCAATCCCACGGGATCTTTCAAGGATCGCGGCATGACCATGGCCATCTCGAAGGCCGTCGAGCGCGGGGCCAAAGCGGTGATTTGCGCCTCGACCGGAAACACCTCCGCTGCCGCGGCCGCCTACGCCGCGCGCGCGAACTTGTCCTGCGCCGTTTTGCTGCCTGCCGGCAAAATTGCCGCGGGCAAACTGCTCCAGGCATTCATCTACGGAGCCAAAGTCGTGGCTATTCGCGGTAACTTCGATGATGCCTTGCGCTTGGTCCGAGAACTCGGGGCCGATGGACGTTTCGAAATCGTCAACTCGATCAACCCTTTCCGCATCGAAGGGCAAAAGACCGCCTCGTTCGAAATCATCGAGGAACTCGGTGATGCGCCGGACATCCACATCCTTCCGGTCGGCAACGCGGGCAACATCACTGCTTATTGGAAGGGTTACTGCGAATACCACGGCCTTGGCAAAGCGACGAAGCGTCCGCGCATGACCGGATTCCAAGCGGCGGGTTCGGCTCCGATTTTTCTGGGGCACGTCGTCGACAAACCCGAGACAGTCGCCACAGCGATCCGCATCGGTAACCCTGCCAGTTGGCAGGGCGCCGGCGATGCGGTGAAAGATTCGGATGGCTGCATCGATATTGTCACCGACGAAGAGATCCTCGAGGCGCAGCGGTGGCTGGCGGCCGAGGAAGGAATTTTCGTCGAACCGGCCAGCGCCGCTTCGGTTGCAGGATTGCTCAAATGTTTTTCCAATGACCGCTGTGCAACGTGTCCGTTCCACAAATATCCTGAAGGCGCGAAGATCGTTCTGACCGTGACTGGCCACGGGCTCAAAGATCCGGAAGCGCCGATGGTCCACGGATTCAAAGCGCTCGAAGCGGATGCTACGATGGAGGCGGTGGCGAAAGTCTTGGGAGTGTCATGACGTCTTCTTTTTCAACCGGTAGGGACGGCTCGCCGAGCCGTCCGCTGCCTTTTTTCGGCAAAGATTGTTGCGGCCGCCTCGGCGAGACAGCCCCACCGGGGGGAAATTAGCATGGCACTCATCGTCCAAAAATACGGCGGCACTTCGGTCGGCGATCCCGAGCGGATCAAGAATGTCGCGCGCCGCGTTCTCGAGACGCAGCAGTCCGGGAACAAAGTCGTCGTGGTGGTTTCTGCCATGTCGGGAGTGACCGATTCGCTGATCAAACTCTCGCGCGAGGTCTGCGCCCGACCGAGCGAGCGCGAAATGGATGTGCTTCTTGCCACGGGCGAACAGACAACCATTGCCTTGCTCGCCATGGCCCTGCAGGGCATGGATGCCAAAGCGGTCTCTCTCACCGGCGCGCAGGCCGGCATCGTGACCGACGGGGTCCACACCAAGGCGAAAATTTTTAATATTACGCCCAAGCAGATTCACGCACATCTCGATGGCGGGTCCATTGTCATCGTGGCCGGATTCCAAGGCCAGACCGCGCAAGGCGAGATCACCACGCTCGGACGCGGAGGATCAGATCTCACGGCCATCGCCCTGGCCGCCGCGCTCAAAGCGGACAAATGCGAGATCTACACCGACGTCGACGGCGTCTACACCTGCGACCCGCGCGTCGTGCCCGATGCGACGAAGATCGAGGCGATCAGCTACGAAGAAATGCTCGAAATGGCGTCATCCGGATCGAAAGTGATGCAATCGCGCTCGGTCGAGTTCGCCAACAAATTCAATGTCCTTTTCGAAGTCCGCAGCAGTTTCAACCAAAACCCGGGAACCATCGTGAAAGCAGAAACACCAGGCATGGAGGACGTCGTCATCCGCGGCGTTAGCATCGAACGCAACCAGGCAAAAGTCACCATAGAGGGTGTGCCCGACAAAACCGGCACGGCCGCGAAAATTTTCAACGCCCTGGCCGCGGCCAATGTCGTGGTCGACGTCATTGTGCAGACCGCGCCGCACGAGGGGAAAACGGACATCTCATTCACCACGAACAAAGACGAACTGCAAAAAGCCGGGCCCGTGCTCAAGGCGGTGGCGGCGGAAATCGGCGCGCGCGGTGTAACGCAGACGGACGGAGTGGCCAAGTTGAGCGTTGTCGGCATCGGCATGCGCTCGCATTCCGGCGTGGCCGCGAAACTTTTCGATATCCTCTCCAAAGGCGGCTTTAATATTCAGATGATCTCCACCTCCGAGATAAAAATCGCCGTCATTCTCGACGAAGACCGTATCGCCGACGCTGCCAAGGCCGCGCACGCGGGTTTCGGGTTGGCTGCCCAATAAAAAAACCGGCCGGGAGAACCCGACCGGTTTGTGAAGGGCGCTTGTGTTTTACGCGCCTTTGGGATTCGGGCCGTATTGATTCGTACCCGGCTGACTGTCGAGGGCGTAAAAGACGATTAGAATGATGCCGCCGATCGCGGGCACAAGACCGATAAGGATCCACCATCCGCTGCGCCCGGTGTCATGCAAGCGACGCACGGCGAGCGCGAGCGCCGGAAGGATGACCGCGAGTGAGTAGAGGCCGGAGAGAATTCCGTAGCCGCCTTCTCCGCGCAGGCCGATCAGGCCTTCGACAACGGTCAAGGCCACGATGGCAATGATATTGAAGAGCAGGAACATCCAGAAGGCCTTGCGCGGCGCGCGGCCCTGGAAGGTTGCGTAGTTTTTCCAAGCGTCGAGATACCAGTTCATGGGAGGATTCCTTTCTTGTTTGGGTTAGGGTTGGTACGACAAACACGCGTTTAAGCGTGATGCCTCCGCGTGTGAAGCAGAAAAAAAGGGGTGAGCCGGGCGCGTTGGTCCGGTTTTCAGCACGGAAAGCTTCGATCTAGCCACGCTGCGGCTTTTCTGAAATCCGGCGGACCCAAACCATGGCCGGTGTCCTGCCAGTCGAGCGTGAGTTCTGCTCCGGCGCCGAGGAGCAGCGCGGCCAAGCGCTGGGGTTGGTCTGCGGACATCATCTCGTCATGACGTCCTGCGAGAATAAGAACCGGCACGTCGGCGAGATCCGGCGGATGCGGGAGTTCGAGCGGAACCATGGCCCGGAGGAGAATCGCGCCGGAGAGAACGCCGGGGCGCAAGAGCAGCATGGACGCGGCGATGTTGGCGCCGTTCGAGTAACCGACGGCGACAATTTTGCGGAGGTGTTGTCGTTCGCTCTGCTCTTCGACGAAATCGGCCAGTTCGTGTGTACGCCGGACCAAATCTGCTTCGTCGAAGACTCCGGGAGCGAGGCGACGGAAAAAGCGGAGTTGTCCGTTTTCGCTGACCTCACCGCGGGGACTAAGCAGCGCGGCACCCGACCGGATGAGCTTACCGAGCGGAACGAGGTCGTTCTCGTTGCCCCCGGTGCCGTGCAGAAGGAGCAGCCCGGGCGAAGTTCCCGGATGGAAGAGGAATTGCACCAAGTTCTCCGTGATCCAGTGTTCAGTATTCGGTCAGTTCAATCGGGAACCATTGCCGCCGGGAACAAGGACGCGCCGGAACTGGAAACCGCATACTGAACACTGAAAACGCCGCCACCTCTATGCGGCAGGCGTCGTCTTGGTAGCCGGGTCTTCGTGTTTCAGTTCGGCAAGAATTTTCTTCGATGCGGCAGCGGCGCTCACCCCGTGCTTCTCGCGCAGGATAGCGACGGTGCCGTGCTCGACGAATTCGTCCGGCCAGCCTATGCGCACGACGGGGGTAGTGATTCGTGCCTCGGCGAGGGCTTCCATGACGGCGGCACCGTAACCGTTGTTCAGGACGTGGTCCTCGAAGGTGCAAACTACCTCGGCGGCACGCGCGAAAAATTCCAGCGTCTGGGTGTCGAGCGGTTTGATCCAGCGGGCGTTGATCACCGCGGCATCGATGCCCTGCGCGGCGAGGAGATCGGCGGTTTGCTCGGCCATTTCGACCATGTTGCCCAGGCCGAGCAGCAGCACGCGGCGGCCGTGGCGGAGGACCTCGCTTTGTCCGATTTCGAGAAGTTGCGGATGCTCCTTCGGTTTGGCCCCGGTGCCCGCGCCGCGGGGATAACGGATCGCGGTGGGACCTTTATGGTAGTTCGCCATGGTCCAGAGCATGTCCGCGAACTCCTCTTCGTCCTTGGGTTGCATGAAGACGAAATTTGGTATGTGCCGCAGGTAACCGATGTCGAAAAGCCCGTGGTGCGTCGGTCCGTCGTCCCCGCTCAGGCCCGCGCGGTCCATGCAAAGCGCCACATTCAGGTTTTGCAGCGCGATGTCGTGGATGATCATGTCATAGGCGCGCTGCATGAACGTGCTGTAGATGGTGAGGAATGGTTTGTATCCCTGCGTGGCCAGCCCGCAGGCGAAGAGGGCCGCGTGCTCTTCGGCGATGCCCACATCGTGGTAGCGGTCCGGGTGACGCTTCTCGAAGGCGCTGAGCCCTGTGCCCCCGGCCATGGCCGCCGTGATGGCCACGATGCGGTTGTTGTGGTCGGCGTAGTCGGACAGCTTTGTCCCGAGTATCTGGGAGTAAGTGGGAGTGGGTGAGGGTTCGGTCTCGCCGGTGTCGGGCTTGAATTTGCCGAGGCCGTGGAATTTGTCCGGTTGCTGCATGGCAGGCGCATAGCCTTTGCCCTTGGTCGTGAGGATGTGGAGAAGGACCGGTTCGTTCTGCGTTTTGAGGAATTCGAAGGTGCGCGCCAGCAGCGCCGTGTCGTGGCCGTCGATCGGGCCGTAGTAGCGGAAGCCCAGGTCCTCGAAGATCACGCTGGGCAGGAGCATGTGCTTCACGCCTGTTTCGACTTTGTGGGCGAGGGCGAGGGCACCTTTTCCGCCGACGGATTCGATGAATTTGGCCGCCTGCTCGTGAAGGTGGGCGTATCCGGGGTGCGTGGTGATTTTGCTCAGGTAGCTGGCCACGGCGCCGACGTTCTTGGAGATGGACCACTCGTTGTCGTTCAGGACGACGATGAAGCGCTTGGTTGTCTCGGCGACGTTGTTCAGCGCTTCGAAGCTGACTCCGCAAGTAAAGGCCGCGTCGCCGGCCACCACCACGACATGTTCGTCGGATCCGCGCAAATCGCGCGCTGCGGCCATGCCGAGCCCGGCCGAAAGAGCGGTCCCTGCGTGTCCCGCTCCGTAGCAGTCGTGCTCGCTTTCCGTGCGCAAGAGGAATCCGTTGAGCCCTCCGTGCTGGCGTATGGTGTCGATGCCTTCGCGGCGGCCGGTGAGCATTTTGTGCACGTAGCCTTGATGGCTTACATCGAAGAGGATTTTGTCCTTCGGGGAATTGAAAGTGCGGTGCAGCGCGATGGTCAACTCGACGACGCCGAGGTTCGGCCCGAGGTGCCCGCCGGTTTTCGAAACCGCGCGGACGAGTTCGTCGCGGATGTCCTGCGCAAGAATTGGCAGGTCCGCCTCAGCCAGCGCGCGGACGTCCGCCGGACTGTTGATCAGCGGCAGGACTTTGCTCTCAGTCTTCCTCGGGTTCATCGAAATCTTCCAAAGCCACTCCGCCGTTTTGTTTGGCGATCAGCTTCACTTTCTGCTCGGCCGCCTCGAGTTTCTCGCCGCAAGCGCGCGCGAGGGTGACGCCCTCCTCGTATAGCGAGATCATGGTGTCCAAGGGCAATTTGTCTTCTTCGAGTTGCCCCACGATCTCGTCGAGGCGCTTCATGGAATCCTCGAAGCTGCGGGGCTCGTCTTTCTTGCTTTTGGCCATGGATCCGGTCAGAGGTCCTCGCGACTGCTCCAGCGGTCGGTGTCCGAGTAAAAGAGACACTGTCCGTCGATAGGTAGGACGGCTTTTTCTTTCAGCGGGAAAGCCGCATAGGTGGGGTCGAGTTCCGCGCGACCGAGGATGTAATTCCCCCAAGCCGCGTATTCCCCGCGGGCGATTTGGGTAAGATAAGGTCGGTTCCCGGACACGGGGGTAAGATAGATGCCGTTGATCGGACCGCCCAGTGTTTTGTAGTCGTGCAACTGGACGAATTGCTCGACGGACACGGGAATCAGGAGCGATGCGCGCCCTCCGTACCAAGCTGTGGCCCATGGCATGTCCGAGCAGATGATTTCGCCGGGCTTCATCCATTGGCAGACGGTGTTGATGAAAGGCGCGGCGTAAGGAGGCCAGGGGACGCCGATAGGCGGGGCGGTGAGGAGATTGACCGCCATGGGCAGGGCGGTAACGGCGCAAACAGCCCCAACGAACGCGTTGCGCGCGGGAGCGAAGCGGATATCCAGCCGGTTCCACAGGACGAGGAGGAAAGCTATTCCGTAGGCCGCGAACACGGGCACGAAAACCATGTGCAACTGGTTGGCCGAGACGGCCGCCTGCGGTGCGAAGAGAGACATGCCGGTCGTCGCCCCGAGCCACATGAGCGCGATAGCCCAGCGGAGCATGTTCGTCGCGCTCCGGCGGAAGACGTGCAGCATGGCGAAAAAGAAAGCGGCCGCGGCTGCGTTAAAGCCGAGGAATGTGAAGAGGTTCTCGAACTGTCCGGTGAAACCGCTGCGCAGCTTCGCGCGGACTGCGCCGAATGCGGCAAGATTCGGCTGGAGGTTTCTCATGAACCACGATTCCGACCCCGATGTTCCGTCGAGAATGGCGAAAACTCCGAGTCCCAAAGGACTGCCGCAGACCAGGTAGTTGCGGATCAACCAGGGCGCGATGACGAGAAGGAAGACGAAAAAAACGAGCAGAGCGCTCACGCTGCGCGGACGGAACCAGATTGCCGTGAAAACGAGGAAGCCGAAAAAGATCCACGCCGAGACGGGGTGGGCAAGAGTGGCCACACCGAGGAGGAAAGCCACAGCGGCAAGATGCAGCAGCATCGGCCCGGGTTCTTCCGCTTCGCGCGATTGAAGAGCGCGCTGCAGAAAAAAAAGCGAAACCGTGAAGAGAAACAGCACTGTGTTCTGCGGCAGGCCCGACACCGAAAAGCGCCACATCATGTCGGTCAGCAGAACAAGCGTGGCGGTCAGCCAAGCGATCTTGCGGTCGAAGACTTCGCGCACGAGAAAGAACACGGCGACAACGGACGCGAAGAACATGACCATGCCGCCCGCAGCGACAACACGGTCTGCGAAGTAGACAACGTCGGTCGGTTCCATGGGCCACCAACGCTTGAAAGGTCGTAGCAACGCGGCATTGATCGCGGGGTTGAGGGGGGCGTTGTAGGTGTCCGGCAAAAAGCCCTCGGGCAAGGTGTCTCCGTGCTCGAGCAATTGCCAGACGGCCATCGGCCGGATGTAGAGCGTGGAATAGCCCGCGCCCGCCGCGATTTGCCTCCCGACCTGCGCCTGATCCATGGCCGTCTCGTTGTCCAGTCCGCGGAAATTGAAGAAAATGTAGAGAGAAGCTATTCCGGCCACGGCGGCGAGAAACGCGGCGCGCAGCACCCACACTTTGAGTGATCCCAACTCGACCCCGTGCAGCAATTCCTGGATTTTGACGTCGCTCGAACTCATGCGGATACCTTCCTGCTTTCTATTGCGGACTCTTTCACGCGTCGACTCCGAACGGCTTCAATCTTTCCAGCGCTCCTTGTCCGCCAGCAAAATCGATGCACCGTCGATCGGCAGGTTTATTTTGCTGCGCAGCCTCCACGAGGCGGGGATCGGCGAACCCCGCTCGTCGATGACGAGCCTCGCCCAGTCGCTGTAGCGTCCGGCGACGATATCCGCGTAAGTGCGGCCCCCGCCGCTGGCCGGGGTGAGGTAGATGGCGACGAGCGGGGCTCCCATCAGCCGCTCGTTGCTGATCAACTCGAATTGTTCCGCGCTCTCCGGCAAGAGCAGCGAGCGGCGTTCCGCGTACCATGCCGTTGCCCAGGGGATATCTGACGCTATGGCCTCGCGCGGCCCGATCCAGTCGCCGAGCTTTTCGACAAGCAGCGGAAGATAAGGGGGCCAGTTGAACCGCAACGAACGATTGCCCAGGAAGACCACCAGCGGACTGGCCACGGTGGCGAAGAGAAAGACGATGAAAACTTTCCGCATCAGTGGCTGCTCGAAATCGAAGCGTCCCCACAGAACGAGCAGAAAACCGAGGCCGTAAAAAACCATGACGGGAAGGAAGATGATGTGCAGTTGGTTGACTGAAATTTGCGCGTCCACGCCGAAAAACGACATGCCGAGGAAAGCGCCGATCCACATCAGCAACACGGCCCAGCGGAATTGCGCGGGCAGCCACTTTTGGAACGGGTGGAAAAGCAGGGCGAGGAAGAAGGCGGCCGCGACGGTGTTGTATCCGAAGAATCCGAAGATGTCGGTGATTTGGTCCATCGCCTGCGTCGCCGTGTTGGCGAAAAGATCCGGCCAACGCAAACCGAGGGCCTGCTCGAGATTGGCCTCGAAGGCGAGCCGGTCGGTGCCTGCGGGGCGTAACAGCGCAAAGTGGGCGAATCCCATGGGCTTCCCGATCGCTTTCATGTTGTGCCAGATCCAGGGAAGGAGGGGCACGATGTACGCGAGCAGGCAGCCGCAAGCCACGGCAAGCCTGGGGCGTAGGACAGCCACGGCAAAGATCATGAACCCTGCGAAAATCCAGACGGCGATGCCGTTTCCGAGCGTGACGAGAGCGAGGAGAAACGCGGCGCCCGAAGCGCGCAGGATCGTCTTTGTTTTCTGTCCCGCCTCGGCGGCGTGCATGGCGAGGACCAGACAAAGCAGGGCCGAGTTGAAAAAGAGCATCATGGCCGGCTGCGGCAGCCCCGAAATGCCGAACCGCCAGACCAGCGCCGTGCAAACCACCAGACCGGTGCCGAGCAAAGCCAAACCCGCACCGAACAGAGCGCGTCCCAGCAGAAAGGCGGCAAGGAAGGCGCCAAGCAGGAACATAATCCCCGTGGCGGCGATCATCCTCTCGCCCGTTGAACTCACGTTGTCATCCGATATGCTTGCGCCTGCTCGCGTCGCGCCCAGCACCACCGCGCCGATCAGCGGTCCGAGCGGGGCTTGGTTGACTTCGGGAAGCGGATCCGGAACGCGTCCCCGCTCGGCGAAAAGCCTTAGCGCGAGCGGTCGCGCGTAGAGCGTGGTGAAGCCCCGGCCTGACGCGATCTGGCGTGCGATCTGCGCCTGATCCATGGCATCGGGCACGTAAAAGCCGTTGAATTTCGCGAACACCCAGAAAAGCGCCAGGCCGATCAGCGCCATGGCGACGACCACGCGGAGCACCCAGCGCGCGATCTTGCCCTGCTCGAACGAGTGAACTCCTCCTTGGATGGCGGTTTCGATTGGCATGGGTCAGTCGGTCTCGATTTCCGGATGCTCGCGTAGCTTGCGGTGCAGCGTGCGGCGGCTTATGCCGAGTTGCCGTGCGGCCAAGGTGCGGTTGCCTTTGCACTCCGAGAGCGCGCGGCGCATCAGCGACAACTCGGTCTCGCCCAGATTCAGCGGCATCGGTCCGCGCACGTTGGCGGTCTGGGGCGATGCCTCGCGCACCGTGGCGGGAAGATCGCGCAAGGTGATCTTCGGGCCGTTGGCCATGACAACACCGTGTTCAATGGCCGCGCGCAATTCGCGCACATTGCCCGGCCACCGGTGGGCGAGAAGGCAACGCATCGCGTCCGAGGTGAGTTCGCGCGCGGGTTTTTCGTTTTCCCGCGCCGCCTCGCGCAGAAAATGTTCGGCCAGAAGCGGAATGTCCT
>JBEDBL010000080.1:0-11181 GCA_041177245.1 Verrucomicrobiota bacterium
CCTCAAACTCTGCTGGCGCGCGCTGCCCGGCCAGTTTTTCCCTGCGGAATTGCAGGGGGCCGACGTCATCGGGACCTTTCAACGCCAAGGACGCCAATCGCTTTCCGACATCAATCTCGAACTGTCCCGCCCCTGCGCGGTTTATGTTTTGTTCGACAGCCGTGCCACGCCGCCGGAATGGCTCCGCCAAGGTTTTCGTGACACCGGGCTGCGTTTGCGCAGTGGTCCTTGGTGGCCCGACTTGATTGAAACGAGAAAGCTCAATCCGGATGCCAACGGCGAGATCTATGTCACGCATTCCGTCTGGCGCAAGGACGTGCCGGGCGCGGCAACGGTGACACTTGGTGCGCCTACGGCCATAAGCGAAAGATATCCCTATGCCATGTATGGCATTGCGGTGAAACCGCTGTGATTACCAGCGGGATTCTTCCGGTCGGTCAGACGCTATCAAGGGCTGGAATTCCAAACCGTCGCTTGCGGCATGACTCGGACGATGCAACGTTGGCGCCGTGGGCAAAAGGTGTCCGATGCTCGGCGAGTGGGGTTGCCAGGCGCCGCGGAGAACCAACCCCACCCAAGGCTTGTGCATTTTTTCAGCGATTTCCGTCATAAACGTCCGGTTCGGCTGATTTAAGTTGTGGTAAACCTCTGTCCACACCCCCTTCCCAACATGCAAACCAAGACCAACTCCTCCCTGTCCTTTCTTACCGCAGCCCTTCTTTTTCTCGGCACACTTGCCCTGACCGGCCACGCGGCCACCAATACCTGGACCGGTGGGGCGGGGGACGGAAATTGGAGTTCCACCGCCAACTGGGATACTGCCCTGGCCGCTTCCAACAGCTTGACTTTCAGCGGGAACTCGCAAATCGCGACAACCAACAACAATGCAGGTTTTGTTGTCGGCACCAACGGCGGCACAGCCATCACTTTTGCGAACAACGGCATAGTCGGAACGAACGGCTTCACCTTGGCCGGGTCCAGCATCGTCTTGAACGGCAACATCACCAATGTGGCAAGCTCGACCCCCATTACGGATACAATCAGCCTGAATCTCCAACTGAACGGCAACCGAACGCTTAATCCCGGTGCCAACCATAGCCTCATTATTTCAGGTGCCATCACCCAAGATGTCGCGACCAACAACAGAACCCTTACCAAAGGTGGCAGCAGCACTACTGAGGTTATTTTGCAAAATGCGGGCAACTCCTATGGGCAGACGTTCCTCTCTGCAGGCACGCTTACCGTCAACGTTGCCGGCGGCATCGCCAATGCGGGTGTTGCCAGTGCTTTGGGCGCGGGAAGCGGCACCAACTCCCTGATCGCCTTCTCGGGGGCCACGCTGAACGTCACGCTCGGCGCGGGGGGCACCGACCGTCAGGTGCGGATCGGCAGCACTGCCGCGGGGAATGCCGGCGGCGCTACCATCAACAACAACAGCGCCAACGGCAGCACTCCTCTGGTTTTCTCGAATGCGGCCTTCAACTTTTCGGCTGGCACCAACATCACCGCCATCCGGGATATCACTCTCGGCGGCACCAACACCGACGCCAACGAAATTCGTGGCGTGATCGCCAACAATAGCACGGTCACGGGCGGCCTCGTCAGCGTGACCAAGGCCGGCGGCGGTCTCTGGATCCTCTCCGCCCTCAACACTTATTCCGGGCCGACCTACATCAATGGAGGCACGCTCGTCGTCAAGAGCGTCCCCGGCATCGCCAATGCGGGCGTGGCCAGTGCGCTGGGCGCGGGAACCGGCACCAACGGCCAACTCAACTTCAACGGAGCAGCACTGGACTTCACCCTCGGTGCGGGAGGCACCGACCGTCAGGTGCGGATCGGTTCCGCCACTGCCACCTCCACCGCCGGCGCTACTATTTACAATGACTGCGCCAACGGCAGCACCCCTCTGGTTTTCTCCAGTGCGGCCTTCAACGTTCCGGTTGTCGGTGTCCTCTCCAATCGTACGCTCACTCTGGGCGGCACCAATACCGACGCCAACCAGATTAGCGGCACGATCACCGACAACGACGCCGCGAATGGGGGCCTTGTCAGCGTGGCCAAGGCTGGCACGGGCCTCTGGATCCTCTCCGGCAGCAACACCTACACCGGTTCCACCGTTATCGGCGGCGGGACAAACGGTTCCAACGGGGTGCTGCGCATTGCCTCTGTTGCCGCCCTCCCTCCGGCCACCTCGATTGTCGGTTCCACTTCACTTGAAGGCACCTCGACCTTGGAACTGGCGCCCGGCAGCTATTCGGTCAAAAATTATCTCCGGGGCAACATCAACTTTGCCGCTTCAAGCGGGCAGGCGACCCTCGACTTCACGAACACTGCAGTCACCAATGTGGTGACCCAGGGATCGGGCAACAAAACGATTTCTTCTTCCAACGTTGCCGTTCGCTTCGCCGGCGCGCTCGACATTTCCGCGCTGGCCGACTCAGGCACCAACAAAATCACCACATTTGCGGGGAACGGCGGTTTCACGTTCGACGGCCCCGTCTCGGGTCCCATTGTCACCAACTGGACGGTGATCGGAACGAACGGCACCACCAACATTGTCACCGATCTGGCGACGAACACGGGCACCGTTATCTCGACCAACTTCATCACCTCAGGGTTCGTCATGAACGGCACCGGCGTCGCCGTGCTCAACGCCTCCAACACCTACTCCGGGCCCACGGATGTGCAGCGCGGAACGTTGCAGGTCAACGGATCCACCTCCACCAACGCCCTCAGTGTTTCCAACGGTGCCACACTGGCCGGCCTGGGCACCGTCGGCGGCGATATTTTCGCCGAAGGTGCGTTGCAACCCGGCAGCGGTGCCACCAACGGCGCATTGACCATCGCGGGAAATCTGAACGTCGCCACCAACGGTAGCGTTACTCTCAACATCGACAGCGCGACCGACTATGACCGTCTCGCCGGGGCCGCTTCCTACGTCGTGAACGGCACGATCAACGTGTCCGCCGGCACCAACTATTCACCGGCCGTCGGCAACACCTTCCAGCTTTTCAGTGCAGCGGTTGGCGGCACGCCGACCCTCAACATTACACCGCTCTCCAACTCCAAATTTGCTTGGGTGACCAACAGCTTCGCCAGCACCGGCCAGATCAGTGTCGCGACGAACAGCGCCACGCCCGCGCCGAGCGGTCTGTCCTACTCGCCCTCCTCGCAAATCGGAACCGTCGGCACGGTCATCACCGGTATGAGCCCGACAGTCACCGGCACGGTGACCAATTATTCGGTCAGTCCGGCACTACCGGCCGGGCTTTCCATCGACGCCGGCACGGGCGTGATCAGCGGAACGCCGACCGCCGCGGCCACCTCGGCCAGTTACACCGTCACCGCGGCCAATTCTGTCGGCAGCACCACGGCCAATGTCACGATCTCGGTCGGCAAAGCCACGCCATCCATCTCGGCGCCCCCGACAGCATCGAGCATCGTCCAGGGACAAAGCTTGGCCTCTTCGACGCTCACCGGCGGCACTGCCAGCGTGGCGGGGACCTTCGCGTGGACCGATCCCTCTTATGTGCCGGTCTCGGCGGGCGTCTGGGGCGAGAGCGTGACCTTCACGCCGACCGACACGGCCAACTACAACACGGCGACAACGAGCGTCAGCGTGACCGTAGTATCGCAGTATAACAACTGGCTGCAGGGCGAGACCAACAGTGCAGCCAACCAACTCACCTATGCCATCGGCGGGGCGACTAGTCCGACCGCGACCAACGGCGTGGCCTCGACCACGATCGTGACATCCAACGCTCTGTCCATCACCGCCATCGTGCGCACCAACGACACGAACCTCACGGTCACGGGTCAGAGCATCACGAATCTCTCGGTCGGCATCTGGGCGACCAATGACGTGAGCATGAGTGTTCCCGTCGACCAGACGGGCGCCACGCCGGGCACGACCCAACGCCAGACCTTCACCACGTCGCGCACCAACACCGACACCAAGAAATTCCTACACCTCAACACCACTCTGGGCCAGTAGGTATCGTGGTGAAGAGCCTGATCTTTTTACATCGTCCGATTCAACCGGAACCGACAACCGGTTCCTGCAATGATCGTTTATCGACCACCTTTCCAAAAAAATCGTCATCAAACCCCCTCTGCGGCTGAACATTTGAGGAACCCCTCCTTTTCAACCCCCCGGCAAACAAAAAACTACCGCTCGATCCCCATTTCTTTCGTTCGCGAGGTATGACCCCAATCATCTGCAGCGCCAACCTTTCTTGTTGCAAATTCAGCAAGGCTCCCGCCTTGTTTCGTGCGATTCCATCCCGCTGCTGCACATCGCCCTTGCTGGCGTTGCGCACGGCCGAAGATTTTAAAAAATAGAAATCGCCTCCACACCAACCCCAAGCGCCCCAACGCCATGAAAACAAAACAAGCCCCACGCCGAACCGCAATCTCTCGAGCGCTCTCGTTTCTTCCACTCGTTGCCGCCCTTGCTCTCGCGAGTAATGCGAGCGCTCAGTTGTATTACCAGACCAACGGCACCAATGCGACGTGGACAACATCGGTATGGGGAACGGGTGCCACGGGTCCGTTTACCACGGCTTGGTCGTCGAATAGCTCGGTGATTTTTGGCGTTGCTTCTACGGGAACCAATCTTTTGACCTTTGCCACCACGACGGTCAGCAACATCACGGTCAACGGCAATACGGTTATCTCTCAGGCTGGAACGGCATCATCAGTCACCAACGGCAGCACTGTCGATGTGGCTGCGGGCATGACCCTGAGCTGGAGCAATCAAAATTGGTCGGCGTCTGCGGACCGTGCCAAATGGATCAAAAACGGTGCCGGCACATGGATCATCGGCTCCCAAGGCACCCAAGTTGCCGCGGGAGGAGGTCTGACGCTCAACAACGGAACGGTCATTCTCGGCAACTCGACGGCATTCGGCGGGACGAACGCGCGCCTGACAATCAATGGCGGCGTCATTGCTTGGGACGGTGGCAGCGGTAACACGACCCGCAACATGAGCGGCAGTGTGACGATCAATGGCAGCTTCGGGCTCTCCAATGTTACCGCCAGTGCTGCCTCGTTTTCCGGCCTCTCGAACGCTACCGGCACCAATACGATCAATCTGACGACTGGCGTCACGATCACCAACCTCTCCGCAAACACTTTCACCTTTTCGCCATCGATCACGAATACCGGCAGCTTGACCTTTACCAACGGGGCTACGGGCACGGGTCAACTGAAGTTGAGCGGATCGAACAATTTCAGCGGTGGAGTCACGCTGAACTCAGGGCGACTGGGCCTCAACAATGCCAACGCCCTAGGAACCGGCACGTTTACGGTCAACGGAGGCGCTCTTGATGCGGACAATAATACTACTCTAACTGGAAACAACACGACGTGGGCGGGCAGCTTCAGTTATGCGGGCACTGCCGCGCTGACTTTCGGTTCGCAGGTGAACCTGGCTACCAACTTGACTGTTACCGTTTCGGGCGCCACCAATGCCGAGTTGGGGATCAACGGCTTTACCGGCAACGGCTTTGTTCTGACCAAGGCGGGTGCGGGAGTGTTGAAAGTCAACGGTGCGGTGACCAACCTTGGCGGGGTGACGGTCAATGCCGGCTGGCTCGCTTTGGCTTCCAGCTCCGGCAACCTCGCGGGATTGGGAACGATCACGATGAACGGCGGCATCTTAGCGTCTTTCGGCACCAGCCGCACTTTGACAGGCGATGTTGTGGCGGCCGCCGATTTCCAGCTGGGCGGGGCAGGTTTCCAGACGACGCTGAGCAACATCAGTCTGGGAGGAGCGACAAGGACGATCACTCTCGACAACTCGGCGATCGTCAACGGGGCGATCACCAACGGTTCACTGGTTATGGCGGTCACTCCCGGAAGTGCCGGACGCAATTTTACTCTCAACCCGACAGCTTCCTACACCGGCTCGACCCTGACCCAAAACGGCGGGGCTTTGATCATGAACGGCACGATGGGCACGAACACGGCGGTGAACATTGCCGCCACGACCGTCGCGACCAACGACATCAGCGCGAATGCCGCCTCGAGCGTCACCTACGGTTCGCTTGCCGGCGGGGCCAACGCGAACCTGCTGCTCGGGGCCAAGAACCTCACGGTGGGGGGCAACAACACCTCGACGACTTTTGCCGGTGTGGCTTCGGGCGTCGGCGGCAGTATCACGAAGAGCGGCAACGGCACCATGACCTTCAGTGGAACGAGCACCTACGATGGCGCAACCACGGTTAGCGGCGGACGCTTTGTCATGAACGGCACCAACAGCTCGAGCGCCGTGACTGTGGCCAGCGGCGCTTCGATCGGTGGTTCGGGCCAGATCGGCGCGCTTACGGTGAGCGGCACACTTGCGCCCGGTAATAGCGTGGGCACGCTGAGCGTGGGCAATACGGTGTTCAACCAGAACGGATCGTTCCAACTCGAGATGTTCAACTGGGCGGGCACGGCTGGGACGGATTGGGACAAACTGGCCATCGGCGGCAGCCTCACGCTCTCCAACACGATAGCCAATCCCTTCACCATCAATCTCGTCTCGATGTCCTCGACCACCAATCCCGGTCTTTCCACCGGCTGGAATCCCGATGTGAACTGGACGAACAACTTCGTCACCTACACGTCGTTGGCCAGCACGTTCGACGGCAGCGCCTTCTCGGTCAATTACGGTGCGTTCTCGAACACGCTGAATGGCACCTTTAGCGTGATTACCAACGGCAACGCGTTGGCCTTGCTTTACACAACTTCGTTTGTTCCGTCCTCGGCCTTCGATTGGAACACCGGTTCGGGTAATTGGAGCACGGCAGGCAATTGGACCAATGGTTCGGCCCCGGCCAACGGCAACTCGATCATCTTCTCGGGCGCGGGAGGCAACAGCACCAACGATGCGGTCACTTCGCTCAAGGGTATCGTTTTCAGCAACACGGCCTCGGGTTCCTACGTCGTTTCCGGAAATACCTTCACCAATGGCGTGGACGGCATCGTGAACAACTCCTCCAGCGGCCAGACGATCAGCAGCGATGTTGTCTTGGGTATCGGCCAGACCTTCAATGCGGCCAGCGGCTCGCTCACTTTCGGCGGAGCGATCGACACCGCGGGTCTGGCGCTGACTGTGCAGGGCGCGAGCAACACGGTGATCAACGGGGCTATCAGCGGCAGCGGCGGGTCCATCATCAAAACCGGCGCCGGCAGCCTTGTTCTCAACGGAGCCAACAGCTACAGCGGCGGCACGACGGTCAACGGCGGCACACTGGCCGGCGACACGACCAGCCTGCAGGGCGGCATCGTCAACAACGCGACGGTGGTCTTCAACCAAGCGACCAACGGCTCGTATGGCTCGGCGATGAGCGGGACGGGCGTGCTGGTCAAGCAGGGTGCGGGAAGCCTCACGCTCAATGCGGCCAACACTTATTCCGGCGGCACGCTGGTCAGCGGCGGTGCATTGGTCGGCGACACGACCAGCATGCGCGGCGTGATCACCAACAACGCCACCATCGTCTACAACCAGACGGCCGACGGCACCAACTCCAGCCTGATCAGCGGCAGCGGAGCACTGGTCAAAGCCGGTTCCGCCACGCTCACCTTGAATGCCAATGGCAACACGATGGACAGCATGACGGTCTCGGAGGGAGTTATGATTGTCCGTTCGACCAACACCCTGAACACCGTGACGGTGGCGGGCGGGGCCAGCCTCGGCTATGGCACCGCGCTGAACACGCCGCTGGGAACGGCGACGATCACGCTGCAGGACGGCTCGGCCTTCGGGCAGGCGGGCTCGATTGGATCAACGACCAACGACCGCATCATCGGCAACAATCTCGTCCTGGTCGGCAACGTCCGGTTCGGCGCCATAGCGGGCACGAGCTTTGGCAGTTACTTCGGGGGCAACATCGATCTGGCCGGAGGAACGCGCACGATCACCTTCTCCAACTCCTCCTATGTCGGGGGTGTGATCTCCAACGGCACGGGCTTGGTTCTGGACTCGGGCGGCAGCGCCACGCGCTCCTTCTCGCTGACCAACGGTGTTGCCACCTACTCCGGAGCGACCACCAACAACGGCGGCGTGATTATGCTCACCGGCAGCGGTGCGCTGCCTTCCGGCACGGCTCTGAATCTGGCCGGAGCCACCACCAACGCCTCGTTGGATATCAGCAGCATCACCGGTAGCAGTGCGACCATCGGTTCATTGGCTGGTTCCTCGACGGCCTCGGTCACCATGACCAACAAAAACCTCACGGTCGGCGGTGACAACACCAGCACGACCTTTGCCGGCGTGATGAGCGGAGCCGGGGGAAGCCTCACCAAGAGCGGCAACGGAACGTTTGCCCTCGGTGGAGCCAACACCTACTCGGGCGGAACTTTGGTCAGCGGCGGTGCACTGGTCGGCGACACGCGCAGTTTGCAGGGCGCCGTCACCAATAACGCGCGCGTGATTTTCGACCAGACGACGAATGGCACTTACAGCAGCATAATGAGCGGTTCGGGCAGTCTGACCAAGAACAGCGCGGGAACCGTGACGCTGTCCGGAGCCAACAGCTACTCCGGCGGCACCGTGGTCAATGCCGGAACCTTGGCTGGCAGCACAACCAGCTTGCAGGGGGCAATCAGCAACAGCTCGGTCGTCGAGTTTTCGCAATCTACCAACGGAACTTATGCCGGGGTGGTCAGCGGTTCGGGATCCTTGGTCAAGAGCGGTTCGGGCACGGTCACCCTTGGCGGTGCAAACAGCTACAATGGCGGCACGCTGATCAGTGCGGGTGCCCTCTCTGGAGACACGACGTCGTTGCAGGGCGCGATCACCAACAATGCAACGCTCGTCTTCAACCAATCGACCGGCGGCTCTTATTCCGGAACGCTCAGCGGCAACGGTGTTCTTACCAAGTCAGGCTCGGGTACCCTCACGCTGTCGGGCAACAGTTCCGGATACTCTGGCGTCGCAACCGTCGGCGGCGGGACACTCGCCGTGTCCGCGAACAATGCGATGGGAACAGGCTCTGTCTCGGTGACCAACGGCAGCGTGATCGCCAAGAACGGGGTCACCATTGCCAATAACCTCAGCCTCGGCGGCGCGGCTTCCAGCGCTTCTTACTACACCCAGAACTTCAACTCACTCGGCAGCGGTTTGCCGACCGACTGGACCGTGCGCGGCGGTGCGACAGGTTCTTCGCTCGGAACCAACGCGGGTTACGCCTCCACAGCTACTGCTTGGGGGGCCATTGCCTCTCCAAACCTTTTCGCGAATGTCGCCGCGACCACCGGGCTGACAGAGGGCTCGACGACATCGGCCCAAGCCGGCTCGACGGATCGTTCTTTGGGCGTGCAGCAGACCGGTTCTTTTGGCGATCCCGGTGCCTCGGTTGTCTATTCCTTCAACACTCTTGGTATCAGCGTGTCGTCGATCTCGCTCGACTTGATGATGATAAAAACCAACACACGGTCTACCACATGGTCGATCGAATACGGTCTCGGTTCCTCCCCCACAAGTTTCACTTCACTTGGCACTTGGGTTGATCCGGTGGTCTGGGGCTCCACCTCGACCAATTTCACCACGAGCAATTTCGGCACCAACTTGGACAACCAAAGCGCCGTGGTTTTTCGCGTCGTAGCTCTCACAGGGTCAAGTGGCAGCGGAACCCGCCCCACGATCGCGCTCGACAACTTTGCCATCAGCAATACGATCGCTGGCTCCGGCAGCGGCACCCTGGGTATCGAGGAAGCGGGCAGCGCGACCTTTAGCGGTAACGTCACGGTGAACACCGCCGGCACGCTGACTGCCGCCGCCAATGGCCAAGCTACCTTTTCTGGAAACTTCAGCGGCGCAGGCGGGATCACCAAGACCGGTTCGGGCACGGTGGTCCTCTCCGGCAGCAACAGCTACAGCGGTGGCACGACGGTGAGCGCGGGCGAAGTGCGTGGCACGAGCAGCTCTCTGCAGGGTGCGATCACGAACAGTGCGACCGTGGTCTTCGATCAGTCCGGCAACGGCACCTACTCGGGCGGCATGGCCGGCACGGGCGTGCTGGTGAAAGCTGGCAGCGGTACTCTGGAACTCGGGAATAGCACCTACAGTGGCGGCACGCTGCTCAACGGTGGCGCGATCAACCTTGCCGGCAACACTGCGCTGGGCACCGGCACGGTCACCATTGGGAACAACACCATACTTTCCTCTGTCACCACGGGGCGCACCCTGGCCAACAACATTGTTGCCGCCGGCGATTTCACCTTGGGCAACGGCACGCAGGCCACGACCTTCAACGGCGGTCTCGATCTTGGCGGCGCCACGCGCACCATCTCGCTGGACAACTCCGCGACCTTCAACGGAGTGGTCTCGAATGGTGGCTTGGTCATCAACAGCATCAATGCGACCAACACCCGCAACTTCACACTGGCTGCCTCCAATGCCTTCGCCGGCGGAATCACCCTCAACTCGGGCAACTTGCGCCTGACCCACGTGAATGGCGCCGGCACGGGCGCGATCACCCAGACCGACGGAACCTCCGAGGTTCAGATCCGCACGGGCGGTACAATCACCAATGACATGAGTGTCTACCGGGTCGCGTTCATCAACGGTGCGGAGCTTTCCGGCGCGCTCACCCTCAACAACACCATTTTCGACGTGACTAACAACATCACTGCCACGAACAGCGGCACGCTTTCCGGCACGGGCGGGGTGGACAAGATCGGCGCTGGCACACTTGTCCTCTCCGCCAGCAATACCTTCACCGGCGGGATCGCCATCAGCAATGGAGCGGTCTCCGTCTCGGCTGATTCCAATCTCGGCGCGGCTCCCTTAACGGCCACCGCAGGCAACGTGACCCTCGACGGCGGCACGCTTCACGCCGCAGCGGGCTTCACTCTCGGTGCCAATCGCGGTATCGGGCTCGGTGCATCCGGAGGCACCATCGAAGTGGCCGGCGCACAAGCCTTGGCCTATGGAGGTATCGCCGCGGGAACCGGCGCCATCACCAAGAGCGGCAACGGCACGCTTACTCTTTCTGGTGCCAATTCTTTGACCGGCGCGACGACGGTGAGCGCCGGCACGCTCGAGTTGGCCAACGCAAGCGGTGAGGTTCTTGGATCGACGGCTTCCCTTGGCGTGGCCAGCGGTGCCACCTTGCTCGTTTCGCAAAGCAACCAAGTGAACAACAGCGCGTCGGTCTCCCTCACGGGCGGCACCATCCGCACCGCGAGCGG
>JBEDBL010000081.1:0-10985 GCA_041177245.1 Verrucomicrobiota bacterium
GGTCGGGAATGATCACGTTGTTCTTTTTGCCGAAGCCCCGCTTGAAATGGTCCTCAGGGAGGGGGAGTCCGCGTTTGGCCGCGAGAATTTCCCAACTGCGTTCGTGGTGCGCCGACGAGTCGACGACCACGCCGTCCCAATCGAAGATGACCGCGCGAAGCATCAGAGCCCTGCGTCGGTCACCGCGCCGGTAGAAGCGCTGGTTGTGTTCGCGGCGAATTTGGCCAGGACCCCGCGTCGGTAGCGCGGCGCGGGCTTTTTCCACCTGGCCTTGCGGCGCTTCAACTCGGCCGCGGGTACGTCGACGGTGAGTTGGTGTTTCACCGCGTCGATCTCGATCGTGTCGCCGTTTTTGACCAGCGCGAGCGGTCCGCCGTCGAATGCTTCGGGCGTGATATGACCCACAACAAAGCCGTGCGTGCCGCCGGAAAAGCGCCCGTCGGTGACCAGCGCGACATCTTTGCCGAGACCTTTGCCCATCACCGCGGACGTCGGGCCGAGCATTTCGCGCATGCCGGGTCCGCCCTTCGGTCCTTCGTAGCGTATGACGATCACGTCGCCCTTTTTCACCCCGCCCTTGAGGATCGAGGCGAGCGCCGCCTCCTCGGAATCGAAGACGCGCGCCTTGCCGCGGAACTTCTCGCCTTCCTTGCCGGAGATTTTCGCCACGGCGCCGCCGGGGGCGAGGTTGCCGTAAAGAATGACGAGATGGCTGTCCTTTTTGATCGGATCGCCCAGCGGACGGATGATCTGTTGTCCCTTCGGATAGGGTTTGAAAGGCGCGAGGTTCTGCTTGAGCGTTTTGCCCGTGACGGTGAGGCAATCGCCGTGGAGAAGGCCGGCGGAAAGAAGTTCCTTCATCAGCGGCACGATGCCGCCGATGCCCACGAGTTCGGACATGAGGTATTTGCCGCTCGGCTTGAGGTCGGCGAGAACCGGAACCCGGCGCCCGATCTTGGTGAAATCATCGATATCGAGTTTGACGTTGGCCGCGTGGGCCATGGCCAGCAAGTGGAGCACGGCGTTGGTCGATCCGCCGAGCGCGATGATCACGGTGATGGCGTTTTCGAAGGCCTCGCGTGTAGTGATATCCGAGGGAAGTATCCCGCGTTTGAGGAGATTGACCACTGCGGCGCCTGCGTCGCGAGCATCGGCCTTTTTGACACCGGATACCGCGGCTTGGGCCGAGCTATTCGGCAGGCTCATGCCCATGGCTTCGATGGCCGACGCCATGGTGTTGGCCGTGTACATGCCCCCGCAGGAGCCCGGACCGGGGATCGCGCAGGCTTCGATCTTCTGCAGTTGTTTGTCGTTGATTTTGTCCGCGGCGTGCTGCCCCACGGCCTCGAAAACCGAGACGACATCGAGGTTTTTGCCATTAAGGCATCCGGGCAGGATCGTGCCTCCGTAGACGAAGACGGCCGGGCGGTTGAGCCGCGAGATGGCCAGCATACAACCGGGCATGTTCTTGTCGCATCCCCCGATGGCCACAAATCCGTCGAATCCCTCGCATCCCACGACGGTCTCGATCGAGTCGGCGATCACTTCGCGCGACACGAGCGAGTATTTCATTCCTTCGGTTCCCATGGAAATCCCGTCGGAAATCGTGATGGTGTTGAAGATCGTGGCCTTGCCGCCGGCCGCGTTGGCTCCTCCCGCCGCTTCGCGCGCGAGCACGTCGAGGTGCATGTTGCAGGGCGTGACCATGCTCCACGTGGAGGCGATGCCGACTTGTGGTTTGGCGAAATCCTTCTGCTGATAGCCGACCGCATACAGCATGGCGCGGCTCGGGGCGCGTTCGGGTCCGTCGAGAACCTGCGATGAATATTTGCGGAGAATGTTCTTTTTCGGGCGGGCGGATTTCTTGCTCACCCCTTCAACGTAATGCGCCGGCGGTGGCGAGTTAAGCGCAAAAGGAATCAGTTGTGCTCGGCGGATTCGCGCACGCGCGCGATTTCCTCCCGGAGTTCCGCGCGTTGTTCCTCGCTCAACCCCGGTGCGGCTGCCGCTTTCTCCAGCGCGCGTAGCGCGGGTCTTGCCAATCCCTGCTTCGCATACGATTGCCCTAGGTAGAGCTCGTAAAACCCGGGATCTGATCCGCGTCCACCGGTCAGCGCGATCAGCCGTTCGAGAATTTCCGCCTCAGTTTGGAAAGCGCGCGCCGCATTAGCCGCGCGTGCCGCGAGCCAAAGCGCCCCTTCATCGCCGGGAGCCGACTCCGCCGCCCTTTGCGCCGCGCCATAGGCCTCATCGGTGCGACCGGCGTGCAATAGCGCCTCCGCGCGCGCCTGCCAGGCCTCGGACAAAGACGGGGTCAACCCGACGGCACGTGCGCTTTGCTCCAGTGCATCCTCGATTTGTCCCAGCGAAAGCAGCACCAAAGCGCGCGCCGAGGCGCTGAGCGATGCGAGGTCGGATTTGCGCACGGATGCGCGCGAGAGCTCACCCGCCTCGGGCAAAGCTTGGGCGGCAAGGGCCGAGAGTGCCGCGCCGGCGAGGAACCTCGAACGGTTGGCCGCGCCGACGAATCCGCTACCGAGTTGCTGGGCCGGTTCGGTGGGGAATTCGTTCGCCTTCGGACCCCGCACGAAGAGCAGACCAGTCGCATCCACCGCCGCCAGCCGCCAGTCCGGCGATTCGCCGAGGTGCCGCGCCAGCGGCGCGTAGTCAGACTTGTCGCCGAGCAGCCAAACGGCGCGGTAGCGCGCCGCGCGGTCCTGCGCGCGCCACAGTCGCGGTTCGCGGGCCAAGCCTGCCGTTTCTCCCTCTAGCGCGCGTTCCGGCAGCGGGCCGCTGAAGCGTGCCAGCGGCAGGCCTTGCGGATTGATGTAAACCGGTCCCTCCTTGGGCAATGCGGCCCGCGTGAGCGTTGGTTGCGCAGCCTCGCGCACCATTGCCAGATTGTGCCAGTCGTTGACGCGCCGGAAACCTCCCCACACAACGAGAAGAAACGCGGCGGAAAGCAGCGCGGTCCCTGCCCACCAGCGCACGTTCACTCCCAAAGCGCGCAGTTGTTCCTTGGCCGAGGGCCAGAGTGGTATTGCCATGAGGGCGGCCACCCATAGATACGCCGTCTGCCCTTGGGAGGCAGCGAGCAGGAGCAATACCGGAGCGGCTGCCGTCTCGGCACATTTGTTACGGAGCGACCAACGCAGGGCGAGGGCGAGCACGGCTACGTTGAGAAGCAAGGCGATCGTCGCCGCCTCGTCGGGCGCGGCAGACGGATTCCAACGCAAAAACGTCCACGCATCCGTCCAGACCGGAAACCCTCGCGGCGTAAAATTGACCGCCACGGCGGCCGCGAGCGCTGAGAGGAAAATTTGCCTTCGTGTCCAGCGGGAGCCGGACTCGATCGCGAAAGCCACGGCAAGCGGGAGCGAACCTGGCGAGAGCCACGCGGCTAACATCGCCGCCGCGGGAAAAGTCCGCGCGCTGATCGCGCGGTCGAATGTCGTATAACGCCACGCGGAGAACACCAGCGCAGCAAGTCCTAACGCGGCGAATCCCGACGATGGGACCGAAAGCACGGCGGCCAGCAGTGCGGGAACCAGGGGCAGCAATCCTCTCCACGCCTGCGCGGGGAGAGGGAGAAGCCAGCAAAGAACGGCCAACCAAGCCACGACAACGTGCAGGTTTTGCCAGCCCCGGGGGCCGGCGAATGCATACGCGGGGCGCGCGAGCGCACCGAAGGTGGTGCTGGTGTCCCAAACCGCGGGCCCCGAAAGCATCCACGACCCCGTCGCGTTGGCGGTTTGCGCGGCAATAAGATCGGGCCCGCGCAATGACGCGATCGCGGCGAGTGTCGCCAACGCCGCGACCAACAAGGCCGCCCTCCGCCGCCAATCGCCGCGCTGCTTTCGAGTTTCTTCCATGACTTCACTCGATGATTCTGGCGACGGGCGGCGATGGCAAGTGCTCCTTGTGCGCAGGCCGGGGCGCCATTACCTTTGCGGCGTGCGTGATATACCTGCCATGATTTCTGCTTTGCTCTCTTTTCTCGGACTTACCGCACCCGCCGGAGCCCTCACAGTGGGAGACACGGCACCTGCTGTCATCGCGCGCGACCAGAACGGTGCAGAAGTCCGCCTGGCCGAAGTTTGTGCGCAAGGTCCAGTCCTCGTTTATTTTTATCCGAAAGCCGATACGCCCGGTTGCACCGCGCAGGCTTGCTCCTTGCGCGATGCCTTTCCCGATTTCCAGTCGGAGGGTGTGCGCATCATCGGCGTGAGCGGGGACACTGTCGACGGGCAGAAAAAATTCGCGGACAAATACAACCTGCCCTTCACCTTGCTCGCGGATCACGATAGCGAGGTGGCCAAAGCCTTCGGTGTCCCGACCGTCATGGGCATCGCCAAGCGCCAATCCTTCATCGTGGTGGACGGCAAAATCGCTTGGATTGTCGAAAGCGCCAAAACCGGCGACCATGCGGCCGAGGTGCAGGCCGCCCTCGCCAAGCTGGGCCTCGGCAAAAAATCTTGAGTGCATTACCCTCGCTAGGGGTGGTTGATCCGAGTTTTCGAAAGTGCTTGAGAGGGGCTGTACGTCCTAGCCAATTTACAGATCTTCGGGGGTTGGTAGTTCAATGATATAGCAGCCCCGACGCAAGTCGGGGTTGGTTGTTGCGAGTATTCGAAAGTGCTTGAGAGGGAGTGCATATCGAAGTTAATTTGCATGTTCTCCGGGGTTGGTAGCTCAATGGTAGAGCAGCGCCCTTTTAAGGCGTTGGTTGCGGGTTCGAGTCCCGCCCGACCCACATTCAAGTTTTCTGATGGGCGCTTGGGTCTACATTTTGTGCGGTGCGTCCGGGCGCTGCTACATCGGGTCCACTTGTGAATTGGAGCGCCGTTTGGCCGAACACGTTCGCGGTTCCTGCCACACGACTAAGCGACTCGGTGGAATGGTTGAGTGCGTGGCAAAAAGCAAATATGCATCCATCGGCGAGGCTCGCGCACTGGAGCGCCGACTCAAACGAATGAAAAACCCTGCAGCAGCGATTGCCTTTTTGTCTGCACAGAGCAGCCCCGACTGAAGTCGGGGTTGGTTGCGGGTTCGAGTCCCGCCCGACCCACATTCAAGTTGTTTGATGGGCGCGTGGGTCTACATTTTGCGCGGTGAGTCCGGGCGCTGCTACATCGGGTCCACTTCTGAGTTGGAGCGCCGTTTAGCCGAACACGTTCGCGGTTCCTGCCACACGACTAAGCGACTCGGTGGAATAGTCGAGTGCATGGCAAAACACAAGTGCGTGTCTATCGACGAAGCCCGTGCTTTGGAGCGCCGACTCAAACGAATGAAAAACCCTGCAGCAGCGATTGCCTTTTTGTCTGCACAGAGCAGCCCCGACTGAAGTCGGGGCTGGTTGCGGGTTCGAGTCCCGCCCGACCCACATTCAAGTTTTCTGATGGGCGCGTGGGTCCACATTTTGCGAGGTGCCTCAGGGCGCTGCTACATCGGGTCCACTTCTGATTTGGAGCGCCGTTAGGCCGAACACGTTCGCGGTTCCTGCCACACGATCAAGCGATTGGGTGGAATGGTCGAGTGCGTGGCAAAAAGCAAATATGCGTCTATCGGCGAGGCCCGCGCACTGGAGCGCCGACTCAAGCGAATGAGAAACTCGGCTGCAGCGGTCTCACTGTTGCCTACAGCGAGAGGACCACGGTTTTAGTCGGTGCTGATTGTATCGGGGCCCGGCCGTCCACTTCGCTCGTGCAAACGACGTTTCTACTTTTTGCCAAAAGTTCACACCTAGCGACCGGTTGGACGGTGGCGGTTGCAGTGGGGCTGCCGAGCGCGGTGAATAAAAAAAGCCCCGCCCGAA
This sequence comes from Verrucomicrobiota bacterium, assembly GCA_041177245.1. Taxonomy (GTDB): domain Bacteria; phylum Verrucomicrobiota; class Verrucomicrobiia; order Chthoniobacterales; family JACTMZ01; genus JACTMZ01. Next base: position 5,816 of record JBEDBL010000081.1, read on the forward strand.
AGGGCGGGGCTTTTTGAAACAATGCCGACCTAATCGAAGGCCAAGGCGAGGAAGTTGCGCTCGCCGGTGATGGCGACGCTGACTTGCTTGCTCTCGTAGCCATTCGGTGCGGTGGCCGAACTGGGGACCACGGCGGCGGTCAGCGTGTTGTTGACGGCGAACGGCGTGGCAAGGCTCGTTGTCGTCTTGACCTTGTAAGCACCCGCCGCTGCGTCGGTCCGCTGGAACCAAGTTACCACCATGTAGCCGCCGGAGACCGATGTCTTGACCAGCGCGGCATTGCCCGCGTTGGGATTGCCGCCGAAGGCGTATTCCTGCTGGTTGGTGTAGCCGTCGCTATCGGGGTCGGCGGTCGGTTGTGCGCTTGCTCCGCTCAAGCCGTTCTGGCTGGCCCAGCTGTCGTAAGACGAGACCGCAGATACGGTCAAGGTGCCGTTCACGTTGGTCGTGCCGTCCCAAGGGCCGCGGCCGCTGCCGTCTGACTTGATGCCACCGTAGAAGTAGGCGCCCGAGCCGATTTGCCAGCGGTAAGCGTAGTAGTAGGTGCCCGCACCGAGCGTGGCGCCGCTCAAAGTAGCCTTGTATTCGTCATTAGCGCCGAATTGCGTCGTATTGAACGTGGCAGCCGACCAAGCCGCAGCACCCCAGGTGGATGGATCGGTATTCGTGCTGCTCACGCCGACCCAAGCTTGGATGTTCGGGGCCGCGCCTGCTGCGCCCGTGGCACCGTCCACATAGATCTGGCCGTAAATGTCGGCGGTCTGGGCGGTGGTTATCGAGGCGCTGGCGGGCGACCAGAGCGAATACCAACCTGGTGCGGCGTCACCGACCACGATTGTGCGTCCCACCGTGGATTGGTTGCCGGCATCATCGGTGGCGGTGTAGCTAACGACGGTCGTGCCGGCAACGGAGGTATCCAAGGTCGCCGGGTTGATTGAAATCACCGGATTGGTTGTGATGTTGTCGGTGGCGGTGACATCGGAGTTGGCCAAAGTCACCGTCGCGCCGACTGCCGCCCACGTGAGATTTTGCACCGCTGGTGCCAAGGCGATGACGGGTGGGGTGGCGTCGAGCGTCGGATGGGTGCCGTCTTGGTAGTTTTGCAGCGTTGTTTTGCCGTCGCTGTTGTAGTCCGTGGCCGGATTCAGATCGATCAACGCGGGACTCAGGTAAGCCCCGTAGTAGACCTCGTAGGCATCCGGCAGGCCATCCGCATCGCTGTCCCCGACAGGCAATGTCGTCGCCGAGTAAGCGAGCGTGCTGTCGTTGAAGGTGATCAAGTAGTAGCCGGGCGCGGTGAAAACTGCGGCACCGGAGATATTGTCGCCGCTGCCTAGGTCAGCGACGCCGTTCGCGGGTTGGGTGTCGCCCCAACTCGTTGACCAACTTCCGGCGGCAAACTTGTATTGCGGATCCACCGGTGCTGAGGCGAAGTAGAAGATCAACTTCCACGTGAAGTTGCCGGTGAGTTGCATTGTATTGACCCCAGATCCTGCCACGTTCCAGCCGGTGAAGCTTCCGGGTACGGTGATTTTGGGATAGGCGGACACGAAACCTGTTCCTGCCGTCAGAGGGCTGGTCCCGGCTGTCTGCTCGGCCAAGTTGTCCGCAGTATCCCCATCTGGATTTGAAGTTGCGCCGTTCGGATTGCTCGTCACGGAGAGCCCTGTGGCGTTCAGGTAGGAGACAACGGTTCCGTTGTCGGTGGGGTCAAGTCCGTAGCTCAGCTCCCACAAGTCATTGAGGCCATCGCCATCGCTGTCACGGGTGAGGGGATTCAGGGGCTTGTTCAGCACAGAAGGCACGGTCGCGAACGCGCCCGTTGCCGAGGGAACAACGGCCGAGTAGTCGCCGCTCAGTTCCTCGCTGTCGTAGAGTCCGTCGCCATCCGTGTCCAGATTTAGAGGGTCGGTGTTGGCTGCGAACTCGGCACTGTTGACCAGTCCGTCGCCGTCGTCGTCCGTCGCGCCCGAATCCGCGGCGAGACCGTATTGCGCGGCCCAAGCGGCGTAGGTGGCGGGTGCCGCTTGCCGTGTGAAGGAATAGGCCAAGGTGTCGGTGTTGAAGGCAAACTTCCAGATGCCCGAGGCGGTGACGGGGAATTGGATATCGCCGCCGCCCCGGTTGGCCACACCGGCGTTGGTGGAGGCGCCCCAATTGACACTCCAGCTGCCGGCGGTGAACTTTCCTGGTGTGGTGGTCACCGCGGAGAACCGCCAGAGCAGTTCGTAATCAAAGCCTGTGCCTCCCGCCGAAACGTTGCTCATCACGTTGACGGGTGCGTTGGTCGGTGTGGGTGTCGGGCTCCAGCCTTGGAAGGCGCCCGCCACGGTGATCACGCTGTAGTCGTATTTGTTCGGATTGCGTCCCGCGGCGACTTCGTTGAAGTCGTTCATGCCGTCGCCATCGGTGTCCGGATTGACGGGGTTGGATCCTGTGTTGCTGGCATCGACGAAGATGCCGGTATTCGTTTCCACCGTGTCGAGCAGACCATCGTTGTCATCGTCCGGATCGTCTGCGTCGGGTATGCCGTCGCCATCCGCGTCGGCATTGTTGACTGTCACCGAGAGAGTCTGGGTTCCAGTCACCGTGTTGAAGTCGGTGGTTTTCATGCCGCCGCCCAGATCGCCGGAACCGCCGGGCAACGAACCGAGCACTTGGTTCGATCCGTAGTCTGATCCGCCGTTGACCAGCATGGCCATGAACTTGATGGTCTGTCCGGATCCGGTGGGCACGCCGAGTTGCGCGATGTTCAACTGCATTTCCGATCCCTGAGTGGCGTCAGCGTAGGCTCCGGTAACGTTCTGCCACACAGAACGCAGGAGCGTGACCGGTGCGCCGGAGGCGCCGGTGGTGCCGCCCGAGTCGCCGATGTAAGAGCGGCTCGCCCCGGGAGTCAGGGGATAGACAGCGGTGTAGGCGCCCGTGCTGCCGCTGCCGTCCCCAAAGACACGGATGGCATAGTCCGGTTGGAAACCGGTTTCGAAGGTCATGCCTGCCGTGCTGCTCGATCCAAAGTTGTTGATGCAGTATTCCTCGCCGCCGCTGCTGATGAGGTTGTTCGGGATGGAGGAGACGCCGCCCGGCTTGCAATCCACGAACAGCATGAAGGCGTTCCCTTGCGGACGTCCGGCCAGAAAAACATAAAGTGACGCGCCCTGCTGCACCGCGCTGAGCGAGGCGAGAGTGTTGTTCGCGCCCCAGCCCGCGGTGACCGACTGCACGGCGATCGGCGCGCCGTAATCGGCTTCCTTGACGCCGTCCACGGCGACCGCGGCGTTGGCCAAGGGCGCTGCGGCAAAGCCGAGCGCGAGGGTGATCGTGATGATGGGAAGCGCCACAAGGCGCACGAGGAGGGATCGTGTGTTCATAGGAGGATTAATTTTTAGAGGTTAGGACGGACCCAAATCATTGTTAAAAATATTCAAATTTCTGTTGCTCGCAAGCCGTTTTTTACGGCAACGCGGGATGCCCTTGCCGCGCGTGGGCTAGAAGCACAGACCAGCGGCGGAGGCGATTTGTTCAAACACCCGTTTGCCGCCTTTCTGCCGCGTGCAAAAAAACGTTGACGCAATCCGCTGAATATTTACATTGTGAATACATGAAGTGTCCGTTTCCCCTCGCGCAGTCCTTATTTGCCGGTCAGCAGTGTTCAGCTCCGGCTAACATTGGAAGCCAAAATTCCATGACTTCTCGATCGTCACTAGCTGCATGTCACTGTGACCGCTCTGCGCACGCTGCTTTCACCCTTGTCGAGTTACTTGTTGTAGTTGCTGTGATTGCAATTCTTGCCGGCATCACGCTGGCGGCGCTCGGTGGAGCGCAGGGCAAAGGGGCGCGCGACCGTGCAGCGGGGGAGGTTGCGGCTTTGGCTAATGCCATCGAGCGATACAAGATGCAAAATGATGTGTATCCGCCGCAGGAGAATGCCAATCCCCCTGCTCTTCTCATTTCCAACGTTCAGATGTTCATGGAGGTCCAGCCCTCGTCGCTTTCGGGCAAGTATCTGCTTGATCCCTACGGCAACAGCTACCGCTACAGCACCGACCGCACAGGGCAGGTGAACTTGGCCACTTTCGACGTCTGGAGTGACGGCCCTACCCCCGCGACAAACGATGACATCGGCAACTGGTAAAAACCGCACCAATCGGTCTTGCCTCTTCGCTGTGCGAAGCCGTTCTCCGGCGTTCACCTTGGTCGAGTTGCTTTCGGTGGTCGCAATCATGGCCATTGTGATGGGGGCCTTGGGGCTCGCCATCAGCAACATGGGAGGGCCTGCCACCCAAGTTGCTGCGGCGCAAGTGGCCAGCGGGCTCAGTCTGGCACGCCAATATGCCGTCGCGAAAAACCTCGAGACGCGCTTCATTATATTCAATTTGGACGGTGCCGATGGCACCGGTTTGCCGCCGGAAAGCTGGCGCTATTGGACTGTGATTCAAAGGAATCGCCATGCAGGCAGCTGGACCATGCTCAAGGAGTGGGAAAAGCTGCCTGCGGGAGTGGTTTTTCTCAATGTTGCCCAGATGAATTACTCTGTAATTGCCGGCGACCCTATCGGCGCCAAGCCCGGCGAAATTGTCTCGCCGGTTTTCGCAGGCGCCTCTCCCGGAACTGAATATAAGTTCATGGAGTCCTTTATCAACGGTTTGAAGTGCTCTGCTGGGAGCAATTCCTTCACATTGGGTAAAACGCCCGCCGTTGGCTTTAAGGGAGTCGGCGAGGGCGTGAGAGGCGACGGCTCTTCATTTGGCTCCGGATCATCAACCAGCGTGAACCAGCAGGAGGCTGCCATCAGGGTTGTCCCCGGCGCGGTAACGCTCGATGGCAAGCAAATTATCATCAAGGCGACCAACAACTACTACTACGTGGAAATCGACAAGCGTGGCCGCGTGCGTGTTCGACCTCCGGAATCTTACCGCCAGTGAGCAAGCTTAATCCCAGCTATAGCGGCTTCAGCCTGACCGAAACGGTGATTGCCTTGGGTCTATTTGCGTTTTGCATCTTGCCGATCATTGGCTTGATGCCCGTGGGCACGGGTGCGGCCCGCAGCGTGGAGCAGGAGACCCAAGCGGTGCATCTTGCCGAAGCCTTTTTCGGGGCTTGGCAGGTCAGGCCGGTCGACCCGACAACCGGTAAGGCCGTGATCACGACTTTTTCCATACCCTCCATG
>JBEDBL010000082.1:0-10896 GCA_041177245.1 Verrucomicrobiota bacterium
GTTCCGCTGGCTCAACGCAGCATTTCTCGCCTTTGCCTTGATGTTTCTTCCGCTTCTCTTCTGGTTCCGCCGTCGCCGCATCAAATCCGCCCGCACGGCCGAGTTGGAATCGGTGCTGCGCGAAGCGAAATCCGCCTTGCACAAGGCTTCCGAAAAAACTGAGTTCTACAATGCCGCGGCGAATTTCGTGCAGGCCCGCTTGGATTTGCTCAACGGCAAAGCGGGAACGTTTGCGGACGCGGCGGCGGCTCTCGAACAGCGCGCCGCCGATCCTTTGGAGTGCCGCGAATTGCAGTCCGTCCTCGCGCGCCGCGACGAGTTGAAATACGGGGGCGGGACCGGCGGCGCCTTGCCCGACGACGAGCGCCGGCGCATCGTCTCGGTGCTAGAGAAATTCGCCGCCCAAAAATCATGAAAAAATTTCTTCGACTCCTCGCCATCCCGGTATTTCTCGCCACGCAACTTTTGGCGGAAACACCCGATGCGGCCGAACTTTTCGACCAGGCCAACCGCCTTTATGCCGAGCAGGATTACGAGGGTGCGCGCCAGGCCTACGAGAAGCTCATCAAATCCGGGACGCAGAATCCGGCTGTGTTCCTTAATCTCGGGCATTCGGAATACCGGCTCGAACGCCCAGCACTGGCTGCCATCAATTACCGGCGCGCCCTCGCCCTCGATCCCGGCAACGGCGCCGCGCGCAGCAGTCTCGAGCATGTGCAAAGGGAACTCGGGCAACCCTCGACCGGCGTCGGCTTTGCCGATCTTGCCGGGAAATACATTTCGTTCGACTTGCTGGTTCTCCTCGGAAGCCTGCTTTTTTGGGCAGGACTTCTCCTCGTCGTCTTCGCCGTGTTCTCGCCGAAACGCCGGATCGGTTTGTTGGTGCTGGGAATCTTGGTTGCCGTGGCCGGTTCGACGGCGGTAGCCATTTCTTGGGCGGGCGACTCGCGCATCGCGTTGGCGCAGACGTCCATCGTTACCGAGGACGCCGTCGCCCGCAGTGCTCCGGCCGAAAACGGACAAAAACTCAGCGATTTGAAAAAGGGCGCTGCGGTCCGTGTGATCGCTTCGCGTGACGATTGGTCGCTGGTGCGCTTGCCGGTCGGCGTGGACGGATGGATTCCGGCGGCCAAGCTCGAGCCGGTTTTCCCGCGAGCCGATCGCTGAGCAGCTGAGCGGTAAGGTTCGTCTCGACGCCAATCGCAGGCTACACTTCTGGCCATGCGCGTGCCGTCCTCTTTTTTTGCGGCGCTCATTGTCGCGTGGTTCGCGGCGCCGCTTGTCCATAGCGCGGAAATCCGGCAAGGGTGGCGCGAGGAAGTTGCTTCGTTGCGGGGAGGAAATTTTCCGCCTCCGCCCGACGAACTCCGGTCACATTATGTTTTCGGTTGGAGCGGAATCGAAGCGGCGGAGGCGCAGGTCGTTTTGCGTCGGGGGCCGGATGCAGTCTGGGCTGGCACGGTCAAAGGGGGAACAAAGGGCTGGGCGCGGTCGCTTTGGAAACTCGATGCGGACTATGAGGCGAAGGTCTCCGGAGGCGATTGGCTCTCGCAGCGCATGAGGCTAACCGAGGACTACCGGACCTACCGCACCGACGAGAAATCGGAGTTCCGGCCCGGCGGGGTGCGTTCGTGGCGGGAGAGCACGAAGAGCAGCGGAAAAAAACCTAAGTGGAGGAATTTCTACGTCGATGGCATCCGCGACATCGCCGGCGCATTGTTGCTCGCCCGCAGCCAAACGCTGCGTGATGGCGATGTCATCCGGCTCGCCGTCTTTCCCGGCGAGTGGATGTATCTGGTCACGGTTCGGGTCGAGCAGCGCGAAAAAATCGCCTGGCGCGGGACCGAACGTGCGGCCATCCGTGCTTCGCTGGACATCGAATCGATCGAGAAGGACTACTCGCTCAAGCCGCATAAAAAATTCCAGAGCGGCACAGTCTGGGTGAGCGACGACGAAATCCGCATTCCGCTGCGCATTGAGGTGAAAGTTTTCGTCGGCTATGTCTTCGCCGAATTGACCGGGTTGGAAACGCGCTGAAAAAGACGCGCCCCGGTTTCCCGGGGCGCGCGTGATCCGAACTACTCGACGGTTGCGTTAGTTGCAGCAACCGGCTTTGCAGTCGCACGGGCAGCATTTGCCGCCGCAGTCGCTGCATTTGCAGTCGGCGGGCTTGGCCGTGGCCGTGATGGCGAAGGCGACGACCGCCATGAGTGCGAATAGAATATTTTTCATATTTTTCTCCGTTGAGGTTTCGTTCCAGTTGTCTTCCGCCAGCAAGGACGGAAGCCGACGCGGTGGCGGGCTCAGGCTCGCGGCGGCGGAACGGGCGGACGGACGTTGCGCGCGGGCGCGCACTCGTCGGAAATGCACCCGGAAAAAGCGGGGCGGGAAGCGGGCCGGCATGCACCGGATATGACGGGCAAAACAGCGCTGGTTTGCGCGGGAACTACTCCCGTGACAGGGCAACTGCAGGCGGGTGCGCAATCTTTGTGCTCGGCCGTTTTTTTGCCTTGGCAACATTTCATCGGGCACGGCTCGGCAGCGGCCATCGTCGACGGAATGACAACATTTGCCGGCGCCAGCGGCCCGAGGGCGAGCGAGGCGAATATGGCAAGAAGCGGCACAACCTTCACGCGATCAACTTAAGCCTGACCGGCATCAAGTCAAACCGTGCACTGGTTCCGTCAGAGGAAAAAGAGCCAGCCGACGAGGATCAGCACCGGGAGCAGAACCGGCAGACTGAAGCGCAGGACGTAGCCGAAGAACGAAGGGGTCTCCACTTTGGCATGCTGCGCAATGGCTTTGACCATGAAGTTGGGTCCGTTGCCGATGTAGGTTGCCGCACCGAAGAACACCGCACCGAGCGAAATGGCGACGAGGATCGGCGTATGGGTCGCGGCAAAGGATGCCACATCCGCCGGATCGCCCAGGTTCAGTCCCTTTTGTCCCATCGCCGCGGCGAGGAAGGTGAGGTAAGTCGGTGCATTGTCGAGGACGGCGGAAAGAACCCCGGTGAAAGCGTAAAATTGCACCGGCGTCTCCACTCCCAGCGCGTCCGAGTGCAACTGCAGGTAATCGAGCGCTGGGATCATCGTGCCGAAGATCCCGAAAAAGAGCCACGCCACCTCCTTGATGGGGTGGAGATTGAAATGGTTCATCTCGTGGATCCGCCCCGGGGTCGCAAACCACGAGGCGAGGGCAGCCGCGATCATGACGATCTCGCGCCACGGCACGGGGAGAAACACGCCGACCAGGATGAGCACGATGAAGAAAAAATTGCGTTTGCCCTCGATGCGGAATTCCTCGTGCGCCGTTTCGAGTTCGCTCACTACATCGGGAGCACGGCGGAAATTGATCCTGTCCGACACATAGAAAATGGCGAGCAGCGCCCCGACCAGGACAAGCCACGGTAGCCAAAGATTGTGGGCGGTCCAAAAGAAAGGGACGCCCTTGAGGTAGCCGAGGAACAGCGGCGGATCGCCGATCGGGGTGAGCGCGCCGCCGACATTGCTCACGATGAAGATGAAGAAAACGATGTGGAAGGCCGTGATGCGGTATTTGTTCATGCGGATCCACGGACGGATCATGAGCATCGACGCGCCGGTGGTGCCGATGAAGTTCGCGATGACCGCGCCGATGGCGAGGAACATCGTGTTGCGCAGCGGCGTGGCCTCGCCGCGCACGCTGATATGCACGCCGCCGGCGACGACGAAGAGGGAGCCGATCAGGGCGATGAAGCTCACGTATTCGTGCGCGACCTCCGCCACCCGCGCCGGTTGGCCAAGAAAGAAAATGTAGTGGGCGACCACGATGGCGCCCAAGGCCACGGCAACTTTCGGATAATTCTTTTCCCACCAGTGCAGATGGATGAAGGGCATGCACGCGATGGAAAGCAGCATCAGGACGAACGGCAGGATCATCCAGGCATTCGGCTCGATGGGCGTTGCGGAAACGGATGCGGCCAAGGTCGGCACGCGGGGATGTCAGCCGAAGCCCCCATCCGACTCAAGGCGAATCGGGACGCGCGCGGTTTGACCGCGGGCGCGCCAGCCAGCACGATGGACGGATTGTGAAAGCGCCCTTCCTCCCGAAAACGGACAGCGCCTTGCTCGTGCTGGCCCACGGTTCGAGTGTCAACGCGATCTCGAGCCGTCCCACACGCGAGCAGACGGAACGCCTGCGCGCGTCGGGACTTTTCGGCGAGGTCGCCTGCGGGTTCTGGAAAGAGGAGCCCGGGCTGCGCGCCGCGTTGGATACACTGACCATGCCCGAGGTTTTCATCGTGCCGAACTTCACGGTCGAAGGATATTTCGTGCGCAACGTGGTCCCGAAAGAACTCGGCCTCACCGGACCGGTGACGCGGCGTGAGAGCGGCCAGGTGTTGCGCCTTTGCCTGCCCGTGGGCGGACATCCGCGCATGACCGAAGTGCTGCTGCATCGCGCGCGCGAAGCGGCGCCGGACGTCGAATTCTCGCACGCCGCGCTGCTCGTGCTCGGCCACGGCACGCCGCTCGACACCCGCAGTTCGGAGGCGGTCGAGGCGCAGGTGGCGGAAATCCGCGCCTGCGGAATTTTCGCCGACGTGCACGGCGCGTTCATGGAAACTCCGCCCAAGATCGAGGACTGGCGCGGGATCACCTCCTGCCGCGATGTGATCGCTGTGCCGTTTTTCATCGCGGACGGTTTGCACAGTGACGAGGACATCCCGGGGTTGCTCGGCATCGCGGGCGGGGGAACGGCGGGGGAGCGCGAGCGCAAGAACCCCCATCTGCTCGACGGGCGGCGGCTTTTCTATTCGCGCGCGGTCGGCACCGATCCCGGCATGGTCGATGTGATCCTGGATCAGGTGCACTCGTGGGAACTTTGTGCCAAGGGGATCCCTCGCACCCCCCGAAACGGACAGACAAGCGGCGCCGCGGTGTGATAAGACATTTCCATGGTCACCAAACTTCTCCACACCCGCTATCGCGTGAACGACCTCGAGAAGACGATCGCCTTTTACAAGGACGTGCTCGGCCTCGAGGAAATCCGTCGCCACAAATCGCCGCGCGGATCCGAGTTGGTCTTCCTCAAGACGCCGGGCAGCGAGGAATTGATCGAGATTTGCTCCTATCCGGCCAGCGGTCCCGTGGTCGTCGGGCCCGATCTGACGCATCTCGCGTTCGAGGTCGAGAATCTTGAAAAATTCGCCAAGGAAGCGGCGGCCAAGGGATATCCTCTTTCGGACGGTCTGACCACATCATCCAGCGGCTCGGTGTTCGCCTTCATCGACGCGCCCGAAGGCTACGAGATCGAGTTGATCCAAGCGCCGAAATAGGCGCGCATTTTATGGAATTCGACTGGCTCGACGCCCCCTTCGATCTGAAGGCGTTGACCCCCCGAGCCATCGAGGAATCTTTCGAGGATCCTTTCAGCCTGCGTCTTCTGCCGGATACCGAGGCGAACGAAGCGCGCTACTTCAATCTCGGCCGCTCCGCCGACGGTTCGGGCATCTTCAGCGTCTTCTGGACCGACGGAAAATCTTTCCGTGTCATCGCCGCGCGGCGCATGACGCGCGACGAGGAAAACTTTTTCGACCGCAAGAACGATGAGTGACGGAACGGAAAATCTGCGCGTCCTGCGTTCTTGGTCCGAGGTGCCCGCCTTCGACTCCGTGCGTGCCGAGTGCGAATTCTGGCTGCGTCACGGCCTCGACCCGAAGCTGATGAATGGCTCCATCCTCAAAGGCGACGCGCGCGAATCGGCCACCGTCACCCTGCGCTTCGACCCGCGCTTGCTCGCCCGGATAAAACGCGTGGCCAGATCGCGTTATTTGAATTACCAAAGCATGATCAAACAGTGGCTGGCCGAAAGGCTGGAAGAAGAGAAGGATGAGGGCTGAGTTTGAGACTTGAGTGAGGGGTGGATCGCGCTGCCCCCAGCGCGATTGCTCGGGTCATGGACCGCCATCGCGAATTGGCTTATAAGGAGTTATCCCCCCATGAAAATCGGCGTTCCCCGTGAGATTAAGAAGCAGGAGCATCGTGTGGCGCTGCTGCCCGCAACAGCTTACCAACTGAAAAAACGCGGGCATACGGTGCTCGTCGAACGCGGTGCCGGGACGGGATGCGGCTACCCCGATTCCGATTACGAGGCGGCTGGCGCGACCATGGTCGACACCCACGCCGCGGCTTTCGACGCCGAACTCGTGGTCAAAGTGAAAGAACCGCAACCGGAGGAGATTCCGCTCCTGCGCAAAGACCAGGTGCTTTTCACCTACCTGCACCTCGCCGCGGACAAGGCTCTCACCGAGGCGATGGTGAAGAGCGGGGTGACCGGCCTAGCTTACGAGACGATCGAAATCAACCGCCACCTGCCACTGCTCGAACCGATGAGCGAAATCGCCGGCCGAATGTCGGTCATCGTCGGCGCGAACATCCTCGCCAAGCACAATGGCGGAACAGGCGTTCTCCTCGGCGGCGTGCCCGGCGTTCTGCCCGGCAAGGTGGTCGTCATCGGTGGCGGCACCTCGGGAATCAATGCCGCGCGCATGGCGCAGGGACTCGGGGCCGATGTCACCATCCTCGAGGTCGACCTCGAGCGCATGCGCTTCCTCGACATCACGCTGCACACCGCGCACACGCTTTACTCGAACGAGGCCCATTTGCAGGAAGTCCTGCCCAATGTCGACCTGCTCATCGGCGCCGTCCTTGTGCCCGGCGCGCGGGCTCCGCGGCTCATCACCCGCGAAATGCTCCGCCACATGAAACCCGGCAGCGTGTTCGTCGACATCGCCATCGACCAAGGCGGCTGCGCCGAGACATCACGACCGACCACGCACGAAAATCCGACCTTTGTGGAGGAAGGGGTCATTCATTACTGCGTGACCAACATGCCCGGCGCCTACGCGCGCACCGCCACACAGGCGCTGACCAATGTGACTTCGCGCTATGTCGAAATGATCGCCGACCTCGGACTGGCCGGCGCCTGCGAAAAAGTCCCCGCCCTGCGCGGCGGCATCAATGTCCATCAAGGAAAGCTGATTTGCCCCATGGTCGCCGAGGCGCATGGGATGCAGGCGGCTCCGCTGAAACTGTAGGGGCGGCGTCCCCGCCGCCGGTTGTTGAGTCGCTCGTCGCCGGGGACGGCGACGCTACAAAGGGTCAGGTCCTTGGATCATCCTTCGACCACTCGCGCGCGTTGAGCACGCGGCGTTCGAATGGCGTGGCGCGGCGGATGAGGCGTTCGTTTTTTTTCGGGACGAAGCGGTAGTGCGGGACCTTGTTCAGGATGTCGTCGAGTTCCCAGAGATCCTCCTCTGTGGTGACCCAGTAATCCTCGAGCGTGCGCAAGTCGAAGGGACGCGAATACGAGGCGAGCGTTTTCAATCCGTCATGGTCGCGGAAATATTCGTGGTAGTAGGACATGGCCAGCTCCCGCACCGATTTGTAAATCGGATCACGGTAGCGGACGACAGCGTGGTTGGTTTTCGAGATTGCACCCCAGCGGCCGTGTTCTTTGAAGAGCGCGACGACGTGCTCGTCATCGAGTTTGATTGTCTTGAGATCGAGCAGGAGCGGCGGTTTGCCCTGCATCCAGAGCGCGGTCGCGGCAAGCAGCGCTCCCTCCACGCAATGCGCTTTGCGTTCCCGCAAAACCCTCCGCGGCGACATGTGCGTGTCGCCCTGCTTTTCGAAATTGACCGGCAGCCGGTCGAGGAAGTCTTGGATTTTCCGCGGGGTGGAAAGTTTTCGCAGGATCGCTTGCTCTAGATGATTCAGGCCGAACATGGCTTAGTATTGGCGGCTCCCTGTTCCGTAACGAAGCCGCTTATTCCGGGCTAGGTCGGTCCGAAAATTCCCCGACATCGGACGGCGGAGGCTGGCCGGCAAAACTTCACAGCGACCATGGTCGCGCGGAATCAAGGAACCGCGGATTTGGCGCGGTAAAAGGCGCTGCCGCTGGGCGGAGCAAGGTCGGTGAACTCTCCGTTGGTGTTGTTGGGCGACACTGCAGTCCAAGGTCCGCCGGGGGAGGTGGCGCGCTCGACGTTCACTGGAAACAAACCGCCGCTTTCTCTCCAGGAAAACTTGAATCCTCCTAAAGCCGGCGACATGCCTATCGCAGTCGCCGTCTCGAGGAAAATTTTCACTGGCACGCCCCCGAAGCTGTTTGACCAGCCTGTGGCTCCCGAAAGTCGGTAGATGGTCCCCGCTAATGAGAATGGTCCAGCCGGTGGACAGCCCTTGAAAAGCAATGCACCATCTTTCCCAGTCGGCCCAGTAGCCATATCCGCAAAAGCATTGTAGTCGATGCTCGTCACCGTATCCGGGATGATACACCTCTGGACTGCGCTGCTGGCGAATGTGAGTGCTTGGATGCTCGTTACGCCTGAGGGAATGGCCACAACCAGCGGCAGCGAGTCGCAATCCCAAAATGCCCTGGCACCTATGCTCGTCACGGTCGAGGGGATGGGCCCCTGCTCCCCAGTATTAAGGTCCGTGAAGCCGCGAAAAGAATAACCTTCAGAGAATGCGTAGGCTCCGATCTTCGTGACATTAGCTGCAGAAATGCTCTGCAGCGCATAGCAGCTTCTAAACGCTGCATCTTCAATACTTAGCGTTTCGCTCCAAAACTCGAGATTTTTTACCGAAACCCACTTGAATGCGTCGGCTTCTACTCTCGTCACGCCAGTAAAGCTTATCCCTTCCCAATTTCCTTCACCTATCAGTGCCGAAAAAGCATTCGGTCCGATGGTTTTGAGCGGATAGACTCCAAGATATTCTGGAACCGCAAATCCTGTAGGTTCCGACTTGCAAGCGAGCACGCCGTTTGGAGTGATTCCCACCAGTGTTGCCTCACCGTTCCCATTCACCGTGTAAAGCCATTCCCCGTAAGTATATGTCTGGGCAAAGCCGGTTGAGCTGACGGCGCAAAGCGCGAGCAGGGCGAGGAGGGACCTTTTCATGTTATGGATAACCGTGAGCCGATTCCCGGTGTCCGGCAATGCTTATCCGGCTGGGAGAGGATCTTTTGTGCTTCGCAGTGGGGTTCGGACAGAGAAGGAGCTTCAAAAATGGCGGCCGGTAAATTCGCCGCCTTCGCTCTTGCTGCGCGGCGTGCGAAGGCTGGAGGCGACGGGAGTCGAACCCGTGTCCTCATGGCGTTGGACGCCGCCCGCTACATGCTTAGCTGCCGGTGAGTTGTCGGACTCGGGCTGCTCGGCAGCGCGCTACCCTCGTCGTATCGTCCACGAGAAGATCCCCGGCGGCGGCGGTCGATCCCGTCGCCGAGTTGCCTGCTGTCGTCGGCTTCCCGCCTAGCAGGCGTCAACTGGAAGCCGTCGCGGGCGTTTAAGCCGCGAGAGCGAGATCTTCGTTCTCTGCTGTTATTTTTTTGATCCGATTTTTTACGAGGCCAACGAATCATCCTCGGCATGCAGACGTCGCTTCGCACCATAAGTCGAAACCAAATACGCCCCCTACACCGACAAGCTTAGGCGAGGCGCGCCGCGTTGTCAAACGGTCGTTTATCCCTGCGTGCGCTCAGGGAAATGCTCAGGGTTTTCTGAGTCCGGGGTTGAAGTGGCCCCGCATCCAGCGGAAGAAAAAAGAGATCACAGGAACAGCAACCGCGACGGCCCCGGCGACAAAGACTCCGAACTCCCAGCGCTGGTTCAGGTAGCGATCCAGCAGAACAATGATCACGACCAAGGCGCCGATGAAACCCATCATCATGCTCGCGGGCATGATAATGCTCCCGAAGACGGCGCTTTCGCGCTGCCGGGTGAGGCGCAAATTCCGGTCGGAAAATCGAGACATCTTGGAGAGAAAAAACGATGAAAGGTTTCCTCAAAATACGAGAGGCGTCCATTAGACCTTTGCGAGTATAGTCTCGATAGGATGCGCTCGCTATGCCGATGTTTCCGCGCGACTGGGATCACCGATACCTCTACTGGAGCAAGCGGATGGTGAAGGGGTATTTGTATTCTTCCCCGTTTCCGGTTTTCACCGCGGCGACGATCATAAGAACAATCCAGGCGATCCAGAGCGCGCCGGCGAGAAGGAAAAACAATATTCCCACGAGAAAGATGAGAAGCGCAAAGCCGACGGCGACAGCCACGCTCATGTAGATCGAGAAGCTGATTTGGAAATTGAGCACTTCCTTGCCAACCCGATCGAGATAAGGGCTATCGGTGCGCTTGATAAGCCAGAGAATCAGCGGCGCCAGAATGTTCCCGTAAAAAGGAAAAAAGAACCAGGCGAAGCCCAGCAGGTGCATCACCACGGCAAGCGAGTTGTCGGACGACGGGCCCGGCGGAAGGGAGGGCGGCTGGTTCGCAGGCGCGGGAACGGGAGGAGGCGTGTTTTCCATGGAGTTTGCATCGCCCGTGTTCGCAGGGGTGTCAATGGGGAAACGGTAGAGAGAAGGCTGAGACTTGAGTTTGAAGGCTGATTGAAGGGATGCGGTCCGCCGGGCCAACAGAGCCTGCCGGTGTTTAGAATGGAAAAGGCGTTGAGAGTTTATGGTTGAGGGTTGAGAGGTTGAAAGCCAATGACTTGTCGATCTGGGCGCATTCACCCGAAGCGTGAGTCAGGCCGATGACGTAAGTCGCTCCTGCTCAGTTCCCTCAACTTTCAACTACGTTTTTAGGTTCAGGCCTCGTTGAGCAATCCCGTGCCGGCGCAGAGGCGCGCGTAGAGGCCGCCTTTGGCCAGAAGTTCGTCGTGCTTGCCGCGTTCGACGATGCGACCGTGCTCGAGAACGAGGATCTGGTCGGCGTGTCGCACGGTCGAGAGGCGGTGCGCGATGACGAAGCTTGTGCGCTTCTGCAACAAGCGGTCGAGGGCTTCCTGGATGAGTCGCTCGGTGGTGTTGTCCACGCTGGCCGTGGCTTCGTCGAGAAGAAGCACGGGC
>JBEDBL010000083.1:0-10884 GCA_041177245.1 Verrucomicrobiota bacterium
CATCATCCGCCGCTTGGTTACCGAGGGTTTCATGCAACCCCTCGACGAGGAGAATGGCGAACCGGTCCACGGGACCATGTTCCTCGTCGTCGACAGCAACGGCATGGTGCGCAGCGCCCGCATGCTCGAGGATCCGGAATTGATTCAAAAAATCCTCATGGACACGGGTAATCTGCTTCGGGAGCAGGCGGCAAATTGAAATGGAGGGTGGCCTTTCCCGGCCGCCGCGGGGCACGGGTGGCTCGCGGGGACGCTCGCCCTCCAACTACGTCTTCGTTTGCATGGCTTGAATCCGAAGATCGAAGCGGCTAATTTTTTCTTGTGAAACTCCTCACCGTCCTTTTTGCCACCCTCCTGCTCAACGCTTCCGCGTGGGCTTGCGCCGGCTGCCGCGAACCGGGCAAGGAAGTCGAGGTAACCACGGTCATGGCCGGGTTCGGATTTTCTTGGGGCGTGATCTTCATGCTGATTTTCATGTTTCTCCTCTGCAGCGGCCTCGGATGGTTCGTGGCCAAAACGATCAAAGCGGTGGACGCCGGCAAGTCCGCCGAATGAGCGTCACCGACCTTCCGGCGGTCAACGCCACGCTCAACTCGCTCTGCACGCTCCTTCTTGTGGCGGGCTGGTGGTTCATCAAGCACGAACGCAAGACGCAGCACATCGTTTGCATGGTCTCCGCGCTCGTTGTCTCCGCCGCGTTCCTCGCCTGCTACCTCGTCTATCACTACCACGTCGGATCCGTGAAATTCACCGCGCAGGGCATCGTCCGCCCCATCTACTACTTCATCCTTATCACCCACGTCTTTCTCGCCGCAGTCATTCTCCCGCTCATCGTCCTGACCATTGTGCCCGCCCTGCGCGCCCGCTTCGACCGCCACCGCAAATGGGCCCGCATCACCCTGCCGCTCTGGCTCTACGTTTCGATCACCGGCGTCATCGTCTACCTGATGCTCTACATCTGGTTTCCCTCGGCAGAGTTGGGGGGGGAGGGAATTTTTAAGCAGAAGGAAACGAAGTTAACGAAGCCAAAAGTATTCTCTTCGTTTCCTTCCTTAGCTTCTGCTCAATTTTCCTTACGGCAGGTCCGCATCGAAGTGCGCGAGGTCTTGGAATTGGGCGAAGCGGGAGAGGATGTCTTTCTGCTCGACCGAGCGCATGCGTTCGAGGCTGAAGGCTTCGACGTTGTAGCTGGCAAGCACGCTGCCCACAACAACCGCGGTTTTGAGCGTCTTGAAATTCACGTGGTGATTGCCGCGGCTGGCGAGGTAGCCGGTCAATCCACCGGCGAATGTGTCACCCGCGCCGGTCGGATCGTGGATGTCCTCGAGCGGGTAGGCGGGACAGCTGAAGAAATCACCGTCTTCGCCGAAAAGCAGGCATCCATGCTCGCCTTTTTTCACCGCGACGATGCGCGGTCCGAAGCCTTGGATCTTTTTGCCGGCCTTGATCAGGCTGGTTTCCTTGGTCAGTTCGCGTGCCTCGCTGTCGTTGAGGATCAGCATGTCGACGCGCTTGAGCAGAGTGAGCAGATCGGGTTGCGCGGTGTTGATCCAGAGGTCCATCGTGTCGGCGATGACGAATTTGGGTTCCTCGATCTGGTCAAGAACCTGCAATTGGAGCGATGGCGCGATGTTGGCCAAGAGCACGTAGTCGCTCGATTTGAAATGGTCCGGGAGGGTGGGCGAAAATGTTTCGAAAACATTGAGCGCGCAGGAGCGCGTTTCGCGCGTGTTCATATCCCACATGTATTCGCCGGACCAGCGGAAGGTTTTACCCGGGGCCCGCTGTACGCCCTCCAGGTTGATGCCGCGGCTCTGCAGGAAGTTCCAGTGATCGGCCGGGAAGTCCTCGCCGACGATGGCAACCAGGTTGACGGGCGAAAAATAGCCAGCGGCCACGGAGGCATAGGAGGCGGAGCCTCCGAGGAGATCGAAACGTTCCTCGACGGGTGTTTTGACGTCGTCGAGCGCGATGGAACCGACAATTAGGACGGACATGGGACGGGCAACGTAGGAAGGTCGCGCCTTCTGCTCAAGCGCAAATCGGTGCGGTTGGTCTTGCCCCGGGAGGCTCCAGGCCTTATTTCGCAGGGTCCGCCATGTCCCAGACCGAACAAACCAATCCGGCTGCCGAGAGGCTTGAGCAGTGGAATAGGGAACTGCAAACGCGCACCGCCCAGCAACGCGTCTGCTGGGCTCTAGAGCAATTCCGCGGGCATGCCGTGCTCAGCACCAGTTTCGGGGTGCAGTCGGCCGTCATGCTGCATCTGGTCACGCGCATCGATCCGCAGATTCCCGTAGTTTTCATCGACACCGGATATCTCTTTCCGGAGACCTACCGCTTTGCCGAGGATTTGGGCGCGCGCCTCAGGCTGAATCTCAAGATTTTCACGCCGGCCCTTACACCCGCGCGGCAGGAGGCGGTTTACGGAAAACTTTGGGAGCAGGGGGTCGAAGGACTAGAGAAATACGGTCGCATCAACAAGGTGGAACCGATGAACCGCGCTTTTCGCGAACTCGGTGCTTCCGTGTGGATCACGGGTCTGCGTCGTGAACACTCGTCGACGCGCGAGCAGCTCCCCGTGGTGAAGCAGCAGAAACGTGTTCTGAAAGTGCACCCAATCATCGACTGGACCGACCGGCAGGTCGGCGAATATCTGCGCGAACATGACCTGCCCTACCATCCGCTGTGGGAGCAGGGCTATATCAGCGTGGGTGATGTGCATAGCACCACGCGTTTCGCTGATGGCATGCGTCCCGAGGATACGCGTTTCAGCGGGCTCAAGCGCGAGTGCGGGTTGCACGAGCAGTCCGGAGAGCCGGATTACATGATTTAAGGAGTTGAGGGTCGAGAGAAGCCGCGCGTGCGGCCTCACAACAGCTCTGCGGCGAGTTTGATCGCGGCCATCATACTCGAGGGATTGGCGCGGCCGGTGCCGGCAATGTCGAAGGCTGTGCCGTGATCGGGGCTGGTGCGTGGGTAGGGGAGTCCGAGCGTCACATTCACGCCGGAATCGAAGGCGACCAACTTCAAAGGAATCAGGCCTTGGTCGTGATACATGCAGAGCACAGCATCGAATTCCCCCTGCATCGCGCGATGGAACACGGTGTCGGGCGCGTGCGGTCCGGTGAATTGGCCAGCACGGGCAAGTTCCTCCACGGCCGGTGCGATGATCTCTTTCTCCTCGCTGCCGAACATGCCGTTCTCACCGGCGTGAGGATTGAGTCCGGCCACGGCGATGCGTGCCGCGCGTCCGGTTCGCCGTTGCGTGAATTCGGCCAGCAGTTTTCCGGTGCGCACGATTTCCTCGCTGCGCAGCAGGCGTGCCACGTCGCGCAGCGGCACGTGAATGGTGACAAGCCCGACGGTGAGCGGACCACCGGTCAGGCACATGGCGAAGTTGTCCGTCCCGCAGCGCGCCGCAAAAAATTCCGTCTGTCCCGGAAAGGTGAAGCCTGCCGTGTGCAGTCCTTCCTTGCTCACCGGTCCGGTGACGACGCCATGGATTTCGCCGCTCTCGAGCAATCTCGCCGCTTCCTTGAGCGCATCCCATGAAGCGCGGGCCGAAGCGATGTCGGGCTTCCCGGGCGTGAATCCTTCCATCGCGCCGATGACGCGGAATTCGATATCTCGCGGAAGTTGCGGATCCGTCAGCCAAGCTCGGATAATTTCCGGGCCGATCCCCGCGGGGTCGCCGACGGTGATGCCGAGGACGGGGCGCGTCGGGGCCGTGGTCAAAAGATTTTGACGTAGGCCTTGCGGCGCAGGCCGTCGATCCACTGCTGCTGCAAGCGCAGGCGCTCTTCCTCGTAAAGTTTCTGGCTGATCTCGTCGCGCATTTCGCTGATCGGTTTGGTCACCGCGGCTTTCTTGGCCTCGACGCGCATGATGTAGAAGGCATCGCCGACCTGGATCACGTCGCTCAGCTCGCCCGGGCTCAACGAAAACGCCACGCTGTTGAGTTCCGGGGTCAGCGTCTTCCGGTCGATCCATCCCCAGTCGCCCCCGAGTTCCGCCGTGCTGTCCTGCGAATACATCTGCGCCATTCCGGCGAAGTCCGCGCCGTCGGCCATCTTCTGGCGGATTTCCTGCGCGACTTCGCGCGTTGCAGTGGCGGGGTTGTCACCGCCCGCGGCATCCGGGCGCAGCACGATCATGCTGAGGCGGATTTCCTCCGGCGTGGAATATTTGTCGATGTTCTTGCGGTAGAAGGCCTCGATTTTGTCCGGCGAAATGACGAAGTCCGTCTTCACGGCTTTCTGGCGCATGGCTTGCACGATGATTTTCTCTTTTTCGACCTCGCGGAAACGCGAAAGGCTGAAGCCCTGCGCTTTCAGTGTGCGGACGAACGACGTGCGGTCGCCGCCGAAGTCCCCGCGGATGATGGAATTGATGCGGTCGTCGATGACGTATTCCGGGATCTGGAAGCCCTGCGTTTTGAATTCGTCGATGATGAGTTGGCGGTCGACCAGATCTTTCACCGCGCCCTCCTGCGACGCCTTCATCTTTTCCTTCATCTCCTCGGTCATCTGCTGCTGGCCCGTGGAGCGCTGGCGGAACATGAGCAACTCGCGCACCTGCCCGAAGGTGATGACGTTCGAATTAACAACGGCGGCGATCCCGTCGACCATCTGATCCTTTTGGGCGAGGGAGCGGGCGGTCGGGACGAGGACGAAAAGTGCGGCCAGAACGGCCGCTGGGCGGAAGGCGGATCTCACAACTGCTGCAAGAGTGAAAGAATCTGGCGCAATTTCAAGGCAGGATCGCCGCCATCCAGCCTCGGGTGCCGGTGGCCGATCATGATGAAATCGCCGCCGCGGCGCAGGCGGAGGATGTTTCCCTCTGTCTGGATGAGATCTATGCCCGCCGCGCCGCCCCGCAGCCGGACGGCTCCGATTTTCAGGAGATTGCGGGCGGGTGCAGGCAGGCGGCCGTAGCGGTCCCGCCAACGGGCCTTGATCTCGTCCAAGGCCGGCAGCGTTTCGGCCTCTGCCAATTCGCGGTGGGCGGCGATGCGCTCGCGTGGTTCGGCAATATAATCCGTCGGGATCCATGCGGGCAGTTGGCCTTGGCCGGCGGTTCCGGGGTCGGTCGCGACAAAATCGATTTCCACGCGCACTTCGGGCCGGCCCGGAGCTTTTTCGCCCTTGAGCCGCGCCACGGCGGCTTTGAGCAGGCGGCAATAAAACTCGAAACCGATCGCGAGGATGTGACCGCTTTGCTCGGTGCCGAGGATGTTGCCCGCCCCGCGGATTTCCAAATCGCGCATGGCCACGCGGAAACCCGCGCCGAGGTTCGAGTATTGGCGGATGGCCGCGATGCGCTGCCGGGCTTCTCCGGTCCCGCCGGTCAATTCGCGCGGAAGCAGGAGATAAGCGTAGGCTTTGTGGTTGGAGCGTCCGACGCGTCCGCGCAACTGGTAAAGGTCGGCCAGTCCGAAGCGGTCCGCGCGGTCGATGATGATCGTGTTGGCATTGGGGATATCCAGGCCGCTCTCGATGATCGTCGTGCAGAGGAGCACATCGGCATCGCCGCGCACGAATTTCGCCATGACATCCTCGAGATCCTCCTCCGGCATCTGGCCGTGTCCGACCAGCACCCGTGCTTTCGGCACGAGGTCCTTGATGCGTTCCTCGAGGAGACCGATGGAATTGACACGGTTGTGCAGGAAATACACCTGCCCGCCGCGTGACATCTCGCGTTTGATCGCGTCGCGGATGATGCGTTCGTCGTAACCGCAGATGATCGTTTCCACCGGGATGCGGTTGGGCGGCGGCGTCTCGATCGTGCTCATATCCCGCGCCCCGAGCAGCGAAAGATACAGCGTGCGGGGAATGGGCGTGGCCGACAGTGTGAGCACGTCCACCTTGCGGAAGTTTTCCTTCAAGCGCTCCTTGTGAAGCACACCGAACCGCTGTTCCTCGTCGACCACGACAAGTCCGAGATTTTTGAACGCCACGTCCTTGCCGAGCAGGCGGTGCGTTCCGACCACGATGTCGACGGCTCCGTCCTTGAGTCCGGCCAGCGTTTCCCTCTGCTGCTTCGGCGTGCGGAAACGGCTGAGCAGGCCGACCGTCACAGGGTAGTCCGACATCCTTTCGCGCAGCGTCTGCCAATGTTGCTGGGCCAGCACCGTGGTCGGGGCAAGGAACGCCACCTGCCTGCCGCCCATGACCGCCTTGAACGCCGCGCGGATGGCGACCTCGGTCTTGCCGAAGCCCACGTCGCCGCAGATGAGTCGGTCCATCGGTCGCGCCGATTCCATGTCGCGCTTCGCGTCGGCGATGGCCGTGAGTTGGTCCGGCGTCTCGTCGAACGCGAACGACTCCTCGAACTCGCGCTGCCAGGTGTTGTCCGCGGGAGACACGATGCCCGGCTCCATTTCCCGCTCGGCCTGGATGCGCAAAAGTTTTTCGGCGTAGGCGAGCACGGACTTCTCCGCCTTGGTGCGCGCCTTTTGCCAACGGCCGTCGCCGAGTTCGCTTAGCGCGGGATTTTTCCTGCCGATCCCGATGTAGCGGGAAACTTTCCATCCTTGTTCCAGCGGAACGTAAAGCTTGGAGCCGCGCGCGAATTCCAGCACCAGCACCTCGCCGGCCTCCTCCTGTCCGGGAAGCACCTGCAGGCCGCGGAAGCGCGCGATGCCGTAGTCCAGATGAACGACGAGCTCGTCCTCGCCGAAATCGTCGAAGCGCAGGCTCTGCCGCGCGAGGGCTTTGCGGGCGCGTTGCCATCCTCCCCGCCGCTGCTCGAAACTTTCCGCTCGCCCGAAAATTTCCGCGTCGGTGAGCAACGCGAGTTTCGCGTCCGGCAAGGTGAATCCGCGCGCCAGCGTTCCGAGAATGACCGGAAGATCGCGCGGGGCTTCTGCTTCTCCCGAGGCCAGCTCGCGCAAACGCGTGGCTTCGCCTTCGTTCCCGCAGACGATCTGCAAGCTCCATGCGTCCTCCCTCCACCGGTTGATCTGCCGGAACAAATCGCGGCGCCGTTGCTCGAGCAGAATGATGTCGCCTGCGGCGAACTCACCCGCCGGATGCGATCCCGCAGCAATCTCGATCTCGCCGCTGTCCGCCAGCACGGGTCCCGAATGGATGCGCACGTCCGCTTCCGGCATGGCCTCCTCCACGGCAAGGAACAACGTGTCCTTCGGTAGGTGATCCCGCGCCGCACCACTCTCCTCCGCCGTCGTCGTGCCGAAGCAGACCTCGCACGATGCGAGCGTCTCGGTGGAACGCTGCGAATCCGGATCGTAGGACCGCAACGATTCCAGCTCGTCGCCGAAAAATTCCAGACGCACCGGCAATGCGGTTTGCCACGGATAGATATCCATGATCCCGCCACGCACCGCATATTGCCCGCGCACGGCGGCGGTCGGACCGCGGACGAAACCGGCTTTGTCCAACTCCGCCGCGAGATCAGTCGGGGCGAGCGATTGGCCTCGTTGCAGAATTCTCGTTTCGCGATCGAGTTGCGCGGGAGAAGGCGCGGCATGGTGCAGGCCCTCTTCGCTGAAGACGACGAGCGGAAAATTTCCGTGGCGCAAGTCGCGCAAAGCCCCGAGCCGTGCGGCGGCCAACTCCGGATCCGGTGCGGCGCCCGCGGCGGACAATTCCAGGTCCGGCACGAGCAAAGACCGCGCATCCCAGAATTGCAGATCGTGAAAGAACTCCTCCTGCCGCTTCACATCCTTGCAGACCACGCAGACCGGGCGCCCGATGGAACCGGCCAACCACGCCGCGAGGAACGGCTGGGCCGGGGCGGAAACACCGCCGGCCACGCTGCGTTCGCCACGTTGCGCGGCGTCGCGCCAGCACCGCGCGGCGGGACTGGCGTCGCCGGCGGACAACAACGGATGGCTCACGGGATGAGTTTTTCCCTTCGGCAACGCTCGCGCAAGGCACAGCCGACCGGCCCGGGTTCCAATTTTCCGATCCGCAGCGGCATGACGCCCAGACGGCTGTTGGTCAGAAAAACCTCCTCCGCCTCCCCGAGACGGTTCGCGGGCAATTCGACCTCGCGGACGTGCTCCTGTTCCATCACCCAAGCACGCAAGACACCGGGACGCACGGCGAGCGAGAGCGATGGTGTGCAGAGATGGCCGTCCTTGACGAAAAAGACATTCCCCATGGCCGCGGAAAGCAAGCGGCCTTCGTCATCGGAAATGAGCGCATGATCGAAACCCTCCGCGCGCGCCAAGTTTTGAGCCGCGCACTGCGCCCAATAATTTCCCGTCTTGGCCCCGTGGGCAAACGGTGTGACGTGTCCGGGATGCATCCGCGCGGTTTCGAAGGCCGGCAGATCGCCGGACAAAGCTTCGTAAAGCGCGAAGATGCGAGGTTCTTTCACCGGCGCGCCCGGTCCGCCGTCGCCCGCCGTGACGTAAAGGCGCAACATTCCACGATCGCCGGGATCGAGCGGGGGAATGGCCAGTTCGACGCCGGCACCGAGCAATTCTTTTGCCGAAGTGGCGAGAAGGTGTGCGTGCTTTTCGAAAAACAGCGGTTGCCCGTCACGCAAGCCGATGGTTTCGAAAACGGACATTCCGTAGCGCAAGCCGCGATCCGTGAGGGGAAGGGATCCGGCGGCGACCCAGTTTTCGCCCTCCAGTTGCCAACCCTTGGTGCCGGTGCTCACGCCGGTTCGGCGCGCAGGTGCTCGAGTCGTTTGCGCAGAGTGGCGCGCGTGATGCCGAGCATTTTGGACGCGCGCACCTGGTTGTTGCCGGTTGCCTCCATGGCGCGGCGCGTGAATTCCTTTTCCAGCCACGGGAGAAGTTCCAGCCCGGGCTGCGCCGATGCGGCTTCGAAAAGAAACGCCGCCGCCTCGTCGAGACCTTCCGGTGCTGTGCCCGCGCCGGAAAGCCCGGACGGCGCGGACGGTGCCGGTTGGCCGAGCGGAAGATCCTTGGGCAGGAGAACGTCCGAGGTGGCGAGCACGGCGGCGCGTTGGATGGTGTTTTCCAACTCGCGCACGTTTCCGGGCCACGGGTAGGACTCGAGCAACTGTGCGGCCTCGGTGCTGAGTTGCAACTGCGGCTTGTGCTTCTGCGTCGCGATGCGCTTGAGGAAATATTCGGCGAGCAGGGTGATGTCCTCCTTGCGGTTGCGCAGCGGCGGCAGGTGCAACCGCACCACGTTGAGACGGTAAAACAAATCCTCGCGGAAAGTTTTGGCCTGGATCTCGGCTTCGAGGTTCTTGTTTGTCGCGGCGACGATGCGGACATTGGTGCGTATCGTGTCGTTTCCGCCCACACGCGAGAAGGTCCCGTCCTGGAGGACGCGGAGAAGTTTGCTTTGGATCGACAGCGGCATTTCGCCGATTTCATCGAGGAAAAGCGTGCCCCCGTCCGATTGTTCGAAGCGCCCGATGCGCTGCGCGCTCGCTCCGGTGAACGATCCCTTCTCGTGCCCGAACAATTCGCTCTCCAGCAGGTTTTCCGGGATGGCCGCGCAATTGATGGCGAGGAACGGCCGGTCGTGGCGTGCGCTGTATTGGTGGATGGCGCGCGCGACGAGTTCTTTGCCCGAACCGCTCTCGCCGGTGATCATCACCGCGGCATCGCTGTTCGAAATGCGCCCGACCATCTTGAACACTTCCTGCATGGCGGCCGATTGGCCCACGATGCTGTCCTGGTGCTGCTCCACCGTGAGACTCGGTTCGAATTTCTGCGCCCGCTGCATCTCGGCCGCGGCCTTGAGCGCGGCGTCGACGACGATCTTCAGGTTGAACGGCAGCTGCTCCTTGCGCACGAAATCGAACGCGCCGAGGCGCATCGATTCGATCACGCTTTGCGTTGTGCCGAGCGCGCCCGTGATGATAACCAGCGCGTTGGGGTCGCGTTTGCGCAGGCGGGCGAGCAATTCGAGCCCGCTGTGCGTTCCCAAACGCATTTCGGTGATGGTGACGACCGGAGTCTGCGCCGAGAACAGCCGGAAGGCTTCCTCCGAGGTCTCCGCCGTGACGACTTCGACATCGCCCGCTGCGAGCTGGGTGCGTGCCCAATCGAGAAAATCCGGATCCGGATCGGCAACAAGGATCTTTTGCTTGGCGGGCATGGCGTCTTCAGATGCCGCCGTAGCGGCGGCTGCGTCGAGCATATTCCTGCATGGCGGCGAAAAGATCATCCCTGGTGAAGTCGGGCCAGAGCTTCGGCGTGACGACGATTTCCGCGTAACTGATTTGCCAGAGGAGAAAATTCGAAATGCGCATTTCGCCCGAAGTGCGGACGAGAACATCCGGATCCGGCATGCCTGCCGTGTAAAGACGGGAGCCGAGGAATTCCTCGTCGATCTTCTCGGGGTCGAGCGTGCCCGCCTTCGCTTCGCGGGCAAGTTGACGCGCCGCGTCGGCGATCTCGGTGCGCGCGCCGTAGCTGAGCGCGAGCGTGAGGGTAAGGGCGGTGTTGCCGGCCGATTTGGCGATGGTGTCGTCGAGGCGTTTGCGGACTTTTTCCGGCAAATCGCCCAAGTGCCCGATGGCCCGCAGCCGGACGTTCTTGTCCATGATTTCCGCGGCCCGTTCGGCGAGAAATCGGTCGAGGAGAAGCATGAGCGCTCCCACCTCGTCGGCCGGACGCCGCCAGTTTTCTTTGCTGAAAGCGTAAAGCGTCAAATACGGGACCCCGGCTTCGATGCACGCGGCGGTGCAGGCGCGCACCGCCTCGGAACCGCGCCGGTGCCCCTCGATGCGCGGCAAACCGCGTTCGCGCGCCCAGCGACCGTTGCCGTCCATGATGACGGCAATGTGGCGCGGAAGTTTTTCCGCGGGAACTCCGGACGGATTGCTCACAGCCGGATGGTTTCGTCGTGCGCGGCTCCGATGCTGACGATGCCGAGTTTGGCTCCGGTGAGTTCGGCCAGGGCGCGGACGTAGCGCCTCGCGTTC
>JBEDBL010000084.1:0-10784 GCA_041177245.1 Verrucomicrobiota bacterium
GAGCATCGTTGCGTTCGATGATGCAGCGCGGCCTGAAGATCGCTTCAATCGCATCGGCGATGAGTTCCTTGCGCTGGTCCATGGCGAGGGTCAACGTCTGCATGACCACGCAATCCCCGTAGCGGTCCAGAATCAGCCCGGGCAATCCGTCGCTTTCGCTCCAAACTTCGCGACGGGCGCTCGGATCGAGTCCGAGTTTGTCGCGGTATTCGCCGGCCATGCCGATGCGGCGGGTGAAGAAATCGGCGTCGAGATCTTGGCGCTGCCGGGAGAATCGGCGGGCGGGGATTTTCGAAAGGCTGTTGTAGATCGCGCTCCCGAGGAAGCGGTCGCGCTGATCTTTCAATCCGACAACGGCACCATCTTCCGGCTTTCCGGTGACTTTGAGCACCTCGTTGTCGTGGACCCAATCGTGTCCGTGGAAAACGCGCGCACGGGGGCGGATAATGATGCTCGCCATGCGCTCAGTATTCGAGGATGGCCTCGGGGCGCACGACGGCGGATGTGTCGCCGGATTTTTCCGGGTATTCGAAAATGCGGCCCTCGTAGTTGCGCAGGACGACCTTTTCCTTGTCGTGGTAGACGACATAGCCAGGACTCACAGGAACTTTGCCGCCGCCGCCGGGGGCATCGATGACGTATTGCGGCACGGCGTAGCCGGTGGTGTGTCCGCGCAGGTTTTCCATGATCTCGAGTCCCTTGGCCACGCTGGTGCGCAGATGCGCGGATCCGTGGATGAGATCGCACTGGTAGAGGTAGTAGGGGCGGACGCGGCAACGCAGGAGTTTATGGATGAGGGCGCGCATGGTGTCGGGGTTGTCGTTGACCCCGGCGAGGAGAACGCTCTGATTGCCGAGCGGGATTCCGGCGTCAGCGAGGCGTCCGAGCGCGTCGCGCACTTCAGTGGTGAGTTCGCGCGGATGGTTGACGTGCACGCTCATCCAGAGTGGATGAAACTCGCGCAGCATGGAGCAAAGTTCGGGTGTTATGCGCTGCGGGAGAAAAATGGGAATGCGCGTGCCGATGCGAAGGAACTCGATGTGCGGGATGGCGCGGAGACGGGTGAGGATTTTGCGGAGCTTGTCGTCGGAAAGCAGCAGCGCGTCTCCTCCGGAGAGGAGCACATCGCGCACTTCGGTGTGTTCTTCGAGATAGCGGTAAACGGCTTCGAAGTCGGTCTCCAGTTCCTGCTCTCCGACGCCGCTGACCACGCGGCTGCGCGTGCAATAGCGGCAATAGCTCGCGCAGCGGTCGGTCACCAGAAAAAGGACGCGGTCGGGATAGCGATGGACAAGGCCCGGCACCGGCATGTGAGAATCTTCGCCGCAGGGATCGGCCATTTCGCCCGTCGTGATGACGGACTCGCCGGCGCGCGGGATGACTTGGCGACGGATGGGACAGTCGGGATTGTCCGCCTCGATGAGATTGAAATAGTGAGGGGTGATGGCGAAGGCCAACTTGTTGCGGGTGAGGAGGAGTCCCTCGCGCTCGTCGGGTGTGAGGCGCAGATATTTTGCGGCCTGCTCGGGTGTGGTGATGCGGTGGCGGAGCTGCCAGCGCCAATCGTTCCATTCATCGGCCGTGGCCGCGGGCCAGTAGCCGGGGGCGTGCGAACGGAAATCGCGGTCGTTCATCGGTGTTTCTTCGTCGGGAGTGGCGACGATGATTTCAGACTCTTCAAGCTTTGACTCGTTCAATATGCGCGCCGACGCCGTTCAGTTTTTCGTCGATGTGCTCGTAGCCTCGGTCGATGTGGTAGACGCGGTTGACCTCGGTAACGCCGTCGGCTTGCAGACCGGCGAGGAGGAGGGCGGCGGACGCGCGGAGATCGCTGGCCATGACGGGTGCCCCGCTCAACGCTCCGTTGCCGGTGATGAAAGCGGTGGGTGCCTCGAGGCGGATTTGCGCGCCCATGCGGGCCAACTCCGCCACGTGCATGAAGCGCTGCGGGAAAATATGGTCGGTGACCACGCTCTCGCCCGGGGCGCGGACGAGCAGCGCGCACATTTGCGCCTGCATGTCGGTGGGGAATCCGGGATACGGGCTGGTCTCGAGATGTAGCGGGCGAAGTCCGCCGTTGGGCGAGACGGAAACGCTGCGTTCGCGGGTTTCGATCTTGAATCCGGCGGCACGAAGGGGTTCGAGCACGGACTCGAGATGGTCGGGACGCACGTTGTTGACCGTTAGGTCGCCGCCGCTGATCGCCCCGGCCACGAGCATGGTGCCGGCCTCTATGCGGTCGGGAATGACGGTGTAATCGGTGCCGTGGAGTTCGCTCACGCCTTCTATGACAATACGGCGCGTGCCGGCGCCGGAGATTTTCGCGCCGAGGGCGTTGAGAAAATTCGCCAAGTCGACGACTTCCGGTTCCTCGGCGGCGTCCTCGATGACCGTGGTGCCTTCGGCGAGAACGGCGGCCATCATGACGTTGTCCGTGCCGAGGACGGTGGTGCCGTATTTGCCGCTCATGGCCACGGTGGATCCGCGCAACTGCGGGGCAAGAACTTTGACATTTCCTCCGGTCACGCGCACCGCTGCGCCGAGTGCTTCGAATCCGCGGAGGTGAAGATCGATCGGACGGTCGCCGATGACGCAACCGCCGGGGAGTGAGACACAGGCTTCGTGTTCGCGCCCGAGGAGCGGGCCGAGCACGCAAACCGAAGCGCGCATTTTGCGCACGAGTTCGTAAGGGGCTTCGGTGCGGATGCGTTCCGCTTTGATGACCACCGTGCCGCTGGCGCGTTCCACTTCGCACCCTAGCGCGCTGAGGATGGTCAGCATGTAGTGGATGTCGCTCAGGTCGGGGACACCGCGGATGACGCAGCGCTCGCGCGTGAGGAGCGCGGCGGCGAGAATGGGCAGGGCGGAATTTTTCGAGCCGCTGATGCGCAACTTGCCGTTCAGCTTGCGTCCGCCGTGAACGAGAATTTTATCCATGGAATCCGACCGCGAATCGCGGGATGTTTTGATAGTCAGAACGGACAGAAATGTCCCGAAATTTGCAGTCCGCCAGTAAGGTGTTGACGGCATCGGCTTGTCCGGCCCCGATTTCCAGCAGGAGCGCACCGCCGGGGGCGAGCCGGGCAGGGGCGGATTCGACAAGGCGGCGAATCAGGTCGAGTCCGTCGGGTCCGCCGTCGAGGGCGGCGAGGGGATCGTGGCGGACTTCGGGGGAAAGCGACACGATCTCGTCCGCAGGGATGTAGGGGAGATTGGCGACGATGAGGTCGAACTTGGCAGCGCCGGGCGGGAGGAGATCGGTCTGGTGGAACGAAATGCGGGCGCCCGACCCGTGGCGCGCGGCGTTCTCCGCGGCGAGGGAAAGGGCATCGGCCGAAGGGTCGACGGCATGAATCTCGGCTGACGGGATTTCCAGCGCCAGTGTGATGGCAATGACACCGCTGCCCGTGCCGACGTCGAGGGCTTTGACATCCGTTTTGCCTTTGGCGATCTCGAGCGCGATCTCGACGAGTTGCTCAGTTTCGGGGCGCGGGATGAGGGCGCGTTTGTCGCAGATGAACGTGCGGCCGTGGAATTCCGCCGTGCCGAGAATGTGCTGCAACGGTTCGCGGGCACCGCGGCGTTTGACCGTGTCGCGCAGTGGCGCGCGTTCGGATTCGGTGAGCTGGCGGTCGAATTGCAGGTAAAGCTCCATGCGTTTGAGACCGAGCGCATGGGCGAGCAAATGTTCCGCGTTGAGGCGCGGGTTTTCCACGCCGCGGTCGGCGAGGTAAGTCTCCGCGCCGCGGAGAACTTCCAGAAGAGGCAGTGTGGCCGGCATGGTCAGGCCAAGCCCGCTTCGGCCAGGCGGTCTTCCATGTCGCGTTGCTGCAACGAGCCGACCATTTCTTCGAGGTCGCCCTCGATCACGCGGTCGAGATTGTAAAGGGTCAGTCCGATGCGGTGGTCGGTGATGCGATTCTGCGGGAAATTGTAAGTGCGGATTTTTTCCTCGCGGCCGGCGCGTCCGATGAGGCTGCGGCGGTGAGCGGAATACTTGGCTTCTTCCTCGTTGCGTTTGTCCTCGAGAAGGCGGGTGCGGAGGATTTCCAACGCGGCGGCTTTGTTCTTCTGCTGCGAACGTCCGTCTTGGCAGCGGACGATTTTGCCGGTGGGAATGTGAAGGATCTGCACCGCGGAATCGGTGGTGTTGACGCCTTGTCCGCCGGGCCCGCCGGATCGGCAGACTTCGATCCGCAAGTCCTGCGGACGCAATTCGATGTCGACTTCCTGCGCCTCGGGAAGGACGGCGACGGTTGCGGTTGATGTGTGGATCCGGCCCTGTGCCTCCGTGGCAGGAACGCGTTGCACGCGGTGCACGCCGCTCTCGTAGCGCAAACGCCGGAAGACGGCATCACCGATGACTTTGAAGATGACTTCTTTGAATCCGCCGAGACCCGAAGGGCTGGAGTCGATGGATTCGAGTTTGAGTCCGTGCGATTCCGCGTAGCGCTGGTACATCCGGTAGAGATCAGCGGCGAAGAGGGCGGCCTCGTCGCCGCCCGTGCCGGCGCGGATTTCCACGATGGCGTTGCGATCCTCGCTTTCATCCGGTGGAAGAAGGGCGAATTGGATGTCCCGGTCGAGTGTGCCGAGGCGTTCTTTGATCTGCGGAATTTCCGCTGCGGCCAACTCGGCCATTTCCGGATCGGTCCCGGCGGCGAGTTCCGCATTTTCCTCGAGCTGTGTGCGGAGGCGCTTGGCCTCGTCATCGGCCCCGGCCAACTCTTTCAGCCGAGCCTGTTCGCGCATGATGTCGCGCGCTATGGCCGGATCGGCGAAGAAATCGTCGGATGATACGAGTTTGTCCAACTCGGCCAAGCGCTCGCGTTTTTTGGCGATGAGCGGTGCGAGGTCCATAAAAAACGAAACGGCGACCGGCCGCGGGGCGGCGCGATCACCGTGTCAGCCACAAACCAGCTAAGCTTTCTTGGCGCGGGTGGCTTTGACCGACCCGTAACGGCGGGAGAATTTCTCCACGCGACCGGCGGTATCGATGAACTTCTGTTCGCCGGTGAAGAAGGGATGACAGGCCGCGCAGATGCCGATCTTCACGTTTTTGCGGGTCGAGCGGGTATGGTAGACCGCCCCGCAGGTGCAGGTGATCGTGGTTTCGGTGTAATCGGGATGCAGGCCGGCTTTCATTTGATTGACCGGGCAGATTGCCAGAGCCGCGGCTGGAATCAAGCAAAACCTTGGCCATTTTCCTCTGTTGCGGTATGCTTCTCCTGTAGATGGAGACTTCCGGCAAATGGTTCCTCCGCAAGCACGAGGACGGTCAGGTTTTCGGGCCGGTTGATTTTGTCAGGTTGAAGGACTGGACCCGCACCGCCCAGGTTTCGCCACTGGATATGGTGAGCGACGACCAGGTGAATTGGCTCAAGGCGCCGATGCTGCTTCAGCTGCAGATGGACTACCTCATCCAACTCGGAGACGAGTCTTATTACGGACCGACCACGGAGGGTGCGGTTCAGGAGTTTTTGCGGCTCGGGGAAATCAACGCCGAGACCGCGCTGATCAACTGCTGCACCGGCGAGGAGATGACTTTGCGGGAGAGCGGGTTTTTCCAAGGCCAGCCGCCGCCGATGGAGGAAATCGCGCCGGGCGAACCGGGGCGCCGCACCATCCGGCAGAATCTGCAGCAGCGCATCCGCGAACTCGAACTGCTGCTCGTCGAAAAACGGCAGAAGCTCGAAATGGCGGAAGTCCGCATCCGCCAACTCGAACGGCGGCTGCATGACGCCGGCCTGCGTCCCGATTGAGCGCGGCAGCACCCAAAGAACGGCTCGATGTCCTCCTCGTCCGCCGCGGGCTTTGCCCGTCGCGCGAAAAGGCGCAGCGGCTGATCATGGCTGGTCAAGTTTTCAGCGGCGGGACTCGTTTGGAAAAGGCCTCGTTGTCGCTTCCGGAGGACACCCCTGTCGAGGTTCGCCAAGGAGAGCGCTACGTCGGACGCGGAGGTCTCAAGCTCGAACACGCCTTGAAACATTTCGCCGTCGATCCTACGGGCTTGGTCTGCCTCGACGTCGGTGCATCGACGGGCGGATTCACCGATTGCCTGCTGCAGCATGGCGCCGCCAAGGTTTACGCTCTCGATGTGGGACACGGGCAGCTCGACTGGAAAATCCGCAACGATCCGCGCGTTGTCGTCATCGAGCACTGCAACGCGCGCCATCTGCAACCGGACGCGCTTCCGGAGACGGCCGGGTTGATCACGGCCGATGTGAGCTTCATTTCGCTGACTTTGGTCTTGCCGCCCGCCGCGCAGCTTCTTACTGACGGCGGCATGATTCTGGCCCTCATCAAGCCCCAGTTCGAACTTTCGCGCGAGGAAGTCGGAAGGGGAGGCGTGGTGCGCGACGACGTGGCCCGGGCGCGCGCCGTGGAAAAAATCCGCGATTTCAGCGCCGCGCGGCAATGGACGTGGTGCGGAGCGACTGATTCCCCGATCACGGGCGCCGACGGCAACCGCGAGTTCCTTTGTCTTTTGCGGCCATGAAAATCGGCATTCTCGCTCGCATCGACAAAACGCAGGCCGCAGAGCTTGTCCGGTCGGTCCGCGGCGCACTCGCATCACGCGGTGCGGACATCCTGCTCGAGAGCCGCACCGCCGGTCTGCTCGGCGACGGTTCGCCAGGCGAGTCGGAGCAAGTGCTAGCGGATGCGTGCGATCTCGTCGTTGTCCTCGGGGGCGACGGCACAATCCTGCGAGCCTTGCACCGCATGGGCGGAAAAGTGCCGCCCATTTTCGGAATCAACCTCGGTTCTCTCGGTTTTCTCACCGGGGTGAGCAGCGAGGACTGGAGTGCCGCGGTGGAGAGCATCGCCGCGCGCAACTACCGGCTCAGCGCTCGCTCGCTTCTCCGCGTGGAACTCGAGCGCGACGGGCGCGTGGCGGAAACCTTCCTCGGCCTCAACGACGCCGTGGTCAGTCGCGGCCATCATTCGCAGCTGATCAAAATCGAGGTGCGCGTGGACGGGGACGAGTTGTGCATTTACAATGCCGACGGCCTCATCGTGGCGACGCCCACCGGGTCCACTGCTTACTCGATGTCTGCCGGCGGTCCTTTGCTGTTGCCCGACAGCGCTTCGTTTGTTCTCACTCCGATCTGTCCGCACGTCCTGACCAACCGTTCGGCCGTGGTGCCCGACGGCGCGCGGTTGGAATTGCGCCTGGTCGGCAATGCTCCGGGCGTCACGGTGAATGTCGACGGCCAGGAAATCCGCGAACTCGGTTCCCGCGATGTGCTGCGCATTTCGCGTGCCGCGGAAAAGTTGCAGCTGGCCACTTTGCCCGGGCTGACCTTCAGCCAACTGCTGCGGGAGAAGCTCAAATGGAGTGGGAGCAACGTATGAGCAGCCGTCTGATCGACCCGGCGCACGTCGAAATTGATCTCGTAGCCGGATCGCGTGACGAGGCCGTGCGCGCCGTGGCCGGATTGTTGCGTGATGACGAACGGATCGGGTCGTGGGATGCATTTTGGAAGTCCGTTGGCCCCAAGCAAATTGTCGATCTGAAGGGACGCGGATACGGCGTCTGCCTCGCCCACGGGCGAGACGGCTCGGTGCATGATCTCGCACTCGCCGCGGGGCGCATGGCGCCGACCGCGGGGCCCGGCTTGCCGCGGTTTGTCTTCGTTTTCGCCATTCCGGCCGCGATGGCCGAGGACTACCTCCGTGCGGTTGGCGCGCTGGCTCGTCTTTGCGGCGAGGCGAAGAAGATGGATCAATTGCTCGAGGCCGGCACGGCACAAGCCTTCGCCGGTTCGCTGGAAGCTCTTCTTGCCTGATGCAGAGCGCTCTTGCCGCCCGATGGCAAGCTCGGCAAATTGCCTGTATGCCCTTGATTTCGATCCAAAACCTGCACACGTGGTTCCCGGTATTCGGCGGCGTGTTCCGCCGAAAAACCGGGGAGATCAAAGCGGTGGACGGCGTCAGTTTCGACGTTGAAGCTGGCAAGACCGTCGGTCTCGTCGGCGAGAGTGGAAGCGGCAAAACCACCGTGGGGCGCACGATCGTCAAACTTGCTCCGGCGACCTCCGGCCGCGTTCTCTACGAGGGACGCGATATCCTGCCGATGAGCGAGCACGAGTTCCGTCCGCTGCGCAAGGACATGCAGATGATTTTCCAGGATCCGTTCGGCTCGCTCAATCCGCGCATGACTATCCACTCCATCCTCGCCGAGCCGCTGGAGATTCATTTTCCGGAGATGGGCAAAGGCGACCGCCGCGCGCGCGTGGCGGAATTGCTGCGACTGGTAGGGCTTCCCGCTGACGCGATGAGCCGCTACCCGCATGAGTTCAGCGGCGGCCAGCGCCAGCGCATCGGCATCGCACGTGCCCTGGCCGTGAAGCCGAAATTCATCGTTTGCGACGAACCAGTCAGCGCGCTCGACGTGAGCGTGCAAGCGCAGATCGTCAATCTTCTGCAAGATCTGCAGGAGCAACTTGGGATCGCCTACCTTTTCATCGCCCATGATCTCGCCGTGGTGAAACACGTCAGCGACCACGTGGTCGTGATGCACCACGGGAAAATCGTGGAGTCCGCGCCCGCGGAGGCCATTTACGGCGATCCGCGGCACGAATATACGAAGAAACTGCTCGCCGCCGTCCCGCGGTTGGCCGCCTGATTTTTACCATGGCTTTCACCGCGCCCAAAGTCCTTCGCCTCAACTGGCCGCTGCTCCTTCTCGCTCTTCTTCTCGGCGCCTTCGGCATCTTCGCCATCTACAGCGCGACTTGGATGCGCGACCAGGACTTCTGGAGCCGCCAGCTCGTCTGGATGCTGGTCGGCTTGGTCTTCTGCGCGGTGGTGTCTCTGCGCGACTACGAATGGGTGCGTGTCGGCGCGGTTCCGCTCTATCTCGTGGCGGTCGTTGCGTTGGTGATCACCCACTTTTTCGGCGCCAAGGTCTACGGTGCCCGAAGCTGGCTCGATCTGGGTGTGATGAATTTCCAGCCTTCGCAACTGGCTATCATCGCCTCGATCATGGTGCTGTCTGTCTTGCTTTCGAGCTACGAAGAGATGCCTGCGCCGTTGCGCATCGCCGTGTGCGGCGTGGTGGCGGCTGTGCCCTTCCTCCTCATTCTGATCCAGCCGGATCTCGGGTCGGCCATCACATGGATGCCCGTGTTCCTGGCCATGCTCTACGCCGCGCGCATTCCCGCGCGCTACCTCATCAGCATGATTTTGTTGGCCCTGGCCTTCATTCCGCTTGTGGTGAATTTCGGACTGCGGCCCTACCAGCGTCAGCGCATCATCACTTTCCTCGATCCGGATCTCGATCCGCGCGGGGCCGGATGGACGATCAACCAGTCGCTCACGGCGATTGGTTCCGGCGGCTGGGAGGGCAAAGGCTTCAAGGCGCCGAACACTCTTAACGAGCTCGGTTTTCTTCCCAGCACGATCGTGCACAACGACTTCATTTTTTCGGTCATCGGCGAGCAGCACGGGTTCATCGGCGGCGGCTTGCTGCTGGTTGCCTACGCCACGTTCATCGGCTTGGGGCTCTTCGTGGCGCTCAAGGCGAAGGACGATCTCGGGCGCCTGCTGGCCGTGGGGCTCACCACATTGCTTTTTACGCACATCTTCATGAATATAGGTATGACGATCGGCGTGACTCCGATCACGGGGCTGCCTCTTCCCATGGTCAGCTACGGGGGATCTTTTCTTCTGGCCGTCCTGTTTAGCCTGGGAATTTTGCAGAGCATCTGGATCCACAGGAATCCCTTGGGAAGAAAAGGGATCTGAAAAAAGTCCGTATCCACAGAGAAAAATCAGCCGGCGCCGCGGGTCCGGCGAAAAAAATCCGGTCATTGCCGCTTGCGCGTGTCCGCTCACGCGCCGATACTTCCAAATTCGCGAATGAATTTTCCAAAAGCATTCATTCCGGCGCTCTGTGTTTCCTTGATCGCTCTTCCCGCGGTCTCGGCTTCGGAGTCTCCGAGTTTCGAGGAACAGGCCCTTCGCTTGCGGGAGAGCGTGCTCTTACGCGTCGAACCGCGCCTGACCCAACCGCGGCCGCAGCAGGGCTCCGTGCGTGCCGGCAATTCCCGCCGCTACCCGTGGAAAAACAACATCGTGACGACCGTGTTCTGGATCGGCGAAAGTGCTGCGGAAAACAACCCGGTTCCCAACAACAAGAGCTCCTGGGATACCCAGTGGGTGCATAGCTACGGCGGCTTTGACGACCCCGATCCCCGCGGGCGCCGCGGCTATATCCCCGCCCGTTTCATGCCCCGGCAAAATCCTTTCTACATCGCGCTGCCCTACAATGACGTGACCCACGGCAGCACCAAGACCGAGGCGCCGCGCGTGATCCCCTGGTTCCGCGAAACTTTCGTGAAGCAAGGCCAGTCGGTCCTCAAGGGGCGCTGGGTTGTGGTCCGCCATCGCGGACGCGAAGCATTCGGACAGTGGGAAGATTGCGGTCCCTTCCGCACCGATCACTGGCAGTATGTTTTCGGCAACCAGCGCCCGCTACCCAACCTCAACCAGGGGGCGGGACTCGATGTGTCGCCTGCCATCCGCGATTACCTCGGACTGAAAGGCAAAGACGTCTGCGATTGGCGCTTCGTCGAATTCAGTGAGGTGCCCCGCGGTCCATGGGCCTTGCACGGCGATAACAACACCTTCGTCCAAAAGCGCCGGCGCGGTGACGTCCGTTTCGCCGAAACTTCCTCCCCGACGAACCCGCGGCCCAACTGATCTGCCGGGCCTTCGATCATGAATCTTTCCTCGCCTCGGGGGCGTTTTGTTGTAAAAAGCTAGGAATTATCCCACAC
>JBEDBL010000085.1:0-10703 GCA_041177245.1 Verrucomicrobiota bacterium
CGCGGGCCGCGGGTTTTCATGAAGTTGCGTCGCCTCAGGCGGCGTGCTGCTTTTTGTTCTGGCAGGAGGAATTGATCGGCACTTCGACGGGCGCATCGCTGCGCGAGATGCGGTCGTTGGCCACCAGCCAGTTTTCCAGCTCCTCACCGCTGATGTCGGGCAGCATGTGGCCGTCGATAACCAGGCAGGGAGAAAGCTTTTGCCTGCTGCGCTGCTCCATTTCGGCGCGGAACTCGGGATTTTTGAGGATGTCCTTCTCTTCGTAGGGAAGGTTGTATTTGGCCAGGATGGCGCGGACGCCGTTGCTCCAGCCGCAGGTCGTCTTGAGGTAGGCGGTGATTTCCATAATGAGTTTAGAAAAATGCGCGGACGGCGCCGTTTGTCAACGCCGTCCGCGCGGTGAACCTTATTTCTTTTTGCCTTCGCCCGGGCGGTATTCCTCGAGCTCGGCAGCTTCGAAGGCCTTGGCCAGGCCGACCATTTCCTCGCCGGAGCGCATCGTGCTCTCCATGGCTTCGGACTCCTTGCGGAGGGCTTCTTCGCTGTAATTGGCGGCCTTGATGGAAAGACCGATACGGCGCTCGACTTTGTCGACCTTGATGACGCGGGCTTCCACGTCGTCGCCGACCTTGATGACGTCTTTGACCTTGGCCACGTGCTCCTCGCTGAGTTGCGAGATGTGGACCAGGCCGTCGATGTCGTGCTCGAGCGAGACGAACGCGCCGAAGTTGGCCAGCTTGGTGACTTTGCCTTTGACCAGATCGCCGATCTTGTAGAGGCGGTCGATTTCTTTCCACGGATCCTCATCGAGCTGCTTCACGCCGAGAGCGATGCGCTGGTTGGCCTTGTCGATGTCGATGACCACCGCCTCGATATCGTCGCCCTTTTTGAGGATTTCGCTCGGGTGGTTGATCTTGCGTGTCCAGCTGAGGTCGGACACGTGCACCATGCCGTCGATGCCTTCCTCGAGTTCGACGAAGGCGCCGTATGCGGTCATGTTGCGGACCTTGCCCTTCACCTGCTTGCCGATGATGTAGCGCTGCTCGATCTCGTCCCACGGGTTGGGTTCGAGTTGGCGGACGCCGAGCGAGATCTTCTGCTCGTCCTTGTTGACGCCCAGCACCACGGCTTCGACTTCCTGTCCTGCGGTGAGGACATCGGACGGGCGCGTGATGCGCTTGGTCCAGGAAAGTTCGGAAACGTGGATGAGGCCCTCGACGCCGGGTTCGATTTCCACGAACGCGCCGTAAGGAACGAGGTTGGTGATTTTGCCTTTGACCTTCGTGCCAGTCGGGAAACGCTCCTCGATTTTGTCCCACGGGTTGTCCGTGGTCTGCTTGAGGCCGAGGGAGACGCGCTCCTTGTCCTTGTTGATCTCGAGGACCTGAAGCTGGATTTCCTGACCGACCTTGAGGAGTTCGCTCGGATGGGTGAGGCGACCCCAGGTCATGTCGGTGATGTGGAGAAGTCCGTCCATGCCGCCAAGGTCGATGAACGCGCCGAAGTCGGTGAGATTTTTCACCGTGCCGGTGACGAGCGAACCCACGTCGGTGTTGGACATGAATTCCTGGCGTTTCTCGCTGCGTTCCTGCTCGATGAGTTCGCGGCGGCTGAGGACGACGTTGCGTCGCTCGTCGCTGAGTTTGACGATCTTGAAATCGTAGGTGTTGCCGACGAACTGGTTGAGATCCTTCGGCGGGATAATGTCGATCTGCGAAGAGGGCAGAAACGCCTCGACGCCGATATTGACCAGCAGGCCGCCTTTGACCACGGCTTTGACGCGGCCTTTGATGATGCCTTCGTCGTTGAAAACTTTGCTGATTTTGTCCCAGTTCTGGCGGTAGGCCGCGCGCTCCTTGGAGAGCACGACCATGCCGTCCTCGTTCTCGAGACGGACGAGCAGCACTTCGATTTCGTCGCCGACGGCGACTTCCGACGGATCGTCGAATTCGATGGCGGGGATGGTGCCTTCGGACTTGTAGTTGATGTCGACGAGAAATTCGCGCGGGCGAACTTCCAGAATACGGCCTTTGACGATGCTGCCTTCTTTGAAATGTTTGGTCGCGTTGGCGATCAGTTCTTGGACTTGTGTCATGACGTTTTGCCCCGCGCGAGCGGCGCGGGAATCTTGTTTTTGGATACCTCGGTTCCGGTTTCGGTTGTCGTTCCGGGGTCGGCTATCCCTGGCGGGGCCGATCGAAACTGTCGGATAGAATTCCTCAGGACCGGACGGCTGGCAAGCCCTGATTGAGGCCTGCCCCGACGCCTTCGAAGGTGTACCCAAAGAGTTCGATATCCTTGGCGTAGGCGCGGGCCACCAAATTGCGGGTCTCGTCAGTGTAAAAGCTGCGGTAATCCTTGCGCGGCCCGTGGGTCTTGGGGGGCGGCAAGGATGCGGTAATCCGGGCGCCGCGGCAGGCTTCCGCGAAGTCTTCATGCAGGGTTTCAAAGTAGCCCACGAAGTCGACTATGAGACGGCCGCTCGGCCCGAGCACATAATCTGCCTGATGCCGCATGCCTCCCCTTTGGCCCGTTCGGTCCAATTCCCAACGGAGATATGCATCGAAGCCGCCCAATTCGTTCACCTCGCGGTTGCGCGAGTGCTCGGTCTTGCGCAGGAGGTATGCGTGGCGCGAAACGAGCCGGTCCCATGGGTTGCGCACGAAAGCGAACTTGAAGAGTCGCGCGTAAACCTCCGGCGGCAGCAAACGCCGCACCCTCTCCGCCGGTGCGTGTTCGGAGAACTCGAGTTGCCTGTAGAGGCCGCCCCTGCGGCAGAGTGGTCCGAGCAACCCGA
The DNA here is from genome assembly GCA_041177245.1 of Verrucomicrobiota bacterium. Classification (GTDB taxonomy): domain Bacteria; phylum Verrucomicrobiota; class Verrucomicrobiia; order Chthoniobacterales; family JACTMZ01; genus JACTMZ01. The sequence goes on from JBEDBL010000085.1 coordinate 2,798, forward strand.
GGAGCCGTCTGAGCTTGCTGCGTCCCTTTGCCTTCATGAACGGCCTCAGCGCATGCTGGATGTTGGATCCCGCCGCCTTGTCGATATGCACGAACATGAATGGCGGATCGTGGGAAACGAGCATGCCGCGGAGTTTGCGGGGCGCGGGGATTTCCGGCAAGCGCGCGAAGCTGGAAGTGGAATCTCCCTGCTGGCATTCTCCGGCCGTGAGCGCTGTAAAGACCGCCCGCTACGCCCGCACGGGAATCCCGTCCGAGGTTGTCAGTTGCGAGGAAGTTGCGTCTGCTTCACCCGCTCCTGGCGAGGCGCGTGTGCGCATGCTTTGGGCGCCGGTCAATCCGGCGGACCTGAACATGCTCGAGGGAAAATACGGCGAGGCGCGTCCGCTGCCGGATGTCCCCGGCAACGAGGGATGCGGCCGCGTCGTTGCAGTGGGAGAGGGTGTGGACGAATCGTGGGTCGGACGTCTGGTGCTGGTCGATCGCATGGCTTGGCGCGCGGAGGGAAACTGGGCAGTGGAAAATCTGGTCGCCGTGCCTGCGGGCATCGGCGCGCAGCATGCCTGCATGTTGCGGGTCAATCCGCCGACCGCGTGGTGCTTGCTGCATTTTTTCGCCGACCTCGGCCCCGGCAACTGGGTTGCGCAGAATGCGGCGACTTCCGCCGTCGGTCGTGCGGTGATCGAGATCACCAAGCACAGCGCATGGAAAACGCTCAACGCCGTGCGGCGTCCGGAGGCGGCCGACGAACTACGCAAACTCGGCGCCGATGCGGTGTTGGTGGACGGACCGGGAATGGCCGACGAGGCCGCCGCGATTCTCGGGGGAGAAAAACCGCGTCTAGGACTCAACGCGGTGGGTGGCGCATCAGCCACCCGCCTGGCCGGTTTGCTGGATGACGGGGCTCCGTTTGTCACCTACGGTGCCATGAGCAAGGAGGCGCTCAAAATTCCCAACGGATTCCTCATTTTCCGCGATCTCGATTTCCGCGGTTTCTGGCTGACGCGCTGGTTGCGCGCGGCCGCGCGATCCGACCGTGATGCCGTGTTCGGGGAAGTTTTCCGTCTGGCGGCGCGCGGTTGTTTCGCCCCGCGGGTTACCGCCGAATTCCCCTTGGACCGCGTGACGCAGGCCGTGGCGGAGGCCGCATCGGGAACGACCCGGGGCAAAGTTCTTCTGCGGTTGGATGCTTGAAACGTTTCGACAACTGCGCGCCCAGTCGTTAACCAATCCGGCTTTCCCATGAGTGCCCCGCATCTCGATGTCCGCTACGTCGCCGATTTGGTCCGCCTCAAGCTGACCGATGACGAAATCGCCGAGCTGCAGCCGCAGCTCGACCATGTGTTGTCGTACATCGAGCAACTCAACGAGGTGAATGTCGACGGCATCGAGCCGACCGCGCACGCCTCGGCGGTCTACAACGTCTTCCGTGCGGACGTGCCGCGCGACACCTTCACTCAGCAGCAGGCCACGGCGAACGCGCCGCATTCCGGCAGCGGACTCTTTCTCGTGCCCAAGGTGGTGGAAAGCTGATGGATCTCGCCGGACTCACCATCGCCAAGGCGCGCCGCATGATCCAAGCCGGCGAGCTGTCGCCCGTGCAACTGGTCGACGAGGTCAACGCAAGCATCGAGAAAACCGACCCTGCAATCGGCGGATATCTTTCCCGCGATCACGCGCGCGCCCGCGCCGCGGCGGAGACAGTGGACACGTCCCTGCCGCTCGGCGGAATTCCTATCGCGATCAAGGATGTCATCAATGTCGAAGGCGAGCCCTGCGGCTGCGCCTCGAAAATTCTCACCGGCTACACCGCGCCTTACGACGCGACGGTGATCAAAAAATTGCGCGCGGCCGGAGCGATTCCCTTCGGGCGGACGAACATGGACGAATTTGCCATGGGATCTTCCACCGAAAATTCGGCCATCAAGATCACGCGCAATCCGCGCGATCCCGAGCGCATTCCTGGCGGGTCGAGCGGCGGTTCCGCGGCGGTCGTCGCGGCAGACGAAGCGCTGGCTTCGCTCGGATCAGATACAGGCGGTTCCATCCGTCAACCGGCTGCGTTGTGCGGATGTGTCGGACTCAAGCCCACCTACGGCCGTGTCTCGCGTTATGGCTTGGTGGCTTTTGCCTCTTCGCTCGACCAGATCGGGCCTTTTACGCACACCGTCGAGGATGCCGCGCTCGTGCTTCAGGCTATTGCCGGTCACGATCCGATGGATTCAACATCGCTCGATGTGCCTGTTCCCGATTACTCGGCGACGCTGAACGATGGCGTCAAAGGCATGAAACTCGGCGTGCCCAAAGAATATTTCGTCGAGGGCATGGATCCGCAGGTCGCGGCGCGCATCCGCGAGGCGATCGAGGTTTACCGCGGACTCGGCGCGGAAATCGTCGAGGTGTCGCTGCCCCACACCAAATATGCCGTGGCCGACTACTACATCATCGCCACGGCCGAGGCCTCGGCCAATTTGGCCCGTTTCGACGGTGTGCGTTACGGCAAGCGCGCCGAGGCGCCACGCGACTTGGCCGACCATTACGGCCGCACGCGCGGCGAGGGGTTTGGCAAGGAAGTGAAACGCCGCATCATTCTCGGCACCTACGTTCTGAGCAGCGGCTACTACGATGCCTACTATTTGCGCGCGCAGAAAGTGCGCACGCTGATCCGCCGCGATTTCGAAGAGGCCTTCAAAAAATGCGATGGGTTGCTTTCGCCCACCTCGCCCGTGCCGGCTTTCAAAATCGGCGAGCGCATGTCCGACCCGCTCCAGATGTATCTGGCCGATATCTTCACCATCGCGGCGAATTTAGCCGGCATTTGCGGCATCAGCATCCCCTGCGGCGAGACCGAAACGGATGGCAAGAAACTTCCCGTCGGTTTGCAGATCATGGCTCCCGCCTTCGAGGAAGCGCGTCTGCTCCGCATCGCGCACACCTACGAGGCGACGCGTATCTCGTAGCGGCGCGGAAAATCAGGACCCGCCGACGATTTTTTCGATCTGCGCCAGAACTTCCTGCGGCGGTTGCCACTCGTTGCCCGATTTGCCCGTAAGATCCTTGCCGTCTTCGCCGATCAAAACGAGGTAAGGAATGCCGTCGGATGAGTATTTGCGGAAGATCTCCTCTGTGGCTTTGTCGAACTTCGCGTAGGGCCAGGGCATTTTCTCGCCGTCGATGTATTCTTTCATCGAGGCCTCGTCCCGGTCGGAACTGATGAAGACCAGTTCGAAATCGGGATGTTCTGCTTTGAACCCGTTGTACCACTCGACGAGTTTGGGCGTGAACATGCGGCAGGGCGGACACCAGTGTGCGGAGAAGTAGAGGGCGGTGTATTTCGGTGCCCCTTTGATCTCCGGCCCGGCGAGGTCGCCTTTGATTTCGTCGACAAATCCCGCGCGGGCGGTGACGGCAAGCAGGCCGGAGGCCATGATGAGCGATAGGTAACGTGCTGTTTTCATCGTCTCCGACATTGGACCTGCCCGGGCCTCTTGGCAACCGCCCTTCGTCTCTTCCGGGTTGTTTTTCTTCCTCGGAGGCCGATAGTTGCTTCCTATGAGGGTCGCCACGGCCGCGTTGCTTCTGACCGCATCTTTCTGTGTTGCCGGTCCCATCGTGCGCGAACCGGGGGTTCTTTATCTGTCCGACTTCGAGATCAAAGACCCGAGGTTTCCCCTCACGGCGGCCGCGCCCTGTTACTTCGACGCCAATTTGAAACGCTACGCGGGCATCCTTCGTTTTCCACAGCGGGTGGAACTCGATGCCGTTTCGCCTGCCGGGATGTATCGCGTGCGCGGCAACGCGCGCCAGGGCGGAGTGGCCGCTTGGATCGAGCCTCGTTTCCTCGACGGCGTGCCCGACGATCTTGTTTCCAAACTTCGCGCGGCCGACGAGCGCCGCCGCGAAGTTGAAGCGCTCATCGCTCGCAGTGAAGTCGCCATCGGCATGACGCTCGATGAAGTGGCGCGCAGCCTCGGCAAACCGCAAAAACGATCGAGCACGACGAATCGCGAGGGCTCTTCGCAGACTTTTGAATACATCCGCTACAAACTCGTGCCGCAGACCGTTTACACCCCTTCTTACGCCCAGACGGTGCTCGGCATCCGCCCCGATCCGCGCCGCCCGCTCGAAACAGTCATGGTCCGCAGTGGTTACGGGCTCAACGCCTCGACCGTTTACGTCAAGGTCCCCGTCGGCACGATCAACATCGGTTTCCTCAACGGCATCGTCGAATCGATCAACGAGTCCGAAGGCACGCTTGCCGGCGCGAACGCTTCCATCGTCGTGCCGCCGATCAACGTGGTCTGGTAGGCGCAAGCCGAGCTTTACAAACGCCCGCGCCGGGGTCATCCAAGTTGCATGGACGCGGAGTCCGATTTTCTGCAAGCGCGTTACGAGGTCCGCCGCGCGGACGGAACCGTCTTCGGTCCGGTCAGCGCTTGGACGCTCGCCGAGTGGCGCGAAAGCCAGCGTGTCGGGGACGGCGACGAGATCCGGCGCGTCAACGGGCCGATCGATGGCGATTGGGTCGTGCTGCGCGAATCGGAATTTTTCCGCAATCTTCCCGACGAGCCCCTCGGCTGGGAAGGGGATGCCTGATTTTCCCCTTGCGGCCCGTCCCTTCGCGGACAAAATCGTCTCGACCTCCGCGGGTGTAGTTCAATGGTAGAACGGCAGCTTCCCAAGCTGCATACGAGGGTTCGATTCCCTTCACCCGCTCGCTTTTGTTCCGCGTATAGCGTTTGGCTGCAGGCTCATTTGCACATCTCGCACTGGCCGACCGGGGAATTAGCTTCGCATGCGAGTGCCCCCGCTTTTAGCGTGGTTGGCCGATGATGGAGGTTGCCCAACCCCCGAGGACTCCGTGGTATCGAATCCTCTACGTGCAGGTGCTGCTCGCGGTGGTGGCCGGTATTCTCGTCGGCGCGTTTTTCCCGGAATTCGGAAAATCCCTCAAGCCGCTGGGCGACGGTTTCATCAAGCTCGTCAAAATGATGATCGCTCCGATCATCTTCTGCACGGTGGTGCATGGCATCGCCTCGATGGGCGATCTCAAACGCTTGGGCCGGACCGGGTTCAAGACGCTGGTTTATTTCGAGGTCGTTTCCACCTTGGCCTTGGTCATCGGGTTGGTCGTGGTGAACGTCCTGCGTCCGGGCGAGGGCTTCAATCTCGATGTGCACACGCTCGATGCCAATGTGAGCCAGTCCTACCTGACGAAGGCACACAGCACGGACAAGGTGGATTTTTTCCTCAACATCATTCCGAACTCCTTCCTCGGCGCGTTCACATCCGGAGATCTCCTGCAGGTTCTCTTCATCGCGATCCTCACGGCCTTGGCCATCACCTTTTTGCCGCAGGGCGGGCAAGCGGTTCTGCATGTTGTAGAGGAGGGCGGCAAACTTTTCTTCGCGGTGATGGGCGTCGTGGTCAAGGCGGCGCCGATCGGGGCCTTCGGGGCCATGGGATACACCGTCGGCGGATTCGGCTTGGCGTCACTTAACAAACTTCTCGCCCTGATGATGGGATTTTATCTCACCTCCGGCATTTTTGTCGTCGTGGTGCTGGGGTTGATTTTGAAAGTTTCGGGAGTTTCGCTGTTCCGCTACCTGGCCTACATCAAAGACGAACTCCTCCTCGTGCTGGGCACCAGTTCCTCCGAGACCGCCTTGCCCGGCATCATGAAGAAACTCGAGCGTCTGGGCTGCCCGAAGTCCACCGTCGGCTTGGTCATTCCCACGGGATACAGCTTCAATCTCGACGGGACCAACATCTACATGACGATGGCGGCGGTCTTCCTCGCTCAAGCCACCAACACCACGCTGGATCTTTCGCACCAGATTGCCCTATTGGTGGTGGCTATGATCACCTCGAAAGGGGCCAGCGGGGTGACAGGAGCCGGTTTTGTCACCTTGGCCGCCACGCTGGCAGCCGTTCCCGGTATCCCCTTGGAGTCATTGGCCATTCTCGTCGGCATCGACCGGTTCATGAGCGAGTGCCGCGCCCTGACCAATTTCATCGGCAACGGCGTGGCCGCCATCGCCATCAGTCGGTGGGAGGGTGAGGTGAGTGCCGAAACCTTGCAGAAAAACCTCCGGCAGGCCGCGTGAAATATTTCCTGATCCCATGAGACTTGCCGTCGCTTTCATTTGCGGAATCCTTCAACTCGTCGATGCAGCGTCCGCCGCCTCCCCGGGAGCCGCGCCGCAAGGTTCAGGCGAGATCACGGTGGGCGAGGGCGAAAGGGCCGTCCAAGTCTTCACCTACAAGCCGAAGGGTTTTTTCAACGGCCCGATCTTTTTCGTCTTCCACGGAGCGAAGCGAAATGCGCAGGAATACCGGGATTGGTCCATCGCCCTCGCGGAAAAACATCACGCCATGGTGGCAGCGCCTTGCTTTGATCAGGACAGGTTCTTGGCCCACCTCTATTCATGGGGCGGCATCCTGACCAAGGACGGGAAACTGCGGGACCGGGACAAGTGGTCGTTTCCTTTGGCCACGGAGGTGATCCAGACCATCCTAAGGCAGGAGGGAAATCCCAGGCGCGATCATTATCTGATCGGTCATTCGGGCGGGGGGCAATTTCTCGCGCGCTATGTGGCGATGGAACGCGTGGATGCCAAGCGGGTGGTGGCCGCGAATTCGGGGACCTATGCTTTTCCGCGTCTGGATTGGGAATGGGGATACGGCTTTGGAAAATTGCCGGGCGAACTCGGGAGTGAAGGACGGTTCAGAAAAATGCTGGAGGCTCCGATGACCATTTACTTGGGAACGTCCGACACCCTCACCGAGGGGGAAAACTTCGACGCTTCCGACGAGGCGAACCGTCAGGGCAAAGTCCGCCTCGAGCGGGGGCGCAACTTTTTCGAATACGGCCAGAAGCTGGCCAAGGCCAAGGGTTGGAAATTCAATTGGACCAAGGTCGAGGTGCCGAATACCGGCCATGACGCGAATTTGATGATCAACGACTTCAGGATGGAAAGAGCCTTGGGACTTTAATCGGCTGGCGGCGCTTTGCATGTCTGATTGAACGGCCCCGCCCTTGCGGTAGTCTGACCTTCGCATGATTCGTATGTTGTCGGTGGTTGTGCTGCCTTTCATGGCGGCGGGTGCACTTGCTGTGGAAACGGGCGACGAAGGCGCAAAGGCGCCTCCGCTCATTCCCATGCGGGACTTTTTCCGCAATCCTGTGGCGGCGGCGTATCAGGTGAGTCCGGGCGGGGATTTCATCTCCTGGATGGCCCCTTGGGAAAGTCGGCTGAATGTGTTTGTCCAACCCGTCGACGGCAGCGTCGAACCGCGCCGTCTCACCTCCGCGACCAAGCGCGACATCGGCGGATATTTTTGGGCGGCGAAGGACCAGATTGTCTACCTGCAGGACGACGGCGGGGACGAAAATTTCCACCTTTACGCAGTCAATGCCGATGGCACGGGCGAAAGAGATTTAACGCCTTTCCCCGAAGTGCGCGTCGGGGTGGTCGATGACCTGCGCGACGACGAGGACCACTTGCTCATCAGCATGAACAAGCGCGATGCGCGCGTCTTCGACGTGTTCCGTCTCAACACGCGCGACGGCAAGATGGAGCTCGTTGCGGAAAATCCCGGCAGCGTGACTTCGTGGGTCACCGACCACGACGGCAAAGTGCGCGTCGCCGTGCAGACGGACGGCGTGAACACCGAGTTGCTTTACCGGGCGAAGGAGGACGAGCCGTTCAAGAAAGTGCTGGTCACCGACTTCCGCGAGAGTGTCGACCCCGCCTTCTTCACGTTCGACAACAAGGAGCTTTACGCCACCTCGAACCTCGGGCGCGACAAAGGAGCCATTGTGCGCATCGATCCCGCAACCGGTAAGGAACTCGATGTTCTCTTCGAGCATCCCGAAGTGGATGCCGGCGGGTTGCTCGCCTCCG
>JBEDBL010000086.1:0-10595 GCA_041177245.1 Verrucomicrobiota bacterium
ATGCCAACAGCATCAGCTTCGGCACGTATTCGCCCAGCGCGCTGCTCACGATCAACAACTTCGACTTCGGAAGCACGCTGGTGTTCAAGACCGATCTGAGCGGTTCGATCACCAACTCGTCCTTCTTTACCTTCAACAATGGCGGCATCGCCAGCTACGCTTGGGACTCCGGCAGCAGCACGTTCACCATCACCGCCATTCCCGAGCCCTCGACTTACCTCGCGGCGGTCGGCCTCATCGGCCTGATGCTCTGGCCACTGCGTCGCCGCGCTGCGGCCGTCACCAAGCGATTCTAGCTATTCATCCGATCACCGCGTTCATGTCCCAGAGCACAGCTTCGCAAAGCATGCACCACGACAACGACACACAGGGTATCCCCGTTTCCGGGGAGGATATCGGGAGCAAGACAGTTGACGCTTTGCCCCGCCGTATCCGCGATATCGCCACCCTGCGGGGGCTAGGCTACTCGTTTCGCGAAATCGGCCGGGAGCTCAAGATCACGCCGCAGGCTGTGTCGCTCATGCTCACCCGGCACCGCCGGTCGCTGACCTCGCTTGGCAAAGCGGTTGAGTTGCTCAATTTATCCAGCCGCGCTGTCAATGCTCTCGAACGACGAGGTGTTCGCACCCGCCGGGAGGCCCTAGAGACGAACGTGCTGCAGCACCTCCGCGAAGAGCGCAACTGCGGCAGCAAGACCCGCGCAGAAATCCAGCGTTGGATGGAAGAGGGGACCCGTTCAGTCGAACTTGTCGCCTAGCGGCGCGGTGTTAGCACGCGAGTTATCACACGACCTTGTCCGGGGCAGGTGCCTGTCGGATGCCGCAGCCAGCTTTCGTCGTCATAATCTGCGTCTTCGGCTGAAATTTAGTGTAGAAATTCGCTGCCTGCCGGAGACAAGTGGCCTATCTGAAAACCAATCGCCCCGAGCAGTCTCGCCCCCAAGGGCCGGAGTATCCCGCCATGCCAACCCTGAGCACATTTCAAGCTGCGTTCACACTCATCGAGTTGCTCGTGGTCATAGCGATTCTGGCTGTGCTGGCCGCCATCGCCGTGCCGGCCTTGGGCAGCGCCCGTCAATCAGCTGACCGGGCCAAATGCGTGTCGAACATGCGCCAATTTAGCACTTTTTATCTCTCCATGGTCACCGACAAGGCTGGGGTGTTGGTCGCCGGCAGCGGGGGTGGCTCCACGTGGTATACCGAGCTTGAAAGTAATGGCTACATCAAGAGAACCGGTGACAACCAGAAAGATTTGGAAGTTTACAAACCGCTGTGTTGTCCAAGTGCATTGGCTGCCATGAAGGCGCTGGGTTACACATACACTGTAACCCGCGCTAGCTATGGGCTCAATGCATACATCTGCGACCAAAAAAATGGGGGACCCACACGCATTGGGCAGGTAACCAGACCCAGTGCCACCTTACTTCTTGGTGACGGCAACACGATGAACTCGGGAGCCGGCATGGTCATGAATCTCAAGGATACGGGAAACAATGTCCTCAAGCCCTACCATGGCGACAAGTGCGCCATTTCCTACTTCGACAGCCACGCCGAGATTGTCGCCACGAACTTTCTCGCCATGATGGTGTCTACAAGGGCCACGCCCGGCAGCCCCGGATCCATCTTCTGGACCGGTCAATAATTCTCCCGCGCACTCACGCGATCAAAAAGCGCCATCTATCATTTATGAAGAAACGAAAATTCTGCCTGTTGTGCGCGGTGCTTGTCTGCGCGGGGACGATGTCCGCTCAAGCCGATACTGCCTGGCCAGGCATCACGGTGGGGGTGAAAGCGGATCAGCCGGTGGCGACGAGCCAAACGCTGACGGAACAAGCGGACGGTTTCCAGCGTCTGGCGATCACGCTGTCCAACAAGGGCGATCAGCCGCTGGCGATCGAGAGGATCAACGTGCGCATTCCCGCGGCGGACAAGATCACAAACGATCTGGAGGTCCTTTATGGGGGCAGTTGCATGGGCCGCACGCCCCTGCTGCGTCAGAGTGTCGGCGCGCCAACGGCGAAGAGCTCCAGCCACATGTACGAGATGGTGCGGTTGGCGGACGGAAAATATCTTTTCGCCGGCGCGCTGTCGTGGCGCATTTTCCTGCCGAACTTCACCCTCAAGGACGGGGCAATCGAGATCTGGTCCGACGGCGAAGGCCGGCAACTGAAGCCGGGCGAGTCCATCCAGTATGAACAGATTGTCCTTCGGTGCGCCGACGACTGGCTCGCGCTGCTCGATCAATTCGGCGCGGCCATCGCGGCGGAGAACGGCATCAAGCAACTGAAGCCCGCCGATTTCAAAGGCTGGGCCACGTGGGACTACTACGGCCGGGTTTTCACGGCCAAGGATATCTACGGCAACATGGACGCGCTGAACAAACTCGCGCCAGAGGCCAACATGGTCCAGATCGACGGCGGTTGGTGGACCGAGCGCGGCGACTACCAGAGCGTGCGGCCCGATCTCCTGCCCGGCGGTATCAAGGAGATTGTTTCCCGCATCACCTCCGAAGGGAAAACCCCCGGCATCCACATCGATGGTTTCCGGGGCGACGAGAATTCGGAAATCTACAAGGCTCACCCCGAATACTTCCTGCATGACCGGGACGGCAAGTTGATCGTCGAGGTGAACGACAAGGGTGACAAGGTGATGCATTACATCTACTTCGATTACTCGCATCCCGGCGCGCGTGCGCACATCGCCGACTGCATCCGCAACCTGAAGGAGAAGTGGGGCGTCCGCTACTTCAAGGTGGACTTCATGCGTTACGGCCTGAAGAACGACACGCTCGCCAAGAACAAATCAGCCAACGGCATCAAGGCCCATGATCCCACGATCACCAGCGTGGAGAGGTTTCGTCTGGGCATGCAAACCATGCGGGAGGCGATGGGGCCGGACGCCTATTTTCTCGGTTGCTCCGCGGTGTTCGGTCCGTGCATCGGATTTGTCGACGGCATGCGCACCGGCGGCGACATCCATCCGAGATACGAGGCCTTCCCCGAGCGCTCGCTGGCCAATCTCGGCAACTTCTATCTGAACGGTAAGGTGTGGAACGGCGATGCCGACTACCTGGTTTTTCGCGAGGCCGTCGACGAGGACAAGACAGTCTCCCAGGAAGACGTCAAACACGGCGGCAGCATGTCGTTGAACGAAGCGCAAATGTGGGCGGATCTCAACAAGCTCTACGGAACGGCCCGGCTGAACAGCGACAACCTGATGACGCTCCGGCCTGAGCGTCAGGCCCTGGTGAAGGAAGTGTTCCAGTATCCGGTGATGGACGAGACTGTGCCGCTGGATCTCTGGCGGCATGGCACGCGAAAGAACGATGGTTTCGAGTTGGTGCTCGTGCGCAAGGGAAAAGAGATTTATCTCGGCGTCTTCAACTGGGGCGACAAACCCAAGGAGTATGCGCTCCAAGTCTTCGGGAAATCCGAGCCGGTCAAATTGGACGGCCGGCATTCCGTTATCCTGAAATACGACGGCAAGGAGTCGTTCGCCGAACTCTGCGAGAAACTGAAATCCGGATAATTGCCGCCGCTTTCGAACGATGACGCTTCAAACCTTACGCCTGAGCTCCAGCGCTTCAGTGCGGCGAGTTGTGTCCCCGGGAAGATCCTGCAGGACGCCGCGCCGGTGCGGTCAAAAGACCGGACGGAAGATACGGCGGGATTGTGACACCATCCTTCCCGCGCTGGCTTTTGCGCTCACTTGCTCCGGTCTGGCCTTTGCCAAGACGGCATCGAAGAACCCCCGTTTTGTATTTGAAGAGGGTCCTTTGGTGATGACTGCGGATTCCATGTCCGATGCCAACGGCAGCTTCACACTGTCCCAGCTTCCGGCACCGCAGCCCCGGTCCAAAGTCTTGCTGACAGGAGACATCACGCCGCTGACCGAGCGCATGTGGAAAATCGCCCTCGATGACGTGGAACGCAACGAGGTCAAGAATGAGGCCGGGGTTGTTTATTTCGCCGCCGGCTCGCGGTATGGCGACCGGGTTTACACGCGCGACATTTCCATCGCCGGGGTGCTGGGTGTGAATCGCCTCTACCCGAACGAGATGCTGTCTTCGCTCAAGCTTACCCGCGAGATTCGCAAAGCCTTGGGCTATAAAGTTTCCGCGCCGCACATGATCCCGGAGATCAAGGTCCCGTGGGAGGTGATCGCCGAAGAGGAGAAGGAGGTCATGGCGAAATACCGGACCAACTCCTACACCCGCGCCACGGATGATGTGGTCTGGCTCTGGGCCGCGGACGATCTTTTCACAGTCCATCCCGAGCTGGCCGACTGGCCGTGGATGTTCGAGAACGGCAAATATTTTTTCGAGGTTTTCTATGAACCGTGGTTTGACCCGGGTGACGGACTCTTCCGCGGCCAACCGCTCTTCCACGACATCACCAATTCGGCCTACCCCGAGGGGATGAGCAGGGCGGATTGCGTGCTGCTCAAGTCGCTTTCCGCCAATTGCCTCTACTACCGCGGGATGCTCGCCATGGCCCACGCCACCGAAAAATGCGGGCGCTCGGCGAGCGAGAGAGCGAAGTGGCTCGATCGCGCGGCGGCTCTCAAGGCTACCATCGTCAGGGAATTCACCAAATCCGACGGGACGCCGGCTTACTACAAGGACCGGCATGGAGTCATCATGCCGAACCGCGAGATCCTCGGCACCGCGTTTGCCGTGATTTTCGGGATTCTCGAAGGCGATGCGGCGAAGGCCGCCTACGCGGGCTATCCGATCACCGACAAAGGGATCCCGCTTTTTTCACCGTTCATTCGCGGCAACACGGGACCGCACAACATGGCGAGCTGGCCGTTCTGCGACACGTTTTTCCTTTGGGGCAAGGAGATGGCTGATGGAGGCGACTATACCGCCCAGAATGCGGCCTTGCTGGGGCGATCGTTGGGAACCGCCTTCGCACCGAAAAAGAAAAAGGGTGAAAATGAAAGTGAATGGGGGACTGGCTTGGGTTCCTTCCACGAAAAAATTCCTCTGCCCGGTGGTTTGATCGACGGTTCCGGCCACCAACTCTGGTCCGCCGCCGCCTTTATCAATGTCTGCTTTCGCGCAGGACTCATGACCGACGAAGTTCACACTGACCGATCACAAGGTATCCGGCGAAGTGCCAATGCCACCGATGACGATTAACCGGCCCGGTGTGAAACGCACCTGAATCACCCAACAAAACCGCAAAAAACTTTATGAAAAAAATTGAATTCAAATCTTCCGGCTTGGCCAGTGCGCTCGGCCTCATCGGACTGATCGGCCCAATCTTCCTGTCGCCCGTTCACGCCATGCCACCGCCCAGTGCGTTCGGGGTGTGGGATCGCGGTTCTTCCTTCGATCCCAAGGATTACCCCTTCCTGAAGGGGTTGGCGTTCAATCAAGACTGGTCCGATGTGGAAAAAAAGCCGGGCGTTTTCGATTGGAGCACGTTGGATCAGGCCATGGATTCCGCGGCAAAGAGGAAGCAGTTCATCTACCTTTCACTGAATGTGGGGCCCGATGCGCCGGAATGGATCTACGATGAGGGTGTCCCGCGTGTGGAAACACGCGACCAGACACACGACAGCTGGCCGGTTTATCCATTTTATCCTTCGCCGAAATACAAGTCGCTCCTGCAGCGATTGGTCACCGAATTCGGGAAGCACATCCGCAGTTATCCGAAAGAAAATCAGGAGCGCATCGCGTTCATCCAGGTCAAGACCGGATGCACGGGAGACGAGTGCGCTTACAAGGGCAATGTCATCGAGAAAAAATACGATTTGCCAACCAGATCCGCCGAGTGGCAGGCCTTCCGACTGTGGCAGTTTGATCTGTTTGTGAAGACATTCCAGGGCGGTTCCGACCAACCCCAGATCGCCCTGATGTTCAACAACGTCGAACCGGATAGCGATGAAGGTGGCGGGCGCGGATTTTCCGAAGAGTGGAAGTGGGTCACTGACAATGCCAAGGGCGGAGTCGGGATCAAGATTGCCGGCAGCGGGCGCGGTCACCACTTGAGCGGGGAGAGGACCAAAATCCAGACTTGGCAGCCCCGACTCATCGCCGCACAGGGCACTCCTTTGTTTGCCCGGTCGGAAATGGACCAGACTTGGCAACGGGCCATGTATTATGTGAACCGGCCGCTCAACTTCTACTGGGGCGCCCTCACGGGTCTGCAAAACGGGCAAAGCATCTGGGACATCACTTCTAGCGCCATGGAAGCGTGCAAGGAACAGGGCTTCGACTACGCCTTCTATTTCTTCAACCGCTACGCCGGACAAACCGACCCGAAGACGGCCACGGATGCCTTCTGCGCTCTGCACAAAGGATTGGATGCGGCCGATACCAAGGCTTATCCGGAGGCCACATTCGGCAAGGCCGCGCACGAAAACATCGAGCGAATGGAGAAGATTGTTGCCGCGTATTCGAAGTATGGCGCGGCGGTGGATGACAAAAACGGTTTGAAGCTGGGACAGGTGCGGCAACGCGACACGCAAACCGGATTGAACGACGTGGGCTGGGATATCTGGCCGGACAATTACGGGCGGTTCCTCTACCAGATCGACGCCGATGCAACGTCTGTTCCGCTCTGGCGCGTGGGCGGTCCGATCACCAAGACCTCATCGATTTACTCCCGCTTTGCGCGCGGCTTCGAGCACGCCTCGGGCAAGGACGCCATGTATTTCCAACTGCACGAGGGCTTCTCCGAAGGCAACGTCCCGAAGGTGATGACGGTGACCGTCGTCTGGTATGACGCAACGCCGGGCTCGACTTGGAAGCTGGATTACGATGCGGGTAAAGGAACGATGAAGACGGCGTTGACCGTCACGGGCAAAGGCGACAAGCAGTGGCACCATGAAACGGTCACGCTCAATGACGCTGTCTTTCGCCGCGGCGGAACCAAAGGTTCCGATCTGGCTCTGGTCAACGCGGACGACAAGGACGACATTTTCAGCCTAATCGAAGTCCATCGCGGCAAGCTGGATGCGCCCGTCCTGTTGCCGCCGACCAATTACAAGGTGCCCGACGAAGCGCCGAGACCGCCCAAAGCGGACAAGGCGGGCAAATCCGGCAAAGAGAGAAAGAAAAAGAAATCGGGCGAAACAGCCAATGAGAAGTAAACGGTCCAGCGTGAGTCGTGTCCGACCTATCCAACACCATTGCGAAAAATTTTATGAAACCCACTCAATGCAAACCCAACGGCTTGAACCGAACGCTCCTCCTCATCGGGCTGATGATCGTCTGTTCCTTTATGTCGGTTCATGCTGCCCCGCCGCCCAGCGCCTTCGGGGTGTGGGATCGCAGCGATAGGTTCGACCCCAAAGAGTATCCCTTCATCAAGGGATTCAGCTTCGATCAGAGATGGGTTGATGTGGAGCCGGAGCCGGAAGTTTTCGATTGGAGCGCTTTGGACAAGGTCATGGAGAAGGCCACCCAGAACAACCAGTTCGTTTATCTATCCTTGAGTGTCGGTCCCGACGCGCCGAAATGGATTTACGACCACGGCGTGCCGAAGGTGAGAACCAAGGGCGAGAGGGAGAAGCACAAAGGGAAGTGGGATGGCTATCCCTACTATCTGGCGCCCGAATACAAAAAGTATTTTTTCCGCCTCGTCAACGAGTTCGGAAAGCACATCCGCAGCTATCCCCGGGAAAAACAGGAGCGCATCGCGTTCATCCAGATCAAGACCGGCTGCACCGGTGATGAAACCCCCTACAAAGGCACAGCCTTAGAGGGCAAATACGATTTGTCCCGCAGTTCTCCTGCGTGGCGGGATTTCCGCCTGGAGACATTCGACCTTTTCGTGAAGACGTTCGCAGGGAGTGCCGATCAGCCGAAGATTGATCTGCTCTTCAACGCCGTCGGGCCGGTCATCGGCTCGGATGAAGACGCGGTCGAAGCCCAAGAGGGCTTCGCCAAAGAGTGGGAATGGGTGACCAACAATGTGCAGGGGAGTTTCGGCATCAAGAACGGAGCGCTCTCGCGCGGGCATCATCTGGCCGGTGAGCGTTCACTCTATGACCAGTGGACACCCTACCTTCTCGATCCCAAGGGGCTGACTCTCTTCCGACGCTCGGAGATGGATCAAACTTGGACACACCCTTGGTATCAATTGAACGTGCCGCTCGGCTTTTATTGGGGGGCCGTGAATGCGTTGAACGGCGGCCAAAGCGTCTGGGATGTCACCAGAAGCGCCATGCAAGCATGCAAGGAGCAGGGTTTCGACTACTCCTTCCACTTTTTCAACAAGTATGCGGGACAGATTTATCCAAAGACCGCCACGGATGCCTTCTGCGCCCTGCACAAGGGATTGGATGCTGCCGACACCAAGGCCTACTCCGAAGCGGAGTTCGGACCGGCCCAACGCAAGAATATCGATCGCATGCTGAAAATCTGCGCCGCGTATTCCAAGTATGGAGCCGCGGTGGATGACACAAACGGGCTGTTGCTGGACCAAGTTCGCCAGCGCGACACGCAAAAGGGTTACAATGACGTGGGCTGGGATATTTGGGCGGATAACTACGGACGCTTCCTCTACCAGATCGACGCCGATGCCACTTCTGTTCCGCTCTGGCGCGTGGGTGGTCCGATCACCAAGACCTCATCGATTTACTCCCGCTTTGCGCGCGGCTTCGAGCACGCCTCGGGCAAGGACGCCATGTATTTCAAGCTGCACGAGGGCTTTTCCGAAGGCAGCGCACCGAAGGTGATGACGGTGACCGTCGTTTGGTATGACGCAACGCCGGGTTCGACTTGGAAACTGGAATACGATGCCGGCGGTGCGGAGATGAAGACGGCGCTGACCGTCACGGGAAAGGGCGACAAGCAGTGGCACCATGAGGTGGTCACGCTGGACGACGCCGTCTTCGGCCATGGTGGAACCAAAGGCTCCGATCTCGCTCTGGTCAACGCGGACGACAAGGATGACATCTTCAGCCTGATCGAAGTCCATCGTGGCAAGCTGGATGCGCCCGTCCTGTTGCCGCCGACCGATTACAAGGTGTCCAGCGAGCCGCCGGTGTCGGCGAAAGCCGAGAAAACCGGCAAGCCCGGGAACGAGAAAAAAAGCAAAAAGAATCCGCCGGTCGACGGAGAGGAATCGGAGTAACCACTGCTGCTTTTCTCCCGCCGACCATCCAACTCCACTCCAACAAGATGAGCATCCGCAAAACGATCCTCGGGGCGGGTGCGAGCACACTCTTTCTCGGGTGCTTCACCGCCGCGCAAGCGCAGGTCACGGTGAAACTCTACCTCGTCAGCCTGCTCGAAGGTTCACAGTTTCTGGCGCCGGCGACGCTTCAATTGAAGGCCTTTGCCTCGGACCCCGATGGAATTCAAAAGGTCGAGTTCTTCAGCGGCGCCACCTTGCTGGGGACCGGTAGTCTGAACGGTTTGGTTTACACCCTTACTGTGCCCAATGTCGGTGCGGGGAATTACAGCATCACGGCCAAGTCCACGGATAACCTTGGCAATACCAAAACCACAGCAGCGACGAATGTCTCGGTCAAAAACGGAAAGGTTTATGGCGCCCCCGGCACCATCACTCCAGTTCCGCTTTATACTTCATCCGCACCTTACGGTTACAATGAATACCTGCCCGGTGGTTACGACCCGGACAACGCGGTGAAGAAATGGCCGCTGGTTATCTCACTGCATGGGAACGGTGGACAACCGGGTTTCGATACGACCACGGGGGAAGTCCAAGTCAAAAATCTAGACCAAGCGATCGAAGGGGTGCAGATGGCCATCCTCATGGACGGCCTCAAGCTCCCGGCGTTAGTGCTTCAACCGCAGGCGGACAGCAACGCGGGCGGTTGGAACAATGTGGACGCCTTCCTCACTTATGCTTTGGGGCGCTATAACGTAGACACGAATCGCGTCTACCTGACCGGCCACAGTTGGGGAGGCATGGGCGCGTGGGCTTATGCCGGCGACCGAATTAGCGGCGTAACCTGCGCGTCTCGCTTGGCGGCCCTGTTCCCCCTTTGTGGCGGGGGCGGCTCCCCGACAGCGACAAAAGGAATTCGCATGGCCAATCTACCGACTTGGGCTTTTCATTCGTATGGGGATCAGACGATTGGATCCATCCCGACGATTCAGTGGGTCAACTATATCGCGGGAGCGACTTGTTACAACGACGCCGCAGACAATCCGAATCGTGCGATCAAGTTGTACGATCTCCTCTATACGTTCAGTGGGGCGGGTTATGAAAAGGTCGGCAACCAAGCCACGACCGCACCTGTCACGACGATCAACTACAGCGCAAGCCCTGCTTTCATTCCGGCCACGAACGAGGAAATCGATGCGATGCGGACCGTCAGCTATGACGGCATCGGTTGGGATTGGCAGCCCGGACAAACAAGGAATGTTTCCGCGAAACTCTTCCTCACCTTTTATCCGGCCAAAGCACATATCATCTGGCGCGATCAATATGCCATCTCAGATCTTTGGACGTGGGTGTTCCAGCAAACGCGTGCGCCCGCCGTGCGGGCCGTTTTCAAGTCAGAGCGCTTCGCCGCGACACCCGCCGCGGTGAACAAGGTTTACGCGGGCAGCCTCAGCACGAACACAGTTTCGCCCAACGGACGCGCTCGGACTTTTTCTCGCGATACGAC
>JBEDBL010000087.1:0-10557 GCA_041177245.1 Verrucomicrobiota bacterium
CGCCAAGCACACCCAAGACTTTACCGTCCTTGCCGAGCCACGGCGTCTTTAGCGTCTCCACGTAGACTTTGCGACCGTCCGGATAAGTCAGCCACTCCTCGTTGCGGCGGGCTTTGCCGGTTTCAAGCATCGCTTTGTCGTAAGACTGGAAAGATTTGGCGACATCGGTGGGGAAAAGATCGAAGTCCGTTTTGCCGATGAGTTGGTCGAGCGGCTTGCCGGCCAAAGCGGCCCACGCGCTGTTGCCGCCGCGGTAAACGCCACCAATGTCTTTGTAGAAGATGATGTTCGGGATGGAGTTCATCGCGGTGGAGACGACCTCAAGTTGTTCCGCGGCATTGTCCGCTGTGGAGGAGTGAAGTGTCGTGGTGACGAGCGCCGCGGCAGCAGCAGCGGCGAGGAGGGTATTTTTCATGATAGTGTATGTTGCCGGAAGTTTCTCCCGAGGAGAAATCAAAACTCCCGCAGGAGCCGGCCGGCGTGGTGAAGCCGTTTTCGCGGTTTTGCACCAGGATGTTCGAAAGCTCGCTCTCCATCGCGGTGTTGGTCGCCGCACTAAGCAGGCCGAACCGCCGCCGGTAGCTGCACGCGTCGGGATGACCGTCGGTCAGCTTCGCTAGATCGTCGAAAAGCATGGTCGGCTCGCCGTTGTAGATCGGACCTGAATGTCCCGCGGATGTCGTCGATTGCGCCGCCCTGGTTAAGCGTCGCGGTCGAATTTATTTGGACGCCTTCGTGCCGCCTTCTACTTTTGACTCCGCGGAAATGAGAACGCTCGCCTTATCCCACGCTCCGGCCAGATTGAACTGAATCCACTCGGGACTGAGATGGATATCCAATGTATCAAGCCGTCCCGGCCCGAGATTCTGATAGCCGTGCGGGATGTTGGCCGGACCCAAGACCACGTCTCCGGTTTCAGCATCGATTGTCCTCTCGCCGACCGTGAATCGAGCACGGCCTTCGGTAATCGTGAAAATTTCGTCGTATGGATGAACGTGGAGCGTCGGGCCTTCGCCGACCACGTCGGTAACGTAACGAATCAGCGTAATGCCGGTATCCAAAGTCTTTCCTTCAAGCAGACCGCGCAGCGCCCGCCCCGGAGTGAGCCATTCACCAGCGGCAATTTTTGCGGGTTCCGTTTTCGACTGAATTGGCATGGATACTTGGTGGTTTGATTAGTGAGCTTGGTCGGACGCCTGGACGCGCCGTCCGGCGGCCACAGCGACGGCCGCTGCCGCGCCGCCGAGTATCGCTTGGCGGCGCGTCATGAACCCCGATTTGTTGGAGGGAGCAGTCAATCGGAGAACGTTGTGCGCCGCGGTCGTCTTTGTCGAGGGGCAAAGGGGGCGAAGCCAACTTTCGAGGCTGTGCGCTGCGCCCGATGCAGCTGCGGCAAACGCCGTCTGTGTCTTGAGAGTGCTCTTTCTGTCCGGGGACTTTCCAGCAACGGGGGATGGTTTTTGTTTGCTGCAATAAGCTGCGGACCTACTAAGAGTATCTTCACGCTGGAGTTCGCGGGCCGGCCCCTCCAAACCTCATCACGAATTAACACGAACACGCACCATTTTCATGCCCGCACATAACCCCCGAAATGCCGCATCGCTCGGTAGTGAACTCCCGGTCAACCGGTTGAAAAATCCCTACACCGGCGCAGTCATGGCCGAATACGCGCTCGAAACGTTCGAGTCTGCCAACGCCAAGATCATGAATGCCCGCGTCGCGCAGCAGGCATGGGCGAAGATCCCCTTCAAGACACGGCAACGGCTGTTTCTGCAAGCGCTCGACGCGATCGAACCGGACTTGGATCGCTACGCTTCACGCATCTCCGACGAGATGTTCAAACCCGTCACCCAGGCGCGCCAGGAACTGGCCGGAGGAATGGCCAAGCTCCGGCGGTTGGCCGATCTTGCCGAGGAGGCGCTGGCTGAACGGAACATTTCCGCAGGAGGCAAAGACTTCGAGTTCCGCATCCGTCGCGTCCCGAAGGGCGTGATTTACACCATAGCGCCGTGGAATTACCCGTTCTTCACCGCGCTGAACAGCATCGGTCCGGCGCTGCTCGCGGGCAACGCGGTCGTGCTCAAGCACGAAAATACCCCTTCGGTCGGCGAGCTTTTCCAGCGCATCTTCGATTCCATGGGCGGGATCAGCGGCTTGTGCCAGCAGTTGTCCATAAACATCCCCACCTCGGACCGCGTCATTCTCGAATCTTCCATCGACCACATCGTCTTCACCGGATCCGTTGCCGGTGGCGCATCCATAACGAGGCTCGCCGCGCAACGCACGGCCGATCCGAAATTGCGCGAGGCCTTCCTTCAGGTTTCCCTCGAACTGGGCGGCAGCGATGCGGCCTATGTGGCGGCCGATGCGGATCCTGTCGCCGCGGCGCGGATGCTGGTCTCCACGGGGCGGTTGCACAACTCCGGCCAGTCGTGCTGCTCCACCAAGCGCCTTTTTCTGCATCGCGCCATTGCCGAACCTTTCTTGGCCGAGGCCAGAACATTGATGGGGGCGGCGGTTTGCGGGAATCCGCACGACCCGCAGACCGAGATGGGACCGCTCTACGGCGGGCCCGCAGCCATCGATCGCCTTACGGAGCTGGTCAAGGATGCTGTCGCCTCGGGCGCCCGCATCGAGACCGGCGGCGACACGTTTGAAAAAGACGGCTTCACTTTTCTCCGTCCCACTCTTCTTACCGGGGCGAACACGCAGATGCGCATCATGCAGGAAGAGACCTTCGGACCGATTCTTCCGGTGGCTGTGGTTGCCGATGATGACGAAGCTCTGCGCATGATCAACCACCCGCTGTTCGGATTGACCACAGCGGTCTTCACCCATGATCCCGCGCTGCAGGAACGTATCCTCGAAGAGGCTCAGTCGGGCACCGTCTATTTCAACTGGTGCAACGACGTGCAGCCGGAGGTCGCCTGGAACGGCTGGGGAAGGTCGGGCAACGGAATGGCTGCCATGTCAGACCTTGGTTTCCAATCCCTGACGCGCGCGCAGTCGGTCGTCAAGTCTCTCCCCTAGGCCTCCGCACCGATCGGTCGCGGCGCCTTTCAGCGCCAGTAGTTGTTGGCCGCGGCGATGGTCGCAAATTCCTGCGCCACGGTTTGCCCTATGGCGATGAGCATGGCGGGATCTTCGGCGTAGACGGGGCGCAATCTTTCGCGCACTGCGGCGTCGGGTTGCATGGCTTTGATGATGAGGCGCGCCATCTTCATGGCGAGTTGTCGGCCTTCTTCGGGAGTTTTGGTCAGCAGGGTGTTCCGGAGATCAATTGGACGGGTTCGGGGGAGGTGGGGGCGCTCATGTGCTCTGGGGTTTCAGAAGTCAGTGTTCTCATTCCCCTCCGTGCGCGAGTCAATGGCATTCACCTGTTTTTGCGCAGCACTCGCCTAGTCCGGGGAGATCATGATAGGCTTTCGTTTTCGATGTCCGACAAAGTTATCATTTTCGACACCACGCTGCGCGACGGGGAGCAATGCCCCGGGGCGTCGATGAATTTGCGTGAGAAAATGGAGGTCGCCCGCCAGCTCGAGCGGCTCAATGTCGATGTCATCGAGGCAGGGTTCCCCGTGATCAGCGAGGGCGATTTCGAGGCGGTGCAGCGCATCGCTACGGAGGTCAAAGGACCGATTATCGCCGGACTGGCCCGTTGCGTGACGAAGGATATCGAAGCGGCCGCCGCCGCGGTCAAACCGGCCGGCGAACGCGGACGCATCCACGTTTTTCTCGCCACTTCGAAAATCCACCGCGAGCACAAATTGAAAAAGGCGCACGAGGAAATCCTGCGCCTCGCCGCCGATGGCACCAGGCTGGCCAAGTCGCATTGCAAGGATGTCGAGTTCTCGCCCGAGGACGCTTCGCGCACCGAACCGGAATTTCTCGCGCAGGTCGTTGAGACAGTCATCGCGGCTGGCGCGACCACGGTCAACATTCCCGACACGGTCGGCTTCGCCGTGCCTGAGGAATACGCCGCGCTGATCAAATATTTGAAGGACAACGTCCGTAACATCGATGACGCCATCATCAGCGTGCATTGCCACAACGACCTCGGGTTGGCCGTGGCCAACTCGCTCGCCGCCGTGCAGGCCGGGGCGCGGCAGGTGGAAGGCACGATCAACGGCATCGGCGAACGCGCCGGCAATGCCGCGCTGGAAGAAGTTGTCATGGCTTTGAAAACGCGCGCCGACTTCTTCGGTAAGCTGCACTCCGAAGTGCACACGCGGGAAATTTTGAAAACCTCGCGCATCGTCAGCCGCATGAGCGGGCTGCATGTGCAGCGGAGCAAGGCGATCGTCGGCGAAAACGCCTTCGCCCACAGCTCGGGCATCCACCAGGACGGCATGCTCAAGATGCGCGAGACCTACGAGATCATGGACCCTGTCGAAGTGGGTTGGGGCGGCACCGAGTTGCCCCTGACCAAACACAGCGGACGCCACGCCATGGCCGCGCGCCTCGAACATCTCGGGTTCAAATTGAGCGATGAGGAAATCGGTTCCGTCTTCACACGCTTCAAAGACATCGGCGACAAAAAGAAATTCGTCTACGACGACGATCTGTCCGCCATTGTCGACGACTCGATGATGCCGCAGGCCGAGGGTTGGCAGTTGCAAACTCTAGAAGTCGCCGTCGTCTCGGGCCAAAAACCGCACGCTAAAGTTTCCCTCGTGCGCGAGGGAACGACCAAGGAGGCCGAAGCCGACGGCAATGGTGCGGTCGATGCCGCCATGCGCGCCATCGATGTGGTGGCCAACCGTTCGGGAAATCTTCTCGAATACAACGTTCAAGCCGTCACGCAGGGCCACGACGCCCTCGGCGAAGTAACCTTGAAGGTCGACTTCGGCGACGGACGCCTCATCACCGGCAAAGGCGCCAGCACCGACGTGATCGAAGCCAGCGCGCGCGCCTACTTGAACGCGATCAACCGCACCTTCATTCGCCGCGAGTTGGGCGAGAAGGCGGAAGGGATTTGAGGGTAGTTGAGGGTTCAGCGTTGAGGGAATGAGAGGGGAGGGCTGGCTGTCCTCGCCTCGTTGTTGCGACTCCGAGTTGCTCAGTAACTCTCCAATCGGATTCCTTCGATGCGGGCAAACTGCGCGGTGTTGCGCGTGACCAGTGGAATGTCGAATTGCAGCGCGGTGGCCGCGATCCACAAGTCGTGCGGTCCGGGCAGAGTGTTGGCGGCGCGCAAACGGGCGAACTGCGAGGCGTAGATTTCGAGCGTTGTGTTGTCCGGCCAGATCGCGGGAAAGCGGTCGAGGAAGGTGCGCACCGCGCCGGGTTGATGGCCGGCCACGGCCGCGCCGCGGAGGAATTCGCCTTTGACGATCCACGGCAGACCAACGGCGAGGTCTGCGTTGTCGCGCAACCATTTGGCGGCTGGAGAACTCCGGCCTTCGCGCCAGCGCGAAATAAGAAAGTTGGTGTCGAGGAGGCGGTCGATCGCGATCATCGGGCCGGTGCGTTGACTGAAGGTGTGGCCCACGGATCGGGGCAGCTTCGCCAGTCATTGGCCCATCCGGCTTCCGCTTCGATGGCCTCCGCTTGGCGGCGGGTCAATTTGGGTAGCTGATCAAAAGCCTCGTCCATGTCCTCCGCCGTGCCCCTCTTCGGCACGGCCTTCAGCACCACCTTGGAGAAGGATTCCGAGGGATCCGTTTTCCAGGATTTCAGCCGCTGATAGGCCTCCTCCGACAGAGTAATCGTCTTCATGCACGCATGATACACGGGTGCATGAACCAGATCAAGTTGTCTGCTCAACCTTGGGCTATCGTTAGGCAATGGAACGCCTGTGCTCCGGGTGCGTTCAGAGCGATGGCGCCGAGCGATTTGATTCCGTCAGCTTCCCATCCAAACTCCTGCGCCCACATCGCCAGATCGTCGAAATTCACATCGGCTGTGATGTCCTGACGCCCGGGCAATTCGTAAACCTCGTCGCCGGTCAGGCGTTGTTGTCCGCGGTAAGCGCGCAAGGTTCCTGTCGGACGACGGTGATAAATTGCATCTGTCTTTTCACCGTAATCCACGACCAGCATCGCGCCCGACTTCC
Organism: Verrucomicrobiota bacterium; assembly: GCA_041177245.1. Classification (GTDB taxonomy): domain Bacteria; phylum Verrucomicrobiota; class Verrucomicrobiia; order Chthoniobacterales; family JACTMZ01; genus JACTMZ01. Next base: position 6,056 of record JBEDBL010000087.1, read on the forward strand.
ATGACGCCGCGATGCCGCGCATCCAGTCGCGGACGGACTCGAAGACTTCGACTCTCTGTCCCGCGGTCCAATCGCGCGCAAAAGCGGTCGAAGCGGACAGGGGACGCGTGAGCGGGAGAAAAACTTCCTGCAGTTTTCCCTCGATCACTTTGAGATGCAGTTCGGTCCAGCCGTCGTTTTCTTTGCGAAACACGCGGCAGGGAGAGGCATCAAAGAACTCATTGTGGTAGATCAGCGCACGGCCTTCGCACGCGACTAGCGCCTCCCCGACCGTCGAATGCCATGTGCCGCGCACGCGCTTCTGTTGCTCTGCGCGCAGAGGGTCCGATGTTTCGACCAAATGCAGATCTACCCTCCGCTGCCCCAGCCACCCGAAGCTTTTCATCACGGCCGAAGCCAATGCGCCGGAGCCCGGACCGCATTCGATTACGCTGAACCGCTTCCAACCGCGTCGCTCTGCCTCCCCTTGCAGCCATCGTCCGATCGCCTCGCCCAACGCCGGAGTCAGTTGCGGAACCGTGGTGAAGTCCCCCCGACTCCCGATCGTCCGGATATTCCGCGTGTAATAGCCATCCTGCGGGTGATGCAGCGCGATCGCCATGAAGGTATCGAACGGAATCGCCCCGCCGTTTTCATCGATCGCGGATTGCAAAGCTTGGCGGACGGTGGACATCGCCGACTACCAACCGCGCGCCACGCCGAACTCGTCGGCTAGACGATCGCTCGAGGTGATGCGATCGAAGCCCTTACCCATCCGGAATGGTCGTCCGGCGAGTCCACCAATACGGGTGCGTCGATGTGCCTTGGCTAAAGGAACCATGATGGCAACTGTCCGACCGCGACGGGTTACGATTACTGTGGTGCCGCACTCGACCGTGCGTATCAGGGCGGAAAGCTTGGCTCTCGCCTCTTTGATCCCCACTTGCACACCACAAATTTATTCATTGCGAATGAGTATGGCAATCGCGTCCGCATTGCCCCTTCTCTTCGGTGCAGGCAGATTGTCGCGGTGGATCCGAGGCAATTGCCCATTTACGAGATTGAGGACCGCATCGTCGAGGCGGCGAAAGCCCAATCGCGTTTGATTCTCCGCGCCCCGACCGGATCGGGCAAATCCACGCAAGTTCCGCAGATGCTGCTCGACCGTGTGGTCACGGGTCCGGGTCAGATCCGTCGTCCTGCAACCCCGCCGCATGGCCGCGCGCATGCTCGCAGGCCGCGTGGCGCAGGAGCGCGGTGAAGCTTTGGGCCAGACCGTCGGATACCAAGTCCGCATGGAGGGAAAATCCACGGCCAAGACGCGCATCCTTTACGTGACCGAAGGCATTCTCCTGCGGCGCATGATCGGCGATCCGGAATTGCGCGGGGTCGCAGCCATTGTCTTCGACGAATTCCACGAGCGTCACCTTTACGGCGACATCACTTTGGCCCGCTCGCTTGATCTGCAGGAATCCGCGCGGCCTGATCTCAAGTTGATCGTCATGTCGGCCACGTTGGAGGTGGGCGAGTTGGAAAAATATCTCGCGCCGTGCGAAGTGCTCGAATCGGCGGGCCGCACTTTTCCGGTCGAGGTCCGTCATCTCGAACGCTCGCCCGGCGACACGCCACCTTGGGAACTTGCGGCGGAGGCGCTTTCGGAACACGCGCCGGAATCCGGTCATGCGTTGGTCTTCATGCCCGGCGCTTATGAAATCCAGCGGACCATTTCTGAAATCCGCGCGACTTCTGCCCTGCGCGATTTTGCCGTTTTCGCCTTGCACGGAGAAATGCCGCCGCGAGAGCAAGACGAGGCCGTTTCGCCCAGCGGTGGACGCAAGATTATCGTTTCGACCAATGTGGCGGAGACGTCACTAACTATCGAGGGAGTGACTCTCGTGGTCGACAGCGGTCTGGCCCGCATCGCGTGCCATGATGCACGGCGAGGGATCAATACACTGCTCGTCGAAAAAATCAGCCGTGCCTCGGCTGATCAGCGGGCAGGACGCGCCGGACGCACCGCTCCCGGACGCTGCGTGCGGTTGTGGATGAGCAAAGATCACGAGCAACGCGCCGCATCCGAGTTACCGGAAGTCAAACGCCTCGATCTGGCCGAAGTCGTGCTTTCGCTCAAAGCGGCCGGAGTGGGGGATCTGCAGAAGTTCCGCTGGCTGGAACCGCCCGAACCGCGTGCGCTGCAACGCGCGACGGAATTGCTCGAGGATCTGGGCGCCCTGGATCACAACGGCGTCATCACTGCGCTCGGGCGTCAAATGTTGGCCTTTCCTGTGCATCCGCGTTACGCGCGATTGCTGCTGGAGGCGGAGAGACTTGGATGTGTCAAGGCCGCCTGTCTGCTCGCTGCCTTGACCCAAGGACGCGGGTTGCTCGTCAAGAGCACCTCGCGTGACATGGACAAACGTCGCGACGAAATGCTGCGCGATGGGGCGGAGTCGGATGTCCTAGTCCAGTTGCGCGCTTTCTCCGTGGCGTGCAAATCGAATTTTGATCCGGCGCGCGGTCGTGCCTTGGGCATCCACATGCAGTCGGCGCGACAATCGGCTCAGCTCGCCGACAAATTCGCCGACATCGCGCACGGTGAGGGACTCAATCTCACCGACGAACCACCGCCCGAGCATTCGATGGAAAAGTGCATGCTCGCCGCATTTCCCGATCATCTGGCCAAACGCCTCGATCGCGGCACGCTGCGCTGCGATTTGGTCCACGGACGCCGCGGCACCTTGGCGCGCGACAGTGTGGTGACGAGCGAACTTCTCGTGGCCGGCGAAATCACGGAGATCGGCGGACGCGAAGGCGATGTGCAAACTTTACTCACCCTGGCCTCGCCGGTGCGCGAAGAGTGGCTGCAGGAAATGTTTCCGGGGGAATTCTCGGACGAAACTGCGACCATGTTCGATCCGGTGACGCGCGGGGTGACTGCGCGTCGCGTGACCAAATTCCGCGACTTGATCCTGCGATCCGGTCCGGGCGGCGAACCGGATCCTGGGGCGGCGGCGAAAATCTTTGCGGAGAAGATCGCTGCGGGTGATTTGTCCCTGCCGTTGTGGAACGAAACGATCGAGCAGTGGATCGCGCGGCTCAATTGCCTCGCGGGATGGATGCCGGAACTGGAATTGCCGCGCATCGGTGCCGAGGAAAAACGCTTTCTCTTCGAGCAACTCGCGCAGGGCGTGACCAATTATCGCGCGCTCAAGGACAAAGACCCGTGGCCGGTGCTGCGCGGATGGTTGTCCGCTCCGCAACTCGCCGCGCTCGATGCTTATGCGCCGGACAAAATCAAACTTCCCGGCGGTCGCAACGCGCGCGTGGTTTATACGGAGGGCCAAGCGCCGGTCATGTCCGCCCGCGTGCAGGATCTTTACGGGGTTGAGGCGCCGCTCACCGTGGCTGACGGACGCCAGCGCGTGCGTATCGAAATTCTCGCCCCCAACCAGCGCCCGATTCAGGTGACCGACGACATGGGTAGCTTCTGGAAGAATACGTATCCGCAAATCCGTCCCGAATACGCGCGGCGCTATCCGAAGCACGAGTGGCGATGAGCAGCAGGGACCGGCGTTTCGTGGCAGTGCATCGCGGCGGTCCGCTCGACCGCGATAACCACGCATTGCTTGCTCGTTGGGCGGCAGATTGCGCCGAGCGGGTCCTTCCCTTTTTCGAGCAAAGGAGCAAAGACAAGCGTCCGGCACTGGCGATTGGAATTCTTCGCTCTTGGGCCGCGGGTGAGGTGAAGACCGGTGCGGCGATGAAAGCCTCGCTCGCCGCCCACGCCGCGGCGAGGGAGGCCGACGAACCGCGGGCCATCGCCGCCGCGCGCGCCGCGGGACAGGCTGCGGGTACAGCGCATTGCGCCGACCATTGCATGGGCGCTTTGCTTTATGCGCTCAAAGCAACTGCCGCCGACGGTGGAAAAACCGGCCGGGAAATTCGTAGGCGGATCGGCAAACTCCCGCCGCAACTGCGCGAGCAAGTGGCGGACGGAATAATTTCGCGGATGGAGAAAATGAAGATTCCGGTCGATTGGCAGGTGCGGTAAAGCGACGAGTGGTCCGAAAACCGTTTGCTTGATCGCGCGTTCAGGTAAAATTTTCCCCATGGCTGTTTACATCTACGAAACGATTCCGTCCAAAGAGGGGGAGCCCGCGCGGACTTACGAAATCCGCCAGAGCATGAAAGATGCGGCGTTCACTAATCACCCGGAAACAGGTGAACCGATCCGGCGGATCATCACCGGCGGATTCGGCCTCATGACTTCGACAAAGAGCACCTCGCCTGCTCCAGGCCCGACCGCCGGCGGTCATTGTTGCGGGGGTGGCTGCGGTTGCGGGTAAAAGCCTTCCGGATTCGTGCCGAAACAGAGTAAAATGCGTCACATTTCTACTTTTTGCCAAACGTAGAAATGTGGTATTTCTGGGTAATTTATAGCGGTTGGGCGTGAGGAGGTTTTCAGGGCGGGTTGGGAATTTTGGGCCGGGGCGGTCGCGACCGGATTTTGCGGTGGGTTGGAT
>JBEDBL010000088.1:0-10509 GCA_041177245.1 Verrucomicrobiota bacterium
GGCGGAATCGCGCCACAAGGAATTGGAAGATCGCATCGTCGCGCTCGAAACACGCCAGCGCGAACTTGCCGCCATCCTCGAATCCGCACCCAACGATTCCTCCTCCTTCCCGCTTCACCGCGAATTGGCCGATGTGACCGACGAACTGGAACAAGCCAACGCGGAATGGGAGCAACTCGCGGGAAGCCTGACCGCAACGGTCTGAGCGATGGACGACCACACTCCGTCGCAGGAACATCGCCGTCGCCCCCGCTATCCGGGAAAAAATCCGCGTCGCTTCGAGGACAAATACAAAGAACTCGACCCCGCGAGTCATCCCGAGACCGTGGCCAAAGTCCTCGCCTCGGGCAAAACACCCGCCGGCTCACATGTGCCCATCATGGTGGACGAAATCCTCGAGTTATTACGTCCTGCTCCGGGAAACTTCGCCGTCGACTGCACGCTCGGACACGGCGGACACACGCGCGCGCTGCTCGAGCAGATTGCACCCGGCGGACAACTGCTCGGCCTAGATGTCGATCCCTTAGAAATCGCCCGCACCGAAGAACAACTGCGCGCTGAGGGTTTCGGGTCCGATGCGCTCACCGTAAAGAAATCCAACTTCGCCGGCCTTCCTGCCGCATTGGCCGCGCTCGGGCGCAACGGGGCGGACGTCATCCTCGCCGACCTTGGCGTTTCGTCCATGCAGTTGGACAATCCGGACCGCGGATTCTCAACCAAAACACCGGGTCCTCTCGACATGCGCATGAATCCGTCGCGCGGGATTTCCGCCGCCCAGTGGCTGGCCAAAATTTCTCGCGAGAAACTCGAAGCCATCCTAGCTGACAATTCGGACGAACCGCATGCAGCACGCTTGGCCGAAGTTCTAGCGGGACGTTCCTTCCTCCTCACCACCGATCTCGCGGCGGCGGTCCGCACTGCCTTGCCCGGTGTCGCGAGCGAAGATCGCGAACTTTCCGTGCGCCGCGTCTTCCAAGCGATCCGCATCGAGGTGAACGAAGAATTTTCCGCTTTAGATTCCCTCCTCCGCGCGCTGCCCCGGTGTCTTAGTCCTGGCGGACGCGTCGCCATCCTCACGTTTCACTCCGGCGAAGACCGCCGGGTGAAGAAAGCTTTTCAGGAGGCCCACCGTGAAGGCATTTACCAGGAAGTTGCGCGCCGCGTGATCCGCGCCTCCACGGCCGAACGCCACGACAACCCGCGCTCGACTTCGGCCAAACTCCGCTGGGCCATCCGCTGACAACGTAACTTCGCCCGCAACTCTGCGCGTCAAAGCGAACGGATAAATTTCAAAATCGCCGCGCGATCGGCGGCGGGCATCGTGCGGAAGTTTTCCTTGGCCTGCTCCGCCTCGCCGCCGTGCCACAGAATCGCTTCTTCGATGCTCCGAGCCCGGCCGTCGTGGAGGTAGCCTTCGCCGCCGCTGACGCCTGCGCTGAGTCCGATATTCCAGAGCGGTGCGGTGCGCCACTCCGAACCCGTTGCGCCCTCATCACCCATGTTGTCAGCCAAGCCGGGACCCATGTCGTGGAGAAGCAGATCGGTGTAAGGACGGATGGTCTGGCTGCGCAACTCGCCCATCGGATGGTATGCACTGGTGGTAAAGCTCGGAGTGTGGCAAGCCACGCAGGAGGCTGAAGTGAAAAGTTGTCGGCCGCGGATCACCTCCGTATCACGAATGTCACGCTGCGCCCCCACGCCAAGCAGAGACGCATAGCGGTTCATCACGTCCAGTTCCTCCGCACTGACTTCGGATGGGCGCGGCGAGCTTTCGCCGTCGAGGACGGGGAAGAGCGCACTGGCCACCCCCATGTCGCGGTTGAACGCGTAGGCGATCTGGTGAAGCACGGTGGACTGGTTGGCCTTTGGGGTGAACTTGCCCAAACGGAGGATGAGGGAATTGGTCGGATCCGGAACGTAGTGGGCCCGACCGGAAATGCCGTCGCCATTGGCATCGTCCGGATCAGCCAAGGCAATGATCGCGCTTTCCGGCACTGCTTCGAGCAATCCGAGACCGACCAAAGCCGGAGCTGTCCGGAGCGAATAATGCGAGGGAGTGACTCCGGAGAATTGCAACTGCGGCTTGCGCAGCGAGTAAGGGGTGCCGTCGCCGTAGGTTCCGTTCCCGGTCGTGAAGCCGGCGAGCACGACGCCTGCTTCGGGCGCACCGCCAGTCGAATAAGGTTGGAGTTGCTCGCCGAGAACAGGATGCGGCGCACCGTCGGCCGAAACACCGACCTTGACCACGGCCTGGTCGAGCGTGGCTCCGACCGCGGGAAGAATGGAGCGTCCGTTGTTCACATGGCAGGCGACACAACTGCTGGACACGAACTTGGGTCCGACTTTTCCGATCTGTTCGGCAAAAACTGGGTTGCCCGCTTCGGAGTGCTCTCCGTTCCGGAAGTCGGTATGGTGCAAGCGGCGACCGAGCATGAAGGGCTGGCCGTTGGACGGCGTGATGTTTCCCGCCATTTGTTTGAATCGGTGCTCCGGCTCGTTCGAGTATTGGTAGGGCAAGGTGGTAAGCCCCCCGAGCCAGGCTTCGCTCGGCAAAGGATGTGAGTCGAGGGTTTGGTTGACTCCCCCCACGATGCCGCCCGTCAAGCCCAAGTCGTTCGCCTGCGCCCAAGGCACGACACCTTGACCCGCGATATACAGCATTGTCGTGCCGTAGTAGTTGAGGCGGCCGTGGCGGGGCGCGGCAAGAAAATAGCTGATCTCGAACTCCATGCGGTCACCGAGCTGCAAGGCGCGGTTGCCGGCATTGGCGTTCTGGCTGATCGTCGCGCTGTAGTTGTAATCTGTTTCGCCCGGCGTGGCGGAAGAATTGGTCGAAACAAGAGTGGCAATCTGATTGTTGTTGTATTGGGCTAGGGCCGACACTCCGCCGAAGAAGGTCCGGAACTCGGCGGGATTCAAGAGGCCCTGCGTGGTGTAGTTGAAGGTGATCGTCGTGCCTCCCTTCGCCACCCGGTCGATGATTTGGATGTTGCTCACCCGCTGCTCCCAATACCACGACAGGTAATGATCGTAGGCGTTGAAAGCCGCCTCCCGCGCGTGGCGGTCGCGCACGCGGTCGGAGATGTAGGTGATCTTGGCGTTAGACGTCTCGATCACCGGATCAGGCTGCTGCGGGGTCGCGGCGTTGAAGAGCGGGAGAAACACGGGCTCGCTCTCCGGTGGCGAGGAAAGCACAGTCGCACCGGCTACACCGGTCACATCGCCGGCAACGGAGACGACAGTGAGGTAGTAAGTCTGTCCTGCCACGAGATCCGGGATGGTGACCGATTGGACCAGACTCAATTCCACCGACTGGTCCAAGGCCGCTGCAGAGGTGCCGTAGAGAACACGGTAGCCGGTGACTCCGGGTGTGGTGGAGGCATCCCACGCCAGACTGATCGAACCTGCGATGCCGGCTGGGACGAGGCGGATGTTGGGCGGGGCGTCGGGGCGAAAAATCGGACGACTGACGCGGAAGAACTTCTGCCCTCCCTCGGCGGAGACACGGTGCGAGAGATTTCCGCCGGTGCCGACGAGAGAACCGGAAGCCGCGGACCATCCTCCGGAAAGAAGCGAGGAATTTTCCTCGACCAGGTAGGAGACCCCCGCGACCGAGGGCCATTCGAGTTTCATGACGGGACGGGTCGTCGAAGAAATTTGCCGCGTCTGCGCGGGTATGGCTCCGATGGTGGTCGCTTCATATTCGAGGGCCACATCATCAAGCAATACTTCGCCTTTCGCCCCCGCCACCGCACCGGTGGCGAAGTAGAACACGATGCGGGCGGACGCGGTGTTGGCGGGTGCGGTGAAGGCGGAGGTCGTGGTCTTTGTGTAGGCTCCGGTCCCACCGGAAAAATTGACCCAGTTTCCCGTGGCGGTGCTGATGACCGCATTGTTCGACCCCAGCCATTCCAGCTTATACTGCTGCACGTAAGACGGACCGGCACTGGTTTGGTTGGCCCAGAAGGACAGGGTGTAAGCTTTGCCAGGAACGATGGCGGGAACCTCTTTGAGCAACTGCCCCCCAACCGCACCGCCGGGAATGTAGCCGCGCAGCGCGGATGTCCCGGTGCGGGCGTTCGATGCGACGACCGAATGGATCGAACCGAGAGACCAGCCGTTGGTGCCTGCCTCGAAGCCGGGATTGATAATGGTATTGGACACAACAGTAACGGCACCCGAAGCCGGAACCGTTTCCATCACGCGGTAGACCCTCGAACGGGCGCCGTCATGCGTCCTCTGCGAGGACCCGCTGCCGGGCACCGGCGCACCGAGGTCCGTCCAAGGTCCATCGCCCGGGTCTGGCGACCACTGGATTTGGTAGGTATTCGACGAAGCGGGCGTCCACGATATTTCTGTTTCCGGGGCGATCTGCAAGCCGGCTGCTGCCGCATAAGCCGCAGGGGGAGCAAGGATTAGAGCAACCGCGAGCGAGGCGAATGCTACCGCGACCTTGGGAGAGGGCCTCCCGTGGTCTCTTTTCTGTTTCAAGGGGGTGATGCTGGACATTCGCGCCTGAAACCGGCCGTGTCCAGCGAAAGACTGGAAGTCGCCACGCGACCGGGACGACTTCTACTCGGCGTCGAGAGAGATGAAAGCGATCCTCTCCTTCGCCGCGACGGCGGGTTGCCAGAACCAGCCTTGTTTGTCCCAGCACTGGGAATAGGAATATTTTTCCACGACCGTCTTGTATGCGGCCATCGCTTCGTCCTTCTTGCCTTCCGCCTCGGCGACTTTGCCGAGGATAAACGTGCACGTGCCCACATCGTTGAGCGCCCATTGCTGGAGGGCGTGATCCTTGTCGGGCAGCGCCGTCAGTTTCCCCTGCATTTCCGCGGCCTGCGCACCGTAGAGGGATTGGCAGCGCCCGATCGCCACGCGTGCCGCGGCGTAATCCTTGTGATCCAAAGCCGACCATGCCTCGCTAGCCAGGGCAGCAGAACTGTCTTTCGCCATGGCCGGAACAGGTTCCTGCGCGGGTGTCGGCCCGTTGGTCGCGCTCGCCGCCGGTGTCGGCGCTTGGGCGGCGTCTTCCGCCGACGCAACGGCAGGCAGCGCGAGCAAGGCAACCGTTGCAAACAAGAGAAGGTAAAAGTTCGACGCGCCGTGTATTCTCATGAAAGGGTAGCCTATGTGCAATTCAGGTTGCGTCAAGAAGGCCAGCGCCGTGATCCTTGTCCTGCTGGGCCTCACCCTACCCCTCATGGCCACCGGATCTAAAGTCGAGCTGCGGCAGTCCGCGGAGCACGGTTGGGAATTGCTGCGCAACGGCAAACCCTACCGCATCCTCGGCGTCGGAGGATCCGGTTCACTCGCCCTCGCCAAAGAACTGGGGGCCAACTCGGTCCGCTTCTGGGGTATCCAGCAGCTCGAGGAGACCAATTCCTCGGGAAAAACCAACCTTTCGCAGATCGAGGAACTCGGGATGACTTTTTGCGCGGGCATCTGGGTCGAGCACGAGAGGCACGGATTTTCCTACCTCAACCCGGATGTGATCAGCACGCAGAGGAAAAAAGTGCGCGATGCCGTGCGCCGCTACAAAGACCATCCCAGCCTTTTGGTGTGGGGACTCGGCAACGAGGCGGAAATTTTCCCCGGCCGACCGGAAGCCGCGCGCGTCTGGAAAGAACTCGAGGAACTCGCGAAAATCGTGAAGGAGGAAGATCCGGATCATCCGGTCATGACGGTCATCGCGGGGGCGGACCAGAACAAGGTGCGCGAGATCATGGAGCACTATCCGTCGATCGACATTCTCGGCATCAACGCTTACAGCGGCGCGGCCGGCACGGGGCTGATACTCGAAGGACTCGGCTGGAAGAAGCCCTACGTCATCACCGAGTTCGGACCTTCCGGTCATTGGGAGGTCCCCAAGACACCGTGGGGCGCTCCCATTGAGCCGACCGGCAACGAAAAGGCCGCGCAATATCTCGCGACCTTGCAAAGCGCGATGGAGAACAAGGAAGGCCTGTGTCTCGGAACCTACGCTTTCTTGTGGGGCAACAAGCAAGAAACCACGCCCACATGGTATGGAATGCTTCTGCCCACCGGCGAAAAACTCCCGGCAGTCGATGCGGTCGTGCGCCAATGGACCGGACAATGGCCGGCCAATCGCAGCCCGAACATCGAATCGCTGCGCTTCGAAAAACCGGCGGACAAAGCCAAGGCGGGCGATCGGATCAAAGCCGTAGCCGAAGTCTCGGACCGTGACGGAGACACGCTCGCGTTCGAATGGACCGTCATGGCTGAGAGCAAGGACGTCAAGGAGGGAGGCGACGCCGAAAGCGTTCCGCTCACGTTCGCGGAGGCTGTCCGTTCGGACGGAGCCGAATGCACGGTGACTGTTCCCCCGAAGGGCGGCTACCGCCTTTTCCTCGTGGTGCGCGATGGAAAGGGAGGCGCGAGCACGGCCAATCTGCCGTTCCTTTCCGAGTAGCGTCGCGGCATTGCGGGGTTGCCTCCGATTGTACGCTGGTTTCTATTGTCCACGCGATGCCTTCCTCACACGACTTGCAGCGGGGCAAAACCCGCCAGCAATACCTCTACCGCCAGATTTCCGAACGCATCCGCGGCGAAATCGCGGAAGGCAAACTCGCTCCCCTCGCCCGTTTGCCATCGATGGATGAACTCGCCAAACGGCACGGCGTCAACAAGATCACCGTGCGCAAGGCGCTCGGCGAATTGCGCGCCGAGGGCCTCATCTACAGCGTCCCCGCGCAGGGGACTTTCGTCGCGGACCCGACCATGACGACAAAGCGCAGCACGCAGAGATCAATGGTCAACGTCGGCCTGGTCGGCCATGTGCTGCGCAAGGAATCGCTCGGTCCTTACCACCTGGAAATCGTGGCCGGGATACAGACCGAACTCAGCCGGCAGCACGCGGCCCTCGTCATCCTTCCGGCCGGTGAACTCCGCAAGGAGGACGACTATTTCCGTCTCGTTCACAAAGCGCATGTCGATGCGGTTATTTATCTCGGACCGATCGCGCCGCCGATCCTCGGGCATCTCATCCGCCAAGGTCCGCCTGCGGTGGTGGCCGACGCGCCCGAGGGCAGCGGCAGTGCGGATGTGATCTGCTTCGACAACGCGGCCGGCGCCAAAGCTGCGGCGGCGCACCTTTACGAAATGGGCCACCGGGAATTCGCCCTGATCACGGGAGACAACCAGGTGGCGAGCATGGAACGCGAGGCCGCAGCGCTCTCCTACTGGGCGGGGCGCGGAGTTCCCGCCGCATCGATCCGGCGGATCCACGGCGACTTCAGCCGCGAGTCCGGCATGAAAGCGGGCGAGCAGCTGCTTCGCGGAAAATCCATGCCTACGGGCATCTTCTGCCTCAATGACGAGATGGCAGTGGGGTTGCTTGCCGCGCTGCAGACAGGCGGACGCTGCCGCGTGCCGCAGGATGTGTCGGTCATCGGTTTCGACGACATTTTCTGGGCTGGCGGGTCCGTGCCCGCCCTGACCACGGTCCGCCTCGACAAATGCCTGCTCGGCCGGCTTGCCGCGCAGCGCGTCATGGAGCGCCTGCAGGAACCGTCCCTTCCCGCGACCTATATCCGCGTCGAACCGCAGATCGTCCTGCGGAGTTCCACCGGCCACGGTCCCGCCAAGATCGGCCCCGACGTGCACCGGTCTTGAGTTCCCCGAAAAAGAGCCGCGCCTTTCCGCGGAATTTCCTCTGGGGCGCCGCCACTGCGGCCTACCAGATCGAGGGTGCTTGGAACGAGGCCGGGCGCGGGCCCACCGTGTGGGACCGTTTTTCCGACACACCCGGCAAGGTATGGGAAGGGCATACCGGCCGCATGGCGTGCGATCACTACCACCGATACCGCGAGGACATTCGGCTGATGAAAGAACTGGGACTGCAGGCTTACCGGTTTTCCCTTTCTTGGACGCGTCTGCTGCCCCGCGGACGGGGAAAGCTCAACGCCCGCGGGCTCGATTTTTACGAGCGTTTGGTCGACGGCCTGCTCGGGGCCGGCATCCGGCCGTTTTGCACTTTGTTCCACTGGGATTATCCCACGGTGCTTTTCGACGAGGGTGGATGGGGACATCGCGACTCGCCGGCGTGGTTTGCCGATTATGCCAGCCTCGTGGCCGGAAGGTTGGGCGACCGCATCGGCGATTGGATGACCTTCAACGAACCACAATGCTTCATAGGACTGGGGCATGGAACGGGCATTCATGCGCCCGGTTTGAAGTTGCCCATGCGCGCGCAACTCAAAATGGCCCGGCATGTTCAGCTGGCCCACGGCTTGGCCGTCTCGGCACTGCGCGCCGGATGCACCGGTGAGACGAATATCGGATGGGCGCCGGTGGGCGTCGTGCAGTATCCGACAACAGCGAAGCCGGCGGACATTGAGGCCGCGCGCCGCGCGACGGACGCGTGCCACCGCGATCATCTTTTCAACAACACGCTATGGAGCGATCCCGTGATCCTCGGCCGCGTGGCGCCGGAGGCACGCCGCGCTTATGGCAAATTGTTGCCGAATTATTCCGATGCCGATCTGCGCATCATGGCGCAGCCCCTGGAATTTTACGGTGTGAACATTTACCAGGGAACACCGGTCAAGGCCGACGCCCGCGGGCGCGCCGTGCCGGTTCCCTTCCCCCCCGGCAATCCGCGCACCGCTTTCGAATGGAACATCACCCCGCCCGCTTTGCGCTGGGGGCCGCGGTTCATCCACGAGCGCTACGGTCTCCCGATCTTCATCACCGAGAACGGGATGAGCAACACGGACTGGGTGGAGCAGGACGGGAGAGTCCACGATCCGCAGCGCATCGATTTCACTTCGCGCTATCTGCAGGAATTACGCAAAGCCATCACCGACGGCACCCCGGTGAACGGTTACTTCCACTGGTCGCTGCTCGACAACTTCGAATGGGCCGAGGGCTACAAACAGCGCTTCGGGTTGATCCACGTTGACTACGAGACGCTGAGGAGAACGCCGAAGGACTCCTACAACTGGTATCGGAAAGTCATCCGCAGTAACGGCGCCGAGCAATAGAACGGTTCAGGCAAAGTTCTTTGCAGGCACCCGCGGGCATCTTGCCCATGGATCATTGGAGATCATCGGCAAATGCCGATGAAACAAGCGAGACCGCGTAGAGACTGGTCTCGAAACCGCTCCAGACGAAGGCGGCAAAAGAAAAAACCCGGTCCCTTACAGGACCGGGTTTTTGTGAAACGGAATCTCGACGTGCCTTAGCGGCGGCGACGGCGGATGAAATGAGCACCAATCCCCGCGGCACTCACGGCCAGAAGTGCGTACGTGGAGGGTTCGGGAATTGCTTCCACCGTGGCGCTGCCAGCCGCAGCAAGTTGCGAGGCGTCTGTGGCCCAGATGTCGGGGCCCGACATTTGCAAACCCCACTGCACGTGACGAGCAGAGTCGTTGATGGTGGCGAGTGTGAGCTGGAAGTCGCCCGTCGAGTTCAAGTTATAGATGACTTGGTTCACGCTGCTGTAGTCGGGCGCAAAATCCCGGATGAAGGCAGTGAAGTTATAAGGAATGCCCGCGGAGTTGGTGGCGAGAGAGAAGGAACTCACCGTGCCGTCGAACTGAATGGTTTGACCCGCGAGGGTGTCGTCTTGAGCGTAGAGGTTGGCCTCCATGATCTTGTTGCCAAGGGCGCCGATTTGTCCGGAAGGAGTGTACCAGAAACTAGCGGGGTCGCCGATGGTGTTGGGGCTGAAAACAACACTGGTGCTGGTCGGAAACGTGGCGTTGAGGTCAGCAATACCCCAACCGGATCCGAAAACGTAACCGCCACCGTTTGAGGGCAACTCGAACACGTTCATGTAGCCGCTAACCATCTCGGCGCTGTTGATAGTTTTGAAGACTTGAGCCGTAGCGCCGGAAATTCCGGTGATCGCCACTGCCATGACTAGGAGGAGTTTTTTCATGTTATTTAATGGGATTGAGGTGGAACTGGACTGTTTGCTCGTGAGGGAAATCCCCCATTCGCTAGTGGTATCCTATAATGGTCACACCTGCTGTCAAATAAAATTTCACCCCACCCGGAAAAGATTCGGCGCCCGCCGCCAAGTCGCAAAACCACCCTACCTCTTCGAGCTTCCCTAGCCTAGTTCCGTCCTGTAGCGTTTGCCGCCCCGTGAGCCGGAAACCTGCCAAAAAAAGTCGGACGCTCAGGCCCAAGGACGAGTTTCCCGTCCGTGGCGAATTTCTCGCGGTGGAAGGAGAGCCGTTCTACGGGATCAGGAACCATGACCGGATGCCGCCGTTTTTCCTCTCGGTGGTCAGTGCCGAGGACCATTGGATGTTTCTGTCCAGCCATGGCGGCCTGACGGCGGGACGGAGAGATGCGGACGGCGCGCTCTTCCCCTACTACACGGACGACAAGCTGCGCGACGGCGCGGAGTCGGCCGGCGGCAAGACCATCGTGCGCGTGCAGTGGCGCGGCCGGGAGCACATCTGGGAACCTTTCTCCACCCGCGGCGAAGGTCGCTTCCGCATCAGCCGCAATCTTCTCAAGAGCGTGTGGGGCAAC
>JBEDBL010000089.1:0-10372 GCA_041177245.1 Verrucomicrobiota bacterium
CGCCGGATCCCGGTTGTCCGTTTTTGGCGAACGTTTCATGGCTGTGCGCGGCAATTTCGCCGATGCCGCGGAAAACCCCGTCGTCCGCTCGTTCTCGCCTTTCCATGGGGCCCTGCTCGACCTCGGCGTTTCCTCGCACCAACTCGATACTGCAGAGCGCGGCTTTAGCTTCCGCCACGATGGTCCGCTCGACATGCGCATGGACGCAGCCGGAGGCCGGACGGCGGCCGATCTGGTCAACACCTCTTCCGAAGAGGAACTGGCCCGCATTTTCCGTGAATTCGGCGAGGAACCGCACTCCCGTCGCACCGCCCGGGCCATCGTGGCCGAGCGGGAGCGCATAGCCTTCGCGCGCACCGGCCAACTGGCGGCCTTCATTGAAAAGGTTTTGCCGCGGCGGGGTCGCATCCACCCGGCGACCCGCGTCTTCCAGGCGCTGCGCATCGCGGTGAATGATGAGCTGGGCGCGTTGCGGCGGGCTCTCGAAACGATCCCGACCATGCTGCGCTGCGGCGCGCGTTTCGCCGTGATCACTTTCCATTCGCTTGAAGACCGCATCGTCAAATCGTTTTTCCGCTCCGGCAGCGAGGAATGGCTGGACCGCCCCGAATGGCCCGCGCCGCGCCGCAACCCCGCGCATCGTTTCCTTGACCTGACGCGCAAGCCCCTCGAGGCCGCGTCGGAGGAATTAAAGCGCAACCCGCGCGCCCGCTCCGCGCGTCTCCGCGTTGTCGAAATGATCTCTCTGCCGCAGGAGGTGGCTGTATGAACCGCGCACAACGCGAACAATCCGCGGGCGTCGGCCCGCTCGCCTGCTGGCTCGCTGTGGTGCTTTTCATCGGCTTCCTCGGACTTTGCTACGTGCAGATGAAGCAGAAGCTCGCAGCCGAAGGGAATATTTGCCGCGAGCTGGAGAACTCGGTCAAGGGACTCGACGAGAAACTTCACGTTTTGAACACCGACATCCGGCGCCTCACCGGACGTCCCTCGCTCGAGCGCCGGAAAGAAGAAGGTTTCATCCGCATGATCGAGGTGACCGATTCCCGCATCGTCAGGGTGCGGAAGGGGACGGATAACGCCGCTCTGTCTCCCGGGATCGCGGAGGTTGTGCCATGAACGCGCAAATCTGCAGCCGCGCCGGTTTCGTTTGCATTCTCATCGCGCTGATCTTCAGTGCGTATTCGGCGCGACTCATCCACTTGCAGGTCGGCCGCCACGAGGAACTGGCCGACGAAGCGGCAAGAACGACCGCGAAGAAAAAAGTCATCACGGCAACCCGCGGAAAAATCGTCGACGTGCGCGGCGAGGTTCTGGCCGACAACGTGCCTGTTTACAAAGTCGTCGTCGACGGAAGTATCCTGCCGCCGAAGGACCGCGAGGCCTTGGCCGGGATTCTTGCCCGCAACCTGGGCATAGCGCCGGAGAAGGTCGCCGAACGTATTTCGTCCGATCGCCGCTACATCGTGGTGAAGAACGGGGTCGAAGCCTCCGCTGTCGAAAACCTCAAGGAGGAGTTGGATGCGACGCAACTACGGTGCGTGCTCTACGAGCACTCGCCGAAACGGAGTTATCCTAACGAGAGCATGCTTGCCCATGTCCTCGGGTATCTGGACCACGAGGGCACGGGAATCCAGGGCGTGGAGAAGATGATGGAGCCCTACCTGCGCGGGGAAGATGGCTTTGTTTACACCGAGAAAGACCGGAGGGGGCGGGAGATTGTCGCCTACCGCGGAATGGAGCGGCCCGCGCGCGATGGGATGACGGTGGAACTCACTGTCGATATGGGCATGCAGGCGGTGGTCGAGCGTGAACTCGACGCCGCCTACGAGCGCTACAACCCCAACATGATCACCGCCGTCTTTGTGAGGCCTCGCACCGGCGAGATTCTCGCCATGGCCACGAGGCCCACGTTCGATCCGAACAACTACAAGCAGGCGCCAGCCGAGGCGATGAAGAACCGGGCCATCCTCGACAAGTTCGAGCCGGGCTCCACTTTCAAGCTCGTCGTCATCGCCGCGGCGCTCAACGAGCACGCCGTTTCGCCCGAACAGCAGTTCTTTTGCGAGAACGGCAGGTTCCGCTACGGCGGAACAACTCTCCGCGATGACATCCACAGCTTCGGTTCCCTGAGCGTGCATGACATTCTGGTCCGTTCTTCGAACATCGGGTGTGCAAAAATCGCCCTGCAAATCGGGCCGGAGACTCTCCACGAATACATTCGACGTTTCGGCTTCGGCGAGCGAACCGGTCTCGGGCTCCCCGGCGAAATCGCCGGCACGGTGCACCCTGTCCACAAGTGGTCCGGACTCAGCATCACTCGCGTTCCGATGGGACACGAGGTGGCCGTCACGCCCCTCCAGAGCGCGATGTCGATGGCCGCGATCGCCAACGGCGGCGAGATGATGATGCCTCAGATCATACGCTCCGTTCGCGACTCCTCCGGCGACGAAGTGATTTCGCTCAAACCCACTCTTGTCCGGCGAGTTGTCTCTCCCGAGGCGGCGTCGGAGGTTGCTTCCGCCTTGCAAGATGTCGTCGCGGAGGGCACCGGCAAGAACGCGGCAATCCCGGGCTTCAAGGTGTGCGGAAAAACGGGCACCGCCCAGAAGGTTGATCCAAAGGGAGGGTATGCCTCCGGCCAACTCGTGGTCTCGTTCGCCGGATACTTTCCCGCGAACGATCCCGAGGTGGCCGGAATCGTGCTGGTCGACAACGCGAAGACTCCGGGAACTTCCAATTACGGCGGCACCATCGCCGCGCCGGTGTTTTCCGCGATCGGGCGCGGCATTGCGCACGAAATGGATCTCGTGCCGGAAGCGGGCGAACCGGACGAAGCCACCATCGCCGCCTTGGTGCCACGGACGAAAAATCCCGAAAAGGATGTGAACTGAAGATGCAACTCGCCAAAATCATCGAAGGTCTCGGACCCGACCGGCCGGAAGTCGCCGGGACCCTCGATCGCGAGATCGCCTCGATCACCCACGATTCACGACTGGCCGGACCGGGCTCCCTTTTTTTCGACTTGCCGAGCGTCACTCCCGGACGGTCGGGAGCGGATTCGGCCGGTTCTCGCCACGTTCTCGAGGCGGTGGAAAAAGGTGCGGTTGCCGTCGTCACCTCGGGAGACCTCGATGTGCCGCGCGCCACGGTCATACGCGTGAAAAACCCGCGCGAGGCGCTCGCCGCCGCGGCCGCGGTTTTTTACCGACATCCTTCGCTGCAACTGCAGACGGCGGCTGTCACCGGCACCAACGGAAAAACAACAACAACGTTCCTGCTCAAGCATCTTCTCGATATCGCGGATCGCCCCTGCGGCCTCATTGGAACCGTGCGCTACGTGGTTGGTCCCCGCGAATTGCCCGCCGCGCGGACCACGCCGGAATCGGACGACGTCCAGCGCTTGCTGCGCGAAATGCGCGACGTCAATTGCCGCGCGGCCGTCATGGAGGCCTCGAGCCACGCGCTGCATCAAGGACGGCTGCGCGACGTAGAGTTCGATGCCGCCGTCTTCACCAATTTGACCCAGGACCACCTCGACTACCACGAGACGATGGAGGCCTACTTCGCGGCCAAGGCGAGCCTGTTCCGCCAACTCGCGGCCCAGACGCACAAGAAGGGCAAAGCCGTCGTCAATCTCGACGACCGCTACGGCCGGCGCCTGATCGACGACTACGCGCAGCGCGTGACCACGATCACCTACGGCCAATCGTCCAATGCCATGTTCCGTGCCGCCGACCTGCGCACCGATTTCCACGGCACCCAGTATTCGCTGCATGCCGACGGCAAAAGTTACCTTGTCCGACTTCCGCTTTTCGGGCCGTTCAATGTCTACAATTCCCTCGCGGCTCTCGCCGCCATGCATGCGCTCGGACACGACGTGCGCAAATCGGTCGTCGCGCTGAAGGATGCGCCGCAGGTGCCCGGCCGTCTCGAGATGGTTCCCGGACCGAAATCGTTCCGCGTTTTCGTCGATTACGCGCACACGCCTGATGCACTGGTCAACGTTTTGCAGACGCTCCGCTCGCTCGAACCGTTTCGCATCGTTACGGTGTTCGGTTGCGGGGGCGACCGCGACCGCGCCAAGCGCGCGCCGATGGGTCGCGCCGCGGAAGAACTCTCCGATTGGTGCATCGTCACTTCCGACAATCCGCGCAGCGAGGATCCGGAGGGCATTTGCCGGCAAGTCACCGCGGGTCTGGGAAGTTCGAACCACGAGGTGATCGTGGACCGCCGCGCCGCCATCCGCCGCGCCGTCGCCTTGGCCGGACCCGGAGACATCGTGCTAGTCGCGGGCAAAGGTCACGAGGGAAGCCAGGAATTCGCGGATCGCAAGGTGCCGTTCGATGACGTGGCCGAGTGCGCTGCCGCGCTCAGGGGGAAAGCCGCGTGATCATGGATGCCACCAGCCTCAAAGATCTGGCCGCGGCCTGCGGCGGCAAGCTTTCGCGCGGCGACGGCGCGCGCACTGTCACGACCGTTTGCAAGGACACGCGCACACTGCAACCGGGAGACCTTTACTGGGCATTGCGCGGGGAAAATCACGACGGACACCGGTTCGTCCGCGCCGCGGCGGAAGCCGGCGCCGCGGCCGCGGTGGTGGAGCATGGCGATGTCGATGCGCCCGACGATCTGCCGCTGATCCTCGTCGATGACGCGCTCCTCGCGCTGCAAAAGCTCGCCACATGGTGGCGCGGACAGCTCACCCTCAAAGTCGTCTGCCTCACCGGCAGCAATGGCAAAACGAGCACGAAGGATTTCACCGCCTCGGTCGCATCGACACGTTTCCGCGTGAACAAGACCCAGGGGAATCTGAACAACCACATCGGTCTCCCCTTGACCGTTCTTTCAGCATCGCGCTCCGACGAAGTCGGTGTGTGGGAAATCGGCATGAACCATGCGGGCGAGATCGAACCGCTGGCGCGCATGGCCCGTCCTGATATCGGCATCATCACCAACATCGGTGTGGCGCACATCGAGCACCTCGGATCGCGCGAGGCTATCGCGCGCGAAAAGGGAATGCTCGGCGAGGTGCTTGAAGCAGACAAAGTCCTCCTCATTCCGGAGAAAGACGATTTTTCCGCGCCTCTCGCCGCCCGTACCCGCGCGCGGGTTGTCCCGGTCGGCGGGACCGGTGGGCTCCGTGCGGAGAACCTGCGCGTGTCGTCACACGGACAGGATTTCGATCTTGTTCTCGGCAAAGAGCGCACCGCCGCGCATCTGCCCGTGCCCGGCGAGCACATGGTGCGCAATGCGCTTCTCGCCGTCGCGGCGGGTGTGGAGTTGGGCCTCTCCCTCCGCGAGTGCGCCTCGGGCCTTTCCGCGACGAAACTCTCGGCGCGCCGACTTGCTTGTCTCGATGTCCGTGGCGTGACCGTGCTCGATGACAGCTACAACGCGAATCCCGACTCGATGGAAGCGGCGTTGTACGCGTTGCGCGGATTGCCGGGCGGCGGGCGCCGCTTCGCGGTGCTCGGGCGCATGGGTGAACTCGGATCCTACGCGGACGAAGGTTATCGCCGTGTTGGCCGCACTGCAGCGGCAACCATGGATGTGCTCATTGTCGTGGGCGAGGAAACATCTTCGCTTGCCGATGAAGCCGCCCGGTCCGGTTGCCGCGAGGTCCACCGCGCCGCCGACACTTCCGCCGCAGCGAAACTGCTGCGTGATATTTCCCGCTCGGGCGATGCCGTTGTCATCAAAGGCAGCCGCTCCGCGCGGATGGAGCGCGTTCTGGAGGAGTTTGCCTGATGCTCTACTACCTCCACCTCCTCAGCGGTCAAGGCACGGGCGTCGATACGGGCCTGCTCAAAGGACTGAACGTTTTCCAGTATATCACTTTCCGCTCGCTGTCTGCCGGCATCACCGCGTTTATCCTCTGCCTGCTTTTCGGCAAAGCGGTCATCCGCCGCCTGATCTCGCTGAAATTGGGCCAACCGATCCGCACGCAGGAGGAAGTGAATCGCCTGCACGAATTGCACGGCGCCAAGGCCGGCACCCCGACCATGGGAGGCGTGCTTCTGCTCGGTGCGGTCGTGGTCTCCGTCCTGCTGTGGGCGTTGCCGACCAATCCGCTCGTCTGGCTCTCGCTGTTCACTGTCCTCTATCTCGGCGCGCTCGGATTCGCCGATGATTATCTTAAGGTGACGAAGAAGACATCGGACGGAATCAGCAGCCGTCTGAAGTTTGCCCTTCAGTGCGTGCTCGCCGGCGTGATCACCGCCTTCTTCGCGTGGGATCCTGTTCTGTCGCCGCAAGCGTCGCAGTTGTATGTACCCTTCGCCAAAGAGCCCATCTGGCAGCACATGGGCGTGTTCACATTTTTTCTCTACCTTTTTGTCATCGTCGGTTCGTCGAATGCGGTGAACCTCACCGACGGTCTCGACGGATTGGCCGCAGGTTGCACGGCCACGGTCGCTTTCGGTTTTGCCGTGCTGACTTACGCCGCGGGGAACATCAAGATCGCGTCCTATCTGCAAATTCCTTCCGTCGACTACGCGGGCGAGTTGGCTGTGGTCTGCATGGCGCTGGTCGGCGCATCGCTCGGATTTCTCTGGTGGAATTGCCATCCGGCCCGCGTTTTCATGGGAGACACCGGCTCGCTTGCCATCGGCGGATTGCTCGGGGTCATCGCCATCTCCTGCAAACAGGAACTCCTCCTCGCGTTGATGGGCGGCATCTTCGTCATGGAGGCCGGTTCTGTCATTCTGCAGGTCGCGAGCTTCAAAAGCACCGGCAAGCGCATTTTCAAGATGTCGCCGCTGCACCACCACTTCGAATTGAGCGGCTGGAAGGAAAGCACGGTCATCGTGCGCTTCTGGATCCTCTCCATCATCTTCGCCTTCCTCGGGCTGGCGACACTCAAACTGCGGTGATCCTCATGGACTACACAGGACGACATGTGGCGGTTCTCGGCCTCGGGCGGAGCGGGGAGGCAGCGACGTCTTTGCTTCTCGACCACGGTGCGAATGTCACCGTGCTCGACTCCGGCGATCCCGCCCTGCGGCGGGATGCCGCACTGAAACTTTCCTCGCGTGGCGCGCGCGTCGTTTTGGGGGACGACGCGTTGCGCTGCGTGCAGGATTTTGACTTCGCGGTGCTCAGCCCCGGGATTGATCCCGTGGTGCCGCTCGCGCGGAGGCCGGTCGAGGCCGGCATACCCCTCCTCGGTGAAATCGAACTGGCCTTCCGCAACTGTCGCTGCCCCGTGATCGCCATCACCGGGACAAACGGCAAAACGACAACGACCGGTCTGACCGCCGCGCTGCTCGTCGCGGCCGGAATGCGCGCCGAGGCGTGCGGCAATATCGGCCTGCCTTTCAGCGATGTCGCGGCACGCAGCGCACAACTCGACTGTGCCGTCGTCGAGATCAGTTCCTTCCAACTCGAAACAACCGACACATTTCGTCCCAAGGTCGCGGTCTGGACCAACTTCAGCGCAAACCATCTGGACCGCTACCCGGACGTGGCCGCCTACCGCGCGGCCAAACTCCGCATCTTCGACCGCCAGACAACGGAAGACTTTGCGGTGGTCAACGCGCGGTTGGAGCTGCCGGTGCTGCGCGCGCGGCGGGTGACATTCACCGCCGCGCGCGCTGTGGAGGCGGACTTCACGCTCGATGGGGACACGATCATGCACGCTGGCCGGCCGCTGCTTTCTATGTCCCGCACGCGGTTGCGCGGACCGCACAACGCGGAGAACTTGATGGCCGCCTTCGGCGCGGCCATGTGCCTCGGTGCCGACCCGGCGAAAATGGCCGATGCCGCGCGCAATTACGCGCCGCCGCCGCACCGCTGCGAGTTCGTGCGCGAAATGGACGGCGTCACGTGGATCAACGACTCGAAATCGACCAACCTAGATGCTCTGGCCCAGGCTTTGCGCGGGCATTCCGGCGGTGTTGTTCTTATCGCCGGCGGCAAGAACAAGGGCTTCGATTTCGCGCCCGTGGCCGGTCTTGTCGCCACCCACGTGCGCGAGGCCGTCTTGATCGGGGAGATGCGTGGTTCCATCGCGCGCGATTGGACCGTGCCTTGCCACCCGGTCGATTCGCTCGAGGCCGCCGTCGATCTGGCTGGCGAAATTTCGCGCCCCGGGGACACGGTCCTCTTTTCCCCGGGCACATCTTCTTTCGATATGTTCCGCAGCTACGAGGAACGCGGCGATTTGTTCAAAAACCTAATCCACCACATCAAACCAAAGGAAAAAAACACATGAAACTGCAGCTATTCAGCAAAATGACAGCGAAGCCCCGCGCCCGCAAAGTGGTCCGCGCGTCGGCGCGCGCCATGCGCGGCGACGAGGATTACTACGAGGCGGAACCGAATATGAAGTTGTCCCACGCCTTCATGGTCGTCCTCGTGCTCCACATCGTGGCCGTCGGCGGAATCTGGGCGTTCAATCAGCTCAACTCGGGCCGCAAGGCCGCGGCTTTGTTGCCCGCGGAAATCGCCGACAAACTCGCCTTGTCTTCGCAACCGAAGAAAGCGGCGCCTGCTTCGGAGCCCGCCGCACCCGTGCGCGAGGCCGGCGATGCCGACGAGCCATTGCCGACTCTGGCCTCGCATCCCGAATCGGCGAAGCCCGAGTTTCGTACCGATGACATCTCGCCTGCGCCGATCATGAACGCGACGAAATCGGACGCCCCGGTGGTCGAGAGCAAGCCTCCGGCGGCCAAGCCCGCCGCTGCCGATGCCAAGCCCAAGTCTGTTTCACGCGAGGCGGCCGGCGGTGCCGGGACATACACCGTGGCCAAGGGCGACAACCCTTACAATATCGCCAAGAAGCTCGGCGTGACCTACCAGGCCTTGCTCGACGCCAACAACATCAAGGACCCGACCAAGTTGCAGATCGGCACGGTCCTCAAAGTTCCGGCGAAGAAAAATTAGGGCCACCGGCCATGCGCGGTCGGACGGCGTACATACTTCTCCTTTCGATGGCCAGCCTGCTGGCCGTCGGGATCGTCATGCTGCAAAGCACGGGCGCCTTTGCCCGCGACAGCCATGGCGACATGTATTATTTCGTCCGGCGCCAGGGACTCTGGCTGTTCATCGGTCTCGTCGCCATGGTGGGTGCGGCGATGACAGATTACCGCTGGTGGGGGAAATACTGGCCGCATCTCTTCGGTCTCTCCGTTGTCCTGCTCGTCGTCTGCTTCATTCCACCGCTGGGGATGAAAATCAACGGCTCTTGGCGTTGGATCAATCTTGGGGTTGCCTCTTTCCAGCCAAGCGAGTTGGCCAAAGTGGCTGTGATTGTGTTCCTCGCATGGTGGTATCACCGGCACGAGAACGAAACAAAAACGCTGTGGCGCGGTTTCACCATGCCGTTGGCATTGGTGGGTGTCGTCATTGCGCTCATCGCTTTGGAAGTCGACCTCGGCGCATCCTCGTTGATTGGGATCACGACTCTTTGCGTGATGTTCGTCGCCGGAGCGAGCCTGCTCTGGCTGGTGCCGATGCTGATCGGGGGAGGCGCCGCGCTGGTTTACGTCGTCATGCACAATCAGGAACGCTTTGCGCGCATCCTCGCCTTCACGGATCCGCAAAAGTACCGTTTGGATGAGGGTTTGCAGCAGTGGCAGGCGATGGTGGCTTTCGGCTCCGGAGGGGTGGGGGGAATGGGGCTTGGTAACGGAAGACTCAAGATGCTCTACCTTCCTTACGCGCACACCGACTTCATTTTTCCCATGATCGGGGAGGAACTCGGGTTGCGCTTCACTCTTCTCGTGGTGTTTTGCTTTCTCCTCATCCTCCTTTCCGGGGTTCTTATCGCGACGAATGCCAAGGATCGCTTCGGGATGCTGCTCGGTTTCGGGATCACCATCGTCATCACGTTGCAGGCCGCCATCAATATCGGTGTAACCACGTCGCTGCTACCGAACAAAGGCATGCCTCTCCCGTTCATCAGCTACGGCGGCAGCAATCTCGCCGTGACCATGCTGCTCGTCGGCATTCTTCTCAACATCCACCGCCAGGGACGCCGCATTCCCCAACCGCGTGTCCGCGCTGTCCCGGCCACCAGCCTCGCGGTCCGTTTCTGATGAAATTCATCATCGCATGCGGGGGAACCGGAGGGCATCTGTTTCCCGGGCTTGCCGTTGCCGAGGAACTGCGCTCCGGCGGCCACGAAGTGATGCTGCTCGTCTCGGAGAAGGAAATCGACGCGCGGGCGCTTAGCGCGTTTCCCGATCTGCCGCGCGAGACGCTGCCGTCGGTCGGCCTGCCGTCACTGCTTTCGCCGGCCGCGTTGAAGTTCGTCTCGCGTCTCCTCGCCAGCTACCGCCAATGCGGTGCGCTGTGCTCCCGCTTCCGACCCGATGCCGTTCTCGGGATGGGAGGATTCACCGGCATCGCGCCGATGGCTGCGGCTTGGCGG
>JBEDBL010000090.1:0-10256 GCA_041177245.1 Verrucomicrobiota bacterium
TTTCCGCTCGCTCTGGCGCGATGGCAAGGCGGGACATGCCGGATTCCAAGAGTCGCTGCTTCTCGTCGCCCATGCCATGGGCTGGGAAATCGAATCACTCGAGGAAAACCTCGAGCCGGTCATTGCCGAAAATCGGATCAAAACCGATCATTTCACCGTGGAAGCCGGGCAAACCCGCGGACTCCACCAGATCGTGCAGGGACATTCCCGCCAAGGGCAGAGTATCCACCTCGACTTGAAGATGTATCTCGATGCCCCCGATCCGCACGATTTCGTGCATTTGGACGGCGACCCGCCGGTCTCGTGCCGCTTGGAGGACGGCGTGGCCGGCGATATCGCCACCGTCGCCGCACTGGTCAATTGCGTCCCGCGCCTTCAGGCCGCCCCCGCGGGCGTGCGGTTGATGACCGACATACCGCTCTCCGGCACGCAGACCCCTCGTCACAAAGCAGTTGCGCAGAGCACTGCGGCACTGTCTATTTCGGACACACTTCCACACAATTATGACTAAATGCACCCCCCGCTCCGGAAAGAAGCCTGCCCGACTCCTTCAACCCATACTAGCACTGGCCCTCTCGTTAGGCGCACTCGCCCGGGCGGAAGCGCAAACCACACTTTTGGGCTGGGATATTCCGACGTCCGCCGCGCCCAATTCCGCCACCACTCCGACAAGCGTTGCGTCTATTACAAACGACGCCAGCATTCTGCCCTCCACCATCACCATGGGAGGCGGGATCATCAATTCCATTACCAACTCTTCATCGGGGTGGGGCTCCACCAGCTGGGGAGCATCCGGCAATCAATCTCTCGATTACATTAACGGAAATGGTGACTGGTTTTATTTCACGGTGACAGCCAAACCCGGAAAGATCGTCACGATCAACGGCGTCGGTGTGCTCACTTTCTCCGGTTCCATATCAGGACCAGGCAACTGGGCTCTTCTTTCCAGCACCAGCTCCGCATTCACCTCAACCAATCTGCCCACGCCCGGATTCACGACCAACGCGGATTTTGCTTCGGGCAGAATAGCCGGTAGCGGTTACACAAATAGTGCAGTGACTGCTTTCTCCGGCGCATTGGCGGCAAGCAACATCGTCATTCCGTCGGGAAAGACACTCTATTTCAGATTAGTTGGTTACAACGGCACTAACAGCACCGGCACGGGAAGAATCATCGGAACCAATGCCCTTGACTTCACGCTGCTTGGTTCGGTGAGCGATGCTCCGATTCAAACTTTCACTTGGAACGGCGGATCCTCCGGACCATGGAACTACACGGACTCCAACTGGCTGGACGGATCTAGCGCTGCGTCGGTTTTCTTGGCTGACAACAACGCAAAGTTTAATAGCGGAGCAACCGTAACAATCACCAACACCGGAGTAAGCGTCGGCTTTTTGACCAACGCTGTCCCCTCTGGACAAACAACGACTCTGGGTGGTGGAAGTCTTGCTGCCTCCTCGATCGTCAACAACGGTTCCGGGAATCTGGCTCTCCAGTCGACCAACGCTGCCACCACGCTGGCCAATTCAGGGACGGGGACGGTATCGCTGAGCGCTCCGGGAACGTACACAACGGTTAACCTGACGGCGGGCAAGATCGAAACCTTGGCTAACGCCTCCCTCAGCGGGGCGGTCAACGTCTCTGGCGGCTCGATCTTGGATGCGGGAACCTTCTCAAACACGATCGGGATTCTCACGGTGAACGATTCCAGCATTAACGGCACCGGTATTCTGAAAGGTTCTGGTTCTAGCTTCGCCCTAGAGACAAACAACCAGACCGTGGCTGTCGCCCTGCAGGGCACCGGAGGCCTGACCAAAACAGGCTCGAAGACACTCACGCTGTCCGGGTCGAACTCGTTTTCCGGAGACATCACACTTTCGGGTGGAACTTTGGTCACATCTGGAGCTGACAAGCTACCCGACACCGCGACCGTAACGATGTCCGCCAACACCATCCTGCAACTTGGCGGAAACGAGACGATCAGGGCGCTCAGTGTGGCAACTTCGGCCAACAATACGGCTCAGGTCGATTTGCAAAGCTACCAAATGACTTTGAATGTCACTTCCAGCAACGCCTTCGTTGCCTCCATGATCGGGACCGGATCGTTTGTGAAAAACGGATCCAGCGTCCTGACGCTCAATGAACTGGGGACATTCAGCGGCGGCACCACGCTGAACTCCGGATCTCTCCGCCTTCAGGCCAGCGGCAACAGGGCGACCAACCCGGACGACGGCACGGTCACGCTTGTCTCCAGCGCTTTCGGAACGGGCACCCTGACCTTGGCTGGGGGTTCGATTTTCTCCTCGAGCACCTCCGGTTCCTCGAGTTCGAGAAATATTTACAACAATGTCGACATCAAGGGGAGCTTCTCCTTGGGCGACGCGAACAGCACCAATGGAACGGGCAACATAACCGTTTCCACCAATGTGACAGGGGCTTTCACCACCCTCAGCGCAGACAGCACGGTCACGACGGTCGCCGCGGTGGAATGGCAGCAACCGATCATCGGGCCCTCGTTCAATCTTACCAAGTCCGGTGCGAACAGCCTCACCCTAGCCGGCACCAACTCGCTGGCTTCCATCATCGTGCAGCAGGGCGATCTCCTCGTGAGAAACTCCAACACACTCACCTCCGTGACCGTGGGCAGCGGGGCGCGTCTCGGCTACGGGTCGACCTCGGTCACTGATGTGGGATACTTCGGTTCGGCCGCGTTGATCTTGTCGAATGGCGCATCCCTCGGACAGCAGGGAACCAGCGGTTCGGGAACGGAGGCGGAAAGGTTGCTACCGAACAACATTAGCCTGTTGGGCGATGTGACCTTCGGGTTGGGAACACACGGCTGTTACTTCACAGGAAATCTCGATTTGAACGGCGCAACGCGGATCGTAACGCTGAGCAACTCCACCGCCATCAGCGGCATCATCTCGAATGGCGGACTCACCGTCACGGATACCGCGGGGTCGACACGATCCCTCACCCTTTCGGCGAACAACACATTCGCCGGACCGACCGTGGCGTCGAACGGCGGACGCCTCGTGGTTTCCGGCAGCATCGCCTCCAGCGCCTCGGTCACTGCGGAAACCGGAGGCGGGATCGGCTACGGCAGCACCAACGCTTTCGGCGCCAACACGGTTGTCTTGAAAAACGGGACCACCTTCGGCCAATTCGCCGGCATGGGTACCAACAATGCGGAGCGCACCATCGCCAACAATCTCAGCCTGCAGGGCGACGTGACCTTCGGGTTCGGAACCTACGCCAACTTTTTTGCGGGCGGCATCGATCTCGGAGGCGCCAACAACCGCGGCATCTACCTCTCGAACTCCACGACGTTCAACGGCGTGATCTCAAACGGCGGGCTGGTCATAAACGACACAATCCAAGGAACGGCGAACAACGGGCGCCGAACAATCACCGTCGCAGCGGCCAGCACCTACAGCGGACCGACCGTGGTGGCGGGCGGGGTGACCAATGTCGCGATCGTCACTACCAATACCAACGTCAGCCCCGTGCTGATTGAAACGAACGTCGTGCCCGTGACATACGGCCCGATCTTGCTCGTCACCGGCAGCCTGGCATCGACCAACGTCACCGTGCAAACCAACGCCATACTGGCCGGAACCGGCAGCGTCGCCAACGTGACCGTCAAGTCTGGAGGCGAACTTGCACCCGGCAACTCCTCCGCGGCACCGATTGCCGCATCCGGCGCTTTCGTGCTCGAACCGGGATCGACCGCGACGATGCAAATCGACAACCTCGCCAACTACGATCGCGTGACATCTTCCACGTCATCCGCGCTCGGCGGCACCGTGAACGTGAACTTCACGCCGTCGGCCGGCTCGTTCCAGTTGTTCAGCGGCACGGTGAGCGGATCCCCGACCCTCGTGGTTCCCACCCTGACCAATGCCAACCTTGTCTGGGTGACAAACAGCTTCGCCACGACGGGCGCCGTCAGCATCTCCAACACCCAGTCCGCCGCCACTCCCTACGGCAACTGGCTGACAAACTATCCGACACTCGCCAATACCAACGGGACCGCGGATCCCGACAGCGACGGCTTTGACAACAACACCGAGTTTGCCTTCGACGGGAATCCCACGGTGGGAACGCCGGCTTTTGTAACGGCTTCGAATAGCGGTGGCCAGATCACCGTTTCCTTCGTGGCTCTCCGCACCAACACCTCGGGATACAGCGTGCTCTCCACCACCAACCTCGTCACCGGCCCGTGGTCCACCAACACCTCGGTGACTGTGACCAATGCCGCGGACCAGACCGGTGTCCTATTGCCCAACGATTACGTGCGCCGGAGCTTCACGAGTCCGGTAAACTCGGCAAACTTCTTCCGCATAAAGACGTCGGTTGCAAACTGACGTCATCCGCGGAGGACATCCCCACCATACCCACCGATGAAAGCATACACCCGAACTCTGCTCGGCTTGGCCCTAGGCCTTGCCGCATCCCCAGCACTCAAGGCCGGTTCCATCGCCGAATGGACCTTCGATGATCCTGCCAACACCTCGCTCAAATCCGCGGCGAACAGCGGCAGCGCCGGGGGCGCGTGGATGCACAACTTCGATGCGACAACGACAGACGGGTCCGGAAAACTTGTCTCGCGCAAACCGTCCGGCGGAATCTGGAACACCTATCTGACGCTGCCCGCGGATGCGCCGCGCAAAGTCTGGCTCGTCGTGGATCTCGCCGGATGGAACATGTCGGGCGAAAAGATCAAAGAAGCCGTGCGCGCTGGGTTCTCCGCCTCGGACGATGACAACAAGCCGCAGGTCGTCGCGCAGGTCGTGCTGGAACGCATGCCGGGCGGAGTTGTGGCCGTCCGCGGCGACGCTTTGGGCGACGGCGCGACCGCCGTTTCCGGCGATGCCTCCTCGCTGCAACAGACAAGCACGACGCCGGTGACGCTCGTCGTGGGCCTCGATCAAGACGCGGGCACCTACTCGGTGTCAACGCGCACTGCGGAGGGCGGAATGAAACAGCTCGGCTCCGGCAAAACAAGCCCGAGTCGCGCTGCAAAGTTCGTGCGCTTCAGTATCGCGGGCGATCTTTCCGGATCCGACGAGCAGGTTACGGTGGACCGCATCGCGGTGACCGACGCCGAACCGTCTTCCCATTGAACACACGCCAATGAAATTGCAGGGAGCACTAGGCGGGGCGGTTTTTGCACTGACGGTCGCGGCAGCCCTTTGGGCCGGGATCAACATCAAGCCGACGTGGATCGTCGAGAAGACAACGATCGAGGCGATCACGTTGCCCGACGGTCGCATGGGCCGGACTTTCAAGGGCAAACCCGAGGCTTTCGAGTCGGTGAGCTCGGTGGAAAATTCCAGACTCTGGTCGATCGCGGGCGCACCCACGGTCGCCGAGCCGCCGGTGGTGAAGGAAATTGTCCTCGAAAAGCGGGGTGACGCGGAAGTTTACACCGAACTCACGGCGATCAGGCACTGGGGCCCGTGGTCGCTCTTGCCCGCCATCGCTGCGGTGCTGCTCTGCTTCCTTCTCCGCGATCCCGTCGTTTCGCTCGGGGGCGGGATTATCGCCGGCGCGCTCCTCATGCGCCAATACGACATTCCCGGGAAAATTCTCGTGCCGGAAATCGGCACTGCCACTGGCGCGACCATCATGGTTCTCTACCTCTGGTTCCTCGGGGGCATGCTCGGAGTCTGGTCGCGCAGCGGTGCGGCGGCCGCATTTGCCGACTGGGTCACCGAGAATTTCGTGCGCGGTCCGCGCTCGGCCAAATTCGTCACCTGGCTTCTCGGCGTGATCATTTTCCAAGGCGGAACGCTCAGCACCGTGCTGGTCGGCACGGCAGTGCGTCCCGTCGCCGACCGGCAGAAAGTCAGCCACGAGGAATTGTCGTTCATCGTCGACGCCACCGCCTCGCCCATCGCGGTGCTGCTGCCCTTCAATGCGTGGCCGATCTACGTGCAGGCCTTCATCTTCGTCGCGGGAGTTCCCTTCCTTGCCACCGAGGCGCAGCGCATCTCGTTCTTCTTCCAGTGCATCCCGCTTTATTTCTACGCCTTCCTCGCCGTCTTTTTCACGTTGCTGACGAGCTTCGACAAGTGCCCCTTCCTCGGCAAATCGATGAAGGCGGCTGTGGAACGCGCCAGGACCACCGGTGAACTCGACGCGCCCGGCGCGGAGCCCCTCCTCTCCCACGAAATCGAGGTGCCGGACGTGCCCGCCGGCTATCGTCCGAGCGTCGCCGAGTTCGTCATTCCCGTCGTCCTCATCGTCGGCATTGCCGTGGGAACATTCTTCATCATGGGCACTCCGCAGGTCCTGTGGGCCTTCGGCGCGGCGCTGATCCTCTCCATGATCACCTGCCTCGTGCGCGGCATGTCGCTGCGCGATTTGATGGAAGGTGTCACCACCGGACTCAAAGGCGTCGTTTACGGTTCGGTCATCCTGCTCCTTGCCGTCGTCATCGGCGCGGTGAGCCAGCAGGCCGGCGGCGGACCTTACCTCGTCGCTCTTCTCGGCAACCAGATTCCGCCGTGGTTGCTGCCCGTCGCGCTCGCCTTGCTCACCATGGTCATTTCCTTTTCGACCGGCACGAGCTGGGGGACTTTCGCCGTGGCGCTTCCGTTGGCCATGCCCCTCGCCTGGGGCGTGGCCCAAGCCTGCGGCGCGGAAAATCCGTGGCTTTACATGGCGGTCTGCTTCGCCGCGGTGATCAACGGCAGCGTTTTCGGCGACCAATGCTCGCCGATTTCAGACACCTGTGTGCTGAGCGCGGTGACCACGGGATGCGATCTCATGGATCACGTGCGCACGCAAATGCTGCCGTGCGTGGTGGCCGCGGCGATTTCCACCGTCCTCTGGGCGGTCATCGCCGCATGGTGCGTGTGAACTTTTTGCCGCTGCTTGCGGTTATTTTGACGGTCGCGGCGGAGGCTGCGACCGACCAGCCTCTTCTCCACATCAAAGTGGAACGCGAAGAGCGGGCCAAAGTAATCGGCTTGGCGCAGCAGCTCGAGACGGTCTGCCCGACCGGGGGCGCATTGCACATCGGCAACTCCGAATCAGGCGGGAATCCGGACGACTGGCAGATCGCTTTCCGCTGGGATCAGTCCCCGAAACAGAAAGAGCCGTCCGCGGACAGGGAAAAGACCAAGCCCGATCCCTGGCCGCGCGTTTCGGCTTCCGCTGGGGACGCGGAGAAAGTCCGCGCAACTCTGCTCGAGGCGGCCGGAGATTCTTTCGGGGGAGAACCCGGGGCTGATTGGCAAATCGCCACATTGGCTGGGAAGAAGCACGCTGTGGAAATCGTGTTCCCGGGACCGCAGACCGGAATTTCCAAAGCACGGCAGTTCCGCGTAGCCCGCCGCTTTGTCTCGCTCTTGATGCGCGAACTCGGAATGCGGACGTCAGACGAAAAAACATTCCGCGCAGGAATCTTCGAGGGCCGCGTTCTCGGCAACTATGATGCCGAGGGTGTCGGCTACGGGGGAAGCACGCTGCTCGACCGCGCGGTGGACGAGACATCTCTCGAAGCGCGGGTGCTGCCGATGTGTCCGGAAGACATTCGCGAAGGCGCGCTGGCTGGCGCGGCCGGCGTGATGTTTCCCGGAGGAAGCGGCAAAGCGATCGCCAAGGCGCTGCGCCCCGAAGGCGTGGAAAAAGTGCGGGAGTTCGTCGCCGCAGGCGGCGGCTATTACGGGGTTTGCGCCGGCGCGTATTTCGCCAACAGCGGACTGCCCGAATACGCCGCCTTGCTGCCTTTGAAACACCATCAACCTTGGCGCAAAGGCAAGGGAATGCTCAAAGTCGCGCTGACCGAAGAAGGCAAAAAACTCCTCGGCAACGAGTTTGCGGAATTCGAAACACGCTACAATTGCGGTCCGGTCTTCACGGAATCGCCCGCGGATTCTCCAGAAAAACAAGTGACGGTTCTGGCCAACTTCGCCAGCGCCGTTTCCGACAACGAAGGAACGCTCCACAGTGAGATGGTGGGCACACCGGCAATTCTTTCCGGCCGCTGGGGCAAGGGCCGCGTCATCACGGTCAGCCCTCATCCCGAAAGCCACACCGAACTGTCTCCGCTGGTTGCTCGCGCCATCGCCCTCAGCCTCGGACTCGATCCGGCGTCCATCAGAAACAAGGATGGAGCGAAGCAGACCAGACCGGAATATTGAATGACGCAAGCCACTGAGCGCCAGACGCTTGAGTTTACGCTTGTTGTTGAGGCGACCTTCCTGTGCTAATCATGACTGTGCTGGACTATGGGTCCATTGAAAGGCGGGGCGACGTGGCAAATGGTGCTGTCCCGCGTTTATTCCGGCGTTTTTCCCGCGCCGTAGCTGTCCTTGTGGGTTTTGCCTCCACAACAACCGCATTCGCCCAGACAAATCTGACCAATTACGTCCCCGGAACGACTTACTGGGGACGGAGCAATTACACCGAATATATCGCCGGAAACCTTCCGTTGATCATTTCCGCGCCGCACGGGGGAGACACCAATCCCTATGAGTTGCCGAACAGGACCAACACATCGACTTACACCGTCACGACCGATCCAGATCTCTGGACGGCCAATCTCGCGCGCGCCATCCGCACGGCCGCCTTCAACCGCTACGGCCGCTATCCCCACGTGATCATTTGCCGCGTCGACCGCGCCAAAGTGGATTGCAACCGCGACATCGTCGAAGGAGCACAAAACAACACCAACACCCAGACTCTTTGGCGGGAGTTCCACGAGTATATCCAGATCGCCCGCCGCTCGGTGAGCAACAACTACGGACGCGGACTCTACATCGACCTGCACGGCCACGGGCATGACATCCAGCGCAATGAGATCGGCTACGACCTGTCGGATTCCGACCTTTTCAAAACGACTTTTTCCGGCACGGATGAAGACCAGTCCACCGTCCGCGCCATGAGCAAACGTTCGCGGGAGACGTTCACGGAATTGGTGCGGAGCAACCTCAGCTTGGGTGCGTTGCTGGAAAAGCGCGGCTATCCCTGCATTCCCAGCCCCTCGAACCCGAATCCCGGCACGAACTCCACCGGGGCGACGAATACCTACTTCAACGGCGGCTACAATACGCAAACTTACGGAACCAGCACGAACACCGGCGGCACGATCGACGCGATCCAGATCGAGTGCAACTACACGAACGTCCGGGCCAAATCGGCCAGCTCCTCCTACGATCAAGACTTGGCTGTGCGGGCCACGTTCGCATCCAACCTCATCGCCTCGCTGGATGAATTCTTCAAATACCATTTGGAGATGGCCTTGGACACGGAAGGTGTTCCCCCTCCCTCAGTGAACAGCTTCAGCGACAAAACCATCGTGGAAGACAGCCAGACATCCACGTCCAGCATCACCCTGGCCAGTTCCAACAGCATTTTTTGGGGCGAGTCGTCGAATACCAACATCGTGGAATCTTCCTCCTCCAAGTCCTCGAACACCAATGCGGTCGACTCGTCGGGGTTTATTTTCGGCGGTTCCAATACGAGCCGCAATCTCGTCGTACGTCCCCGTCCCAACGCCTTCGGCAGCAATGTCATCGTGATGGTCTACCAGCAAGCGACCAACGGCGGCATCGGCACCGACTGGTATTATCTCAATGTCACTCCGGTCAACGATGCCCCGATCTTCGGTGCGCCAACCACGGCGGTCATCAATCCCGGATTCAACCTCGCCTTGCTGAATCCCGCAACCGACGTCGAGAGCAACACGCTGACTTACCAACTGGTCTCCGGTCCCTCCAACGCGATCGTCAATTCCAACAACGGCACGCTGACGTGGCGACCGAGCATCGCTCAGGCCGGACAGACCTATTCCTTCGCCACGCGCGTCACGGACAACGGAACGAATACCCTTTCCTCCACCAACACCAACATCGTCACGGTCAATGCCGTGCAAATACCATCCGTCGTCTTGGGTAGGACAAACCAAACGATCGGAAGCAACAGCGTGGCACGCGCCCAGATCTCGGTCGGCGGTCAGACGGGTCCCGATTACATCGTCATGGCTTCGACCAACCTGACCTCTTGGGAATCGCTCGCCACCAACACGCCCTCGGTGCTGCCCTTTCTTTGGACGGACACCAACGCGCATCTCTTCCAGCAACGCTTCTACCGGATCCAGTTGGGTCCCTGAGTTTCGTGTCCCGGCGAGACGCGCCGCCAAGCAGGGAACCGATCAAGACGACCGAGGGCTTCTCGTGCGCTTGTGCAAGCCGAGCGACATGACTTTGCGGAAAAAATGCGAGCGATCCACGCCGGGCCGGCAT
>JBEDBL010000091.1:0-10219 GCA_041177245.1 Verrucomicrobiota bacterium
CGGCGTCCCGTGCCTTCTGTTGCGTCACCGTCCCCGGCGACGGCCGTTGACCTAACCGACAGTCGGCGTCGGGACGGCGGCGCTACAACCCACCCGGACTCAGGCCTCAGACCTCAGCATTCCTCGCCATCCCTTACTTCATGAAACTCGTCCTCGCATTGCTCCTCGCAACGTCGGCGGCATTGCCCGCTGCCGCTCCCGTTGCCGACCTTTCGCCTTGGGAATCTCTCGTCGTGCAGGACTCCGGACGCCGCAAACCGCTCGGCACATTCGGACACGAAGTGCTCATCAAAATCGCCGGGCGCGATCCGATCACGCTCAAAGACGGCAGCAAACTTTGCGGAACGGATTTTGCCTTCGCGAAATTTTACGCCACCCGCGATTTTTCCGACGAGCCGATCATTCTCGTCTCCTACCGTCCGCTGGTCGAAAAGCTCGGTCTCGATGCAGCACACAAGCGGTTCAGCCGCAAGGAACTCGCGGGTGCCTCTGATCTCACCAGACTCGCCCAGGAAGCCGCCGCTTTGCGGCAAGCCGGCGAACCGGTTCCCCGCCTCGACACGGAAGCCCAGACTGTCATCGGCCGCATTCAACTTTTCGACGCCCTCGGCAACACGAGCGCATTCCTGCTGGTTCCCCCGCCCTCCGGATCCGCGACTGGTACCCCTTGGCTGACCATCGATCAAATTCGCTCGGTTTACCCGACCAACACGACCGGTCCGATTCTCAAAGACTTGCGAGCCATCAATGTGGCCTCGCACGGGGGCGACGACAAAGCTCTCGCCGAAACCTCGCGCCGTTTGGAAACCGACTTGCGCGCCCTGAACCCCGCGGTCTATCCGACCGAGAAAACAATTGCGCGCGAATTGTCATTCAACCGGGCCAAACCGTTCGACACCGCCATGTGGCTTTTTGCCGGCGCAACGATCCTTCTCGGCGCGGGCGCACGCCACGGATGGCGACATTGGATTCTGCGCGGCGGCGTCGCCGTCACGGCGGTCGGCTTTGCTTTCATGATCTGGGGAATCCTGCAGCGCGTGCTCATCGCCGGGCGCGCTCCCGTCACCAACATGTATGAATCGATTGTCTGGGTCTCCATGGGCACCGTTCTTTTTGGCCTCATTTTCTACGCCGTCTACCGCAACCGCCTCATGTTGCTCAGCGCGCTTCCGGTCAGTTTCCTTTGCCTGCTTCTCGTGCGCAATCTGCCCGTGGCCATGCCCGCGCGTCTCGACCCGCTCGTGCCCGTGCTGCGCGACAACTTCTGGCTCACCGTCCACGTGCTCACCATCACGCTGAGTTACGCCGCCTTTGCTTTCGCCCTCGGATTCGCCCACGTCGTCCTCTGGCGCTACATCCGCCAACCCGGGACAGCCGGCGCGATGCGACCTCTGCACGACTGGCTTTACCGCATGATGTTCGTCGGCCTCATTCTTCTCGCCGCGGGCACCATCCTCGGCGGCGTGTGGGCGAACTATAGCTGGGGGCGTTTCTGGGGATGGGATCCCAAGGAAACTTGGGCCTTCATCGCCCTGCTCATGTATGTCGTCGCCATCCACGGCAAAATGGCCGGATGGTGGGGCGACTTCGGCATCGCCGTGGCCGCCGTGGTCAATTTCGCCGGAATCATCATGGCCTGGTATGGAGTGAACTACATTTTGGGCGCCGGCCTGCACAGCTACGGCTTCGGCGTCGGCGGCGAAGGCTACGTCCTCGCCTTCCTCACCCTCGAAGCGATCTACGTGGGCTTGGCCATCATGCGCCATCGCGGTGCCACCAAACACCAACCGGTTCGAGCCTGACCTTGGCGTTTCGAAAAAAGGACCACAGAGAGCACCGCGGCCGCAGAGAAAAAGGACGCGGCGTCCTAGCCTCGGTTGTTCTCTCTGTGCCCTCCGTGCTCTCTGCGGTTTCTTCCCTTCAGAGGCCACACCTTGCAATGAGGTCATTTTCTCTGTTTGCGGCTCCGCTTGGTAGAGCGGTCGCCGCGGCGACAGGCCGTGATTCGGGCATTCCCTGCCCACCTTTTCTTGCGGTGGGCTCCGGAGCATGCGATAACTTTGGATGTTCGGGCTGTGGCTCAGCTTGGTAGAGCGCTGCGTTCGGGAGTCTAACTGACTGGTTTTCAACAGTTTACAAAAGACTTCGAAAAACTTCTAAACCCTCACCCCCAAAGGTGTTAGCCCGAAAAATCGCTTTCACAGCCCTTCGCATTCCTGCCGACATTTAAACGACCGGGTTACAAAACCGGGTTACAACAAATGGGAGCATTTTCCCACGTTTGAGTCACTGAGGCCGTGAGGTCTGTGGCACCACCAACACCCCCACCCCACCGCGCCCACTGTTTTGTGAGGTCGTAAAGCCGCTCCCGAAGCGCGAGGTGGTCGCTGAGGCCCCCGAACTGCTTCGACTGATGGTTTCCATCGCCAAAGCGCTGCGCCGTGGTCGTGGAGCCCTTGGAATCGCGGCTGATCGCGCCACTACCGAAGCGGCTGGTGGTTACCGTTGGTCTGCCTCGTTCTCTTTAAAGGCTCTCCCAGACTTCACTGAATTCCGGACGCCTGCTTCGGATTGTATTCCAAGTTGCGGCTGCCGGGCTGGGGATTTACGTAACTTTCCAGCACCACGAAGTTGCGCTGTGGGCCTGGATAAAAGCGGATTTTGAAGCGGGCATATTTTCCATCGGGGAGCTTGGCAAAATAGGTTTTCTCCAAGCGCGAAGACCAGTCCTCTCCTGCTGCAGGCATCTTGATTTCCACCGTGGGTTGATAGCCCACTTCGGGAGCTACAAAGTCAAACTGTCCCGTGCGTTCAACAAGCCCACCCTCTGGAATGCTGAGTTGATACCGCCAATCGAATGGGCGCCGGCCGGTGTCCCCTAACCACGATTCGACCCGCAAACCACGGCCGTTGGGTCGTCCCGTCACAAGATCAATAGTGACTGGCCGTCCTGACGCGGGGACATCAAATTGCCGCCCACTGAGGAACGTCAACGACTCGGTCTTACCCATCTTGTGCAGGACGAAGATGGCTGGGGCGTCCTTGGTTGGCGGAGGTTTACGCACGGAATCGGAGCCGATGCCGTAGCCAAAAATTTGCGATGATTTGCCCTCCACTGGATAATAACCCTCTTTGCCGACTCCGACCGACAGCCCTGCCCCTTCGATCCCGCTGATGTCAAAAAGCCCATTTTCGTCGGTCTGGCCCGTGTAGTTCGATCCCGACGCGTTGAACTTGTCGGCAGCAGTGTAACCGATACTGGCGTGGGGCACGGGCTCGCCATTCTGGTCGATCACTTTTCCGTAGAACGCTATCGGAGCACTAAACACTTGCGCAACTTGATCCAAAACTTGCTTCTTGATCTCGTCATTGGCGAGGGTCCCTTGTTGGGTAATAGCTTCCTCCGGTGATTGTATGACCGCTGCCGGAGCAGTTTGAGGGGCACCAACTGGTCCGGGCGCACGAAGTAACCTCCATAGGCCGAGCACCAACAGCACAACGGCTAGGAGAAGGATGATCCTTCGGCGCGTCATGGGTTTCGAGGTAACTGAAGCTCGTCCATTAGCGCATCATGGAACGGCTTCAAGCTTTGGATGTTGGCCTTGAACTGGCCGCTGTGCTCGTCGCCGAAGCCAGAGTTTGTATCTTCTCCTGGGAGTTGGAACGGAGCGCTGCCAAGATTGACCCTGTTGGCGGCACTGATCGCCCCTTGCGTCTGCTGTTCCGCCCCGGCCGCCTTGCCCCAAGTGCGGCAGGCATAGGACATGGCCTCGTGGCGCTGCGCACCAAGGAAGGGGACGTGAGTCCCGCCGCCGTAATCCTTGAAGAGTTTCTCGCCGCTTGGGTTGTTCCGCGCATAGCGGAAGATGCCGCTCATTTGACCGGGCGGCTTGGTCACGGCATTGTTGAGCTCCCATGCGTAGGAGGTGGCATTGTCGTTGGGCAGGTAGAAAAGGATGAGGTTTCCGTTCTGGCCGATGTTCTTGAGCGCTCCGCGGTAGGCCAGATTGCGGGTGGCCTGGTCGGAGTCGTCATCGGGGGTGGGCCTGTTCCAAACCGTGACAGTGGTGGTGTAACTCGGCCCACCATCCCAGAGACCCATTTCAACCGCGTGGGTTGCCGTCTGCGTCTGCTCGATGACCGCCCTTTCATCGTAGCAAGCCGCAGGAACCGCAGGCTGCATGAGCGCGTAATTGTTAATCTGCATTCCCTGACGCATGGCTTCGCTCACCACGATATTGCCCATGCTGTGGGCTGCGATGTTCTTGTTCTGGTAGGGCAGGCTTTGCACGAAGGTTTTCAGCGTCGGAGCGCCCGCAGTCCATCCGGTGTATTCGCTGTCATTGTAATCGGCAAAGTAAGCCTCCGCCGCCTCACCCACAACCGGGACATTGTCGAAAGCATCGCTCCAATCCGTATTCCAGCGGAAGTAAGCGAAGCGGCCTTTGTAGCCCCGATGCCAGAGGCGCTTGAACATCGTCTCCGCATAGTTCCTTGATCCATCCGGGGACATGTTCCAGCCGTGGACGAAGACTAATGTTTGCTGGGCCTCACCGGGCGGTGTTCCCGTGAGCATGTTGTCCACGGAACTCGTGTACATCTTGCGGACGTCCAGAAGATCGAGCCACACGCCCGACCCTTCGCCGATCTCGGTGCCATCGGCCTTGTGGATGGTGAGCATGAGCTGGCCCTTGCCCTCGCGTGAACCCTCGAAGAGCAGGCAAACCTTTGGGTTCTGCGCGCTGAAGTCCGCCCAAAGCTCCACCGGCAGGATCAGGGCGGAAGAACCGGCAACCTCTCCCAAGGTTTCGGCATTGTCGCCGCTGACCTGGGCGAACGCGGCTTCCTCGTTCTTGAGGTATTCATCCGAACCGTCGGGGTCGGTCGAACGATAGACTTTGATCTTGGGGGTGTCCGTGGTGTTGGCCCACTTGAGACCGATCTTGAACGTTCCCGCGGCGATCTGCTCGTGGAGCGCGCCGACGTGGAGCCAGATCCGGAAGAAGTCCTCAAGGTCACGAGCCGTTTGGATCACGCCGTCCTCATGGTCCTCCGTTCCCGTGCCCAGAAACTCACCCTCCGAGTTCGGCAGCCCATCGTAATCAGCATTGACCCAATGGCGACTTGGCCGGTCTTCGCTGGTCCGGTCGAAAGGTTTTCCGAAGACGGATTGATCGTTGGCGTTCCCGGAAAATTTGATGAGTCCGTCACGGTTGGCATCCACAGCCATGTCCACGGGCACGAGCAGCACATTCTTCCACTGTTCGCTTGGTGACGTGCCAGTCCCCGCAATCAAGCCGGAATCATTGAAGGCGACAGGAGAGATACTCCAGTCGGGTGGCGCGACAGGCACGAGCCTAGAATTATTTGCAACCACTACTCTGCCGGAGTGATAAAGCAGCAACTCCCCGCGGTTGTTGAGAGAGTGCTGGGCGTAGGAAGCGCTTACTCCTTTTCCCAAAATTGGCACAAGATCCTGCGTCCCAGCACCGGGCACATGAAGGTTTGCGCCGGACGCAGGGTTCTCAAAGGGAGAAAGAAGCACGTGGTTCGAGTTGTTGAGGCTACAGGGCGTGAACGTTCCGAGTAGGGTTCGTTGTCCAGCTTGGTCAAGGTAGCCCTCATATCCGGTCACCAGAGATTCCGTCAGCGCAAGGCCTGCGATCGTTCCGTTGTCGTTGATGAACATGGGTTGGTTTTCGATAGTTTCATCCCACGGAGTCACCCCAAAGCCGGGTAGAATTTCCATGCTCTGGCCCTGCCAGCGAAAAGCCCGCAACTTCTCCCCTCCGTAACCGATTCCAATAGCGGTCATGCCTACGACCTGACCGGAGTTGTTTAGTGAGGCTCCCCAACTCCCGTAGTTGTCCTGGAGAGAGTCTTCATCGTCGTTGTCATAGCCAGAGTAGAGTGGTGTGTTGTTGAGATAAACCCACCAGTGCGCTTCCAGCCCATATACCCCATACTCTCCTGTGTCGGGATTGAGGCGCTCCGGATAGTACTTTTGGATGGGGCCGCTACTGCGATAAGCGAGAACATTCCCGCTGTCGTTGATGCGCATTGCCCCAGAGAAGAGCGGCTCACCCCATGCTCCCTGCGCCCAGATTCGCCCGCTTGAGTCCAACACCTGATTGTTGTTGTTGAGGTCGACAACGTAGGCCTCCTGAGTCGCTGGACCCAGATCAATCACCGCAAAAGCCGATGTGCTGGGCTGGCGAGGATACTTAAGGATCGCGCTGGTCGGAAATGCTTCAGATCCATCTGCGAGGCCATCTCCATCAGTGTCTGGGTTGTTGGGATTGGCACCCAGAATTTCCGCCTCCTCTTGGTTGCTCAGCCCATCCCCATCTGAGTCCAAGTCGGGCTCGGTGATCCCAGGCGGCTCGCTCCTGCCCACTGGTGGCAGGGCCTCGGCTAGCGGGGCTATAAGGGTGGCAGCTATGCCAAGGATACCGAGGGCGCGGCGGCTCATCGGTCGGTAGCGATCAGCGCATAAAGCAGCGCCACGCCAGCTGAGGCCTCTTGGTCGATGTAGCTCGTCGTGCCATTCGGCAGGACGGCCACGGTGGTCCAATTCATCCTGTCAGCACTGCGCTGCAAAATATGGTAGGTCGCCCTGGCGTCATTGTTCACCCATGAAACCACGTAGCCTCCCTGCGGCGTCGATTCGACAGTTACGTTCGACGGGGGAACAAGACCATCAGCGCTTGAGCCAAGCGGATCGGCGCCTTGCGCAACCTCGCCTCCGTCATTCACACCGTCACCGTCCGAGTCAGATACTGTAGGGTCAGTCCCAAGCCAGAACTCGGCCCATGCATCCAAGCCGTCTTGATCGGCGTCCGTAGCGGAGTCCACCGCCAAAGGATCAAGACCGTGTTGAAGCTCCCAAAGGCTCGGCACCCCGTCCCCGTCAAAGTCCGCCCCCGCCGGGTCGGTTGTTGGAATGTCGCTGTATTTAAGCCGCAGAAAAAACCTGTCGCCCGTCGAAGAAAACCCCCACTCCCTTATTGATTCGTCACCAGGCTCGATGATCGGCACATACAGCCATGGCTGCATCAAATCCTCGGAGTGCTGGATGAAATAGGTGCGTCCAGACTTGCCCCACCATTTGAAGCGGAAAATTCCATTCTCACTGTCATGCTCGAGCAAGCTGCCCTCATTCAAGTCAGATGCCGTCTGCGCCAGCATCTGTGTATCCGGCATAAGCAACATGCACCAAAGAAGCAGAGGAAATAATCGGCTGTGAGTCTTCATCGCAGCGACTCTTGGCTAATCGTCTTCAGGCCAAGGCGGTTTGGGGCATGACGACTGCGGATCGGAAAGAATTCCACCACGGAATCCTTCGGCACAGGAGGGTGTTCCTTAAGCCATTGCTCCTGCGCTAAGCGGGCCGCTTCGATCTCTTTGTATTCTCGAATAAGATTGTCGCGGTTGGCGTCAAAATACCGATGCAAATCATCAATTGCCTGCATCACTTCCTTGGATGCGGGGCTTTTCGCCGTGATCTGCCACGCCGATTTTCCCGTCTGCTGCTGCCGCTGCAGTAAACCAAACGGCCAAGGTCGAGGGTGAAATCCGAACGTATTCTCCCCGATGAACGCTTCCCTCGTCCCCTCAAAGTCCTCGCGACTGCAGTCACCAAGGCCCATGAAAAACGAGTAGAGGCTGTCGGCGGTTTCAAAGTCCGACAACTGACTCAGGTAGTGAAAATCAATGGTGGTAAGGAAACTCACCCACTGCCCGTCCTCATACCACTCAACCTCCGTGAATTCGTGGTCGTAAACAGTGCATGAGAGAAAAGCATATGCGTATCTTTTGGACTCCAATCGCTGCATTTCCTCAAGTTCGGCAGCCGTGGGAGGGGCCTCTGGTGTCACAATCGCCGGCGCTGGCACGGGCGTGGGCTTTAGCACCGGCGTGACGACACGATTGTAGATTATGGAACGCGGACCAAGATCAACCTCCTGGCTGTCCAATACCCGCAACGGTGCGGCAGGACAGAACAAGGCCCCAACAAAAAGAACAGCGACCGTGGCGGCGGCTGTCACAGAGGCTTGGGGGAAAGCCATACAGAATCACCTTGGGGATCTTATCGCAACGGGGCAAGCTGCAATTATCTGCCCGCGATTATTTGTTTGATGCACTGGCGTGCGTGCTTGGCGCCATTCCACAAAGGCCCATCGGGAATCAGGAGTAAGATCCCGACCAGAACCGATTGCGCCTAAGAGGCAACCGAGGCGCGCACTCGAATGTTCTCGGTAGCTTTGGCCCAACTTTTTACAGGTCTGTATTTCGGATGCGGGGCTTCGGGGCTCTGTGACTCCGGCTGATCTACACCATGAGCGGCAACCGGCAAAACCAACCTTTGGCAGACGCAAACCACCACCGCGCCGAACTCGGCACAACCAACACCCAAAGCCTCGTTGCGCCCACTCTTCGCGAGGTCGTGTAGGCACTCCTGAAGTCCAAAGTGGCTAGCTTAGGCCGACGAACTGGAGTGACTGGAAAAAACATCGACAAACAAGCCACAACCCGAACACCGCTCTAGGTCCGACTGGCAGCAGCCTGCTCCTCAAAGGTCCAGACGCGGAATTCCATGGCTCTAAGCCGTTCCCTCGGCGTTCGTTTTGCGTCCGAGAAGAGTTCATAAGCTGCATTGTAAAGGGCCGGATGGTCTATCTGGCAAACGCGCTGCCAGACCGCCCCGAATCTGCTGATGGCATTTTCCTGTGCCCAGTGCCATGACCTCTCCCTTGCGACCGGGATGGCTTGGTCCATGAGCTCGGCAAGTTGCGCATTGAGACTGCCTCTTGCCGCCTCGCTGGCGTGATATTCCGGGCAATCTGCAGGCAGGGAAATGCCCCTTTCCGCAATATGCGCAACCACAGCTTCGACTAACACGGCCGACTCGGGCTTGTTGTCGTTCTTGGTGATGTGAACAAGAGCCTTTTTGACGGGCTCGCTCACCCTAAGTGACACGGTTTCAGTGCGTTTCATTGTAAGACAATGTTGACGGCGAAAATCTGGAAAATTTTTGCAGCGCTATCAGACTCTGAACCCCCTTTGAAGCACCATGCCCCGCCCCGCGCGCAGAACGACGCCGGAGCCTCCTGCGCCCTACAAGCTCTACACGGCGCGCGAGGCGGCGGTTGAGTTGCACGTTCCCGAGACCTGGCTCAGCGCGGCACGTCAAGCCGGCGCCCCGTTCCCCGGTGGTCGCACCCGCCCAGAGTGGGTCCTCACATGGTTGCACGAGAACCCTGAGTTCACGCTCAAACACCACCGCTAACGCACGCGCGGCGGCCTCCATTTCCGAGGAGCGTCAAATTTTTTCAGGCAAAAGATCGGGAAGTCAA
The DNA here is from genome assembly GCA_041177245.1 of Verrucomicrobiota bacterium. Lineage (GTDB taxonomy): Bacteria > Verrucomicrobiota > Verrucomicrobiia > Chthoniobacterales > JACTMZ01 > JACTMZ01. The sequence continues at coordinate 9,357 of JBEDBL010000091.1, forward strand.
GGGAAGCCACGCAAAGCGTGGGGAAACGTGGGGAAAAATCGCGACGCTGTCGCGCGGCCCGAAAAAAACCGGGTGTAGGTCTCATGCGTGCGCCGAACCAGCGGCGTCATACCCCGCCAAGGCAACAAGCCGCGATTGCCCCACGGGGGCAACAAACCGCACGCGGCGCCGAACCCCGATATGAATAATGCCAATATCCCGCTGTCGCGCGGCAAGATCGCGCGGCCGCAAAAAGCCGTGATCTACGGCCCCGAGGGCGTGGGCAAGTCCACGCTCGCCAGCCAACTCCCCTCACCCGTCTTCATCGACACCGAGGGAGGAACCCACCACCTCGACGTTGTGCGCTTTCCCGATGCGCGCACGTGGGAGGATGTCACCGCCGCCGCAGCGCAACTCGCCCGGGGCGGCCACGAATTCAAGAGCTTCGTCGTCGACACGGCCGACTGGCTCGAGAAGCGCCTGGCCGAGCATCTCTGCCGCAAGGCAAACAAGGACTCCATCGAGGACTTCGGCTACGGCAAGGGCTACGTGCTCGTGGCCGAGGAATTCGCCAAGTTCCTGGCCTCGCTCGATGCGCTCCTGCGCGGCGGAATGCACGTTGTCTTTCTCGCGCATTCCACGGTGCGCAAGTTCGAGTCACCCGATCAGGTCGGCAGCTACGACCGCTACGAACTCAAGCTCTCCAAGCAGGTCGCTCCACTGCTCAAGGAATGGGCCGATCTCATCCTCTTCACCAACTATGTGACCAAGGTGGCCGAGAGCGACTCCGGTCGTCGTCGCGGCGTCGGCGGTCGCGAGCGCGTCATCATGACCACGCACTGCGCGGCCTACGATGCCAAGAACCGCCACGGCCTGGAGGAAAA
>JBEDBL010000092.1:0-10104 GCA_041177245.1 Verrucomicrobiota bacterium
TCAGGAGCAACAACCCCTCGCTCTCGGCGTCGAGCCGCCCGACATGCGGGAGATTCGCGGCCTCGCGCGGAAGAAAATCGTAAACCGTGGACTTGCCGCCCTGCGACTGGCGCGAACTGAGGCAGCCCGTCGGTTTGTGCAGCACGATGTAGCGCGAAGATGCCGGGCGCACCACGCGCCCGCGCGCCACGACCGTATCGCCCGGCTTGACCACGGCGGCCAATCCCTGCACTGCGCGGCCGTTGATGCGCACGCCACCGCCGAGGATGATTTCCTCGCAGGCACGGCGGGATCCGAGCCCGCAGAGCGCGAGGTAGCGATTGAGCCGCATCGTCTCACTCATAACAAAACAGGCGGCCGCGGCCGCCTGCCAAGTGAATGGGAATCCCTCGACAACTCGATCACTCGTCGGGCTTCGTTTTTTTGAGGCCGATGACGCTCTGACCGTCCTTGAACTGCCCGCGCTTCTTGAGCAATTCAACGCGCTCGAAACGTTTGAGCACGTTGCGCTTGGCTTTGATCGCGCCCTGGCCACGGAGACTTCTGTGCTGACTCATAAAGCGCGGCACATTAGCGATCCGGCGCCGGGATGCAACCCAAATCCCCTCTGCAGGCGCCCATTCACCGGAACCAGCGGATGAAAAGCGCTCCTGCCGCGGCCCAGAAGCCAGCGGTTGCGGCCAAGATGGCGAACCAGACAACGATGCGGGCCGCCTGCCGACTTTTTCCTTCGCGCCCCTCCCCGTTCACGGTTCGTGGAGCTGGCGGCTGAAGTGCCCGCGGATGAAACGGTAAATTTGGAACAACCCGGGTATGGCGAATATCGCGCCACCGAGGACGAGCATCTGAAGGTTAGCTTGCCCGTAAATCAAATACCCCAGCGCCGCGGCGATGAGGAGCGCCACGCCGAGAGGAAGGCACATGAAGGCGGCCGGCATGACAAGGCGGTCGAACTTGTCGCGTTCGGTCCGCCGGGAGATGCGCTTGGGACGGTGGCTGAACCGCGCCATCAATTCGCCTCTCCCGTCGCGCCGGAGCCTGCGAGACTTTTGCGGGCTTCGATGATGCGCCGGGTCAATAGGGAAACGATGGACGCCGCATCCTGCGGAAACTCCTCCGACCACACGAGCTGGCCGGTCGTTCCGTCATGGAGGCGCACCACAATACGATGCTCTCCTCCATCCGACCACGTATCGCCGGAAAGCACGAGGGCCGCGCCGTTGCTGCGCGCCGCGAGGCGGACGGTTTCGCTGTCGAGCAGGGCAACGTCTTTTTCGGCCGAGACATAGACAGCAACATCGCCGTCGCGGGTGAGCGCATCCGCGAGCTGGGCTCGCAGCGGCGGTTGCATGGAGGAAAGAGGACTGTCGCCGAGACGCAGCGAGGCGACGGTCACTCCGGAGGGATCCAACGCGCGTCCGGCGGGAGGCTCGTTCACGGCAACATTTTCGTCGCGCGTTTCGAAAACCGGACGGTAAGCACCCTTGGGGATGGCAATGATGATGTGCTCCCCGCGCCCCGCTGTGAGGTAGTATCGCTCGAGGTCGCGGCGGATCTTCGTCGCTTCGATGCGCACGATCGGATCTTTCACGTGGTCGAAACTTTTGCCGCGTCCGAAAACCTCGGACCCGATGACGTAGCCGTTGATCTCATGCCCGAGGCCGTCGAGTTCCGCCTCGACGACACGTTGGAGAAATTTGCGGTTGCGTTTGGAAGCGCGGAAATCGGGGCTGCGCAAAACCCGGTCAAGTGCAGACCGCACCGCGGAGGCAAGAACGGGCGGAAAAGGTTCGGCCTGAGCCTTTCTTCCGATGGGCAGGGTAAACTCTGTAAGTGACTTTTCGATGTGCATGATGGTGAAAATCAAATTTCACAGAATCAAGTTACAAACAACAACCTGTCCCTTGGTGCAGGTCCGCAGTGACCGTGGAGGAGGTCGGTTCAGTCAGCGAAAACACCCGATTTCCGCGCGAAAAGGGCCAATTCCGCCGGCGAGCGCAGACCGAGCTTGGCGCACAGATTCGAGCGGTGGAGTTTCACGGTGCGCTCGGTGACGCCGAGCTCGGTTGCCATCTGCTTGTTGAGCAATCCCCGGGCCACGCCGGCGAGCACTTGCCGCTCGCGCGGGCTGAGGCGTCCGAGTTTCGCGAGTGTGGAAGCGTCGCTTTGCCTTTCCACAGCCTCGCGCTCCCCCCGCTTCAAAGCGCGTTCGATCGCCTCCAGCAACTGGGCCCTTGGCGCGCGCTTGGTCAGGAAGTCCTCCGCCCCGCCGCGCATGGCGCGCACGGAGATGGGAATATCGCCCTTGCTGGTGAGAAAGACCACCGGCAACGGGTTGCGCGAACGCGCCAGAGCCTCCTGCAGATCCAAGCCGCTCAGCTGCGGCATCTGCAAGTCGGTCAGCACGCACCCGGGCGCGGCAGGTTCACCGCGCTGAAGGAAACTCTGCACGGAAGAAAACGTGGCCACTTGAAATCCCGAAGCGCGCAGCAAACGCGAAATGCTGCGCAGGAACGACTCGTCGTCATCGACGATGTGGACGATCTGCTTCATTGACGCGCGGGGGCGTGCCATGCGGGCAAATGCAAGGCAACGGCAAACCCGCGGCCGGGTTGGTTGTCCATGCGCATGGTTCCCCCGTGCTGCTCGATGATGGAACTCACGATGGCCAGACCCATGCCGAGGCCGCCCTCCTTGCTGGTGTGGAAGGGTTGCACAAGGTGCGCCACCTTTTCCGGCGGGACGCCCCCGCCGTTGTCGCTCACGGAAATCCCCACGCGCGAGTCTTCCGCTGCGCCGGCGCGCAGGGAAATGATCCCGCGACCTCGCGCGCCGATGGCTTCGATGGAGTTGAGCACGAGATTGAGCAGAGCCTGCTGAAGCAGGACATGATCGCCTTCCACTTGGCGGAGGCCGGGCTCGCACGAAGTCTCCAGCTTGATGGATTTTTTCTCCGCCACCGGCCGTACCAATTTCAGGATATTGCCGAAAAGTGCGGGGACATCGACTGCATCGGGCCGGAAAGAATGCTTTTGCAACATGGCGCGTATGCGATCGAGAACCTCGCCCGCGCGCCGGTCGTCCTCGACGATATCCGCGACGATCTCGCGCAAATCGGCGATTTGCGGTTTTTTCTGGGCGAGGAGGAGGCGCGCGGTTTCCGCATTGTTGAGAATGGCACCCAGGGGTTGGTCGAGTTCGTGCGCGAGCGAGGCCGCGAGTTGGCCCAGCGCGGAGACGCGGCCGGCGTGCGCGATCTGGTCGCTCTGCTCACGCAGCAGGAGCTCGGCACGGTTGCGCTCGGTGAGGTCCGACCACATGCCGAAAACCTCGTTGCCGACGATGACCCCGGAAAAATTCATCTCGTGCCGGCGGCCGTCCTTCGCCACCACCGTGACATCGGCAGCAGGGAGTCTGCCGCCACGGCGGGCCGCTTTCCGGGAGTCTTTGGCCCACTCGGCCCGGATGCGCTCCCGGTAATCCGCCTCGGGATACGCGAGGCGCAGCCAGTCTTCGAAGGTCGGAATATCCTGCGAGGTGTAACCGAGCGTGTCGGTGAAAGCCTTGTTCACCCACAACTTCTGCGAGGCGACATCCATGCGCACAATGCCGAGCGGCGCTTCTTCAAAAAGACTGCGCAAAGTCTGCTCGCTCGTCCGCAGCAAGCGTTCCGACCGGTTGCGCTGCGTCAAATCCTGGAAGGAGACAACAACTCCACCCCGCACCGCCACTGCCTTGAACAACACTTCAAGCTCGCGGCCGTCTTTTGCCACCGCGCGCACTTCCAGCGGACCGGCATCCGGCTCGCCCGCCAATGCGCGCTGCACCTGAGCCTCCAGCGCGGCCATGATCGAAGCTCGCCTCCCCTCGTCAGGAAAAGCGGCGCGCGCGAAATCAGCAGCACTCGGAATGTCGGCAAGCTCGTATCCGAAAAGTCCCGTGAAGCTGTCGTTGAGGTAGGAAATTTTGGCCCGCGCATCGGTCCAGTCGAAATCGGGGCCAGCCGCGCTGATCGCGACCGGAAAAGGCAGATTGTCCAACATGGCGCGCAGTTCCAAGTGCTCCGCGCGCACATGTTCAAGTTCACGCTGGCGGGCCGTTATGTCGACGAATGTCCCGACAAAAAAGCCACCGACGATGGCCGCGCCAATTTCCACATCAAGCATGCGGCCATGTTTGTGCGCGATGCGATAATCCTGCGGTCCGGGCGCGGGGCGGCCCGCGGCGACGGCCTCTATCAACACCGCGCTACGGCGCTTCACTTCCTCCCGATAACCTTCCTCAGGGTAAGCGCGGCAAAACCAGTCCTGCATCGTCGGAATATCGTGTGCCGTGTAGCCGAACAATTCCTCGAAAGCCTTGTTGATGGTCATTTCACCCTGCCCATCCACAGCTGTGTAGGCCATGGGCACCGGCGCCGAGACGATGAGATTCATCAGTTGGCTTTCGCGCGATACGAGGCGGTCTTCGAGCTGTTTGCGCGCTGTGATGTCGGTATCCGCACCGCGGAAGCCGATGAGATTGCCGGCCCCGTCGAAGATCGGTTTGCCGTCCGCGGCAACCCAGACTGTTTCCCCCGACTTGGACAGCAAGGGCACTTCGGAATTGGTGAATTGCCGTCCTTCAGTCACCCAACCGGGATCGATCTCGGCGGCGAGGCTCGCCGGCAAATCGGGAGGGTAAAAATCATGGATCGAGCGGATGCCGACCACTTCCTCCGGTCGATAGCCCAGCACTGTCTCAAAGGAAGGACTGACGTAGGTGAAGATTCCCTCGCGGTCGATTTCCCAAATCATCGAACGAGCCAGCCGCAACACATCGTCGATGCGAGCAAGCGCGTCGGCCGTGTCCGAAAGCGTGTATGGAACTTCCGTCGCAGGCATGAATTCTCCCCCACCCATACCGCGCTACGCCGCGGCCGCCAACTCCCTAAGCTGGAGGGCGGCCGGCCCGGCCGCCGCGAAATTGTTCACCTGCATGGATACGCACAGGCTCAATCGCCATTCGACGCGGCCACATCGATCTTGAAAACGGTCAGACCCGCATCGTGTTTCCAGAATCCGTCGGCCTCCGGGCCGTAAGAACCGGCCTTCTCCGGGCGGCTCGGAAGATCGAAAGCGGCAGCGATGGAAAAAGTGTCTGCATCGACGACCGCGTAGTCGTAAGCGAGACTGGTGACCGGATCGGTTTTCCGCTCGATGAAGGTCTCCGGACTGCGGTCGCATTCCGCGAGCGACGCGGGCAATCGCTTCTGCTGGCGGTAGAAGGAATTCACACTGGAGTAGATTCCGCGCAAATCCTGCACACGCTGCTCATCGAGTGTTTGCGCCCTCGCCTGCAAAGGTCCTCCTGCCACCCACACCGCAACCACGGCGACCGCGGCGACCAAGGCGAAGAGCGCGAACCGCGCGAAAGAGGGCACCGAGCGTGTTTCCTCCCTCAGGCCCCCGAGCAACCACCACGACACACCGCCGGCCAGCGCGGCGACCACGCCGGCCTTGAGAATGAAGCGGAGCGTGAGATCGCCGCCGAGGAACTGCACCACGAGGGAAACACCGTCGCCAAGCAGGATGACGGACGCGACCAACAACGCGAAATAGGAAAGCCATCGACGCACGGGATTGAGTGTGCGCGCGGGATTGGCCGCGAGTTCGGCGCGCACACGGCGCATGGTCAGGGCGAAGACGGGAAAGGCAACAACGAGGGAGGCGACACCAAAACGCAGGGAGGAGGCCGCGGACCCACCGCTCTCGCCGGGCAAGGGCAAGCGGATATTGATGAAGTCGAAGAGCAAGGAACCGAGCGCGGTCACCCAAACGCCAAGCGAAAAAAACATGAGCAGGTGAAGGAAGGCCTCGCGGGGACTTCCCGAGGCCCGGCAGCGCGGCACCGGCAGGGGCAATCCCGCATCGACGAAAGCTTCCAACCCATCCTCGATCTCCTTTTCCGGCCAACCTGCTTGACGCAGGCCGCGCGCGATCTCCCCTCGCCCCACACCGCGCGCGAGGGCCTCGCGCACGAAGTCTTTCAGGCTGGAGGCGTCCATGCGGCTCTTCATAGAACCGCACGCCCCTGAAGCAAACAACAAAAGCGTTGCCGCGGGCGCCGCGGAAGGTTTTCCTGCGGGTCGACGTCCGTGCCATTCTTCATCGCCAGAAACGGGCAGACTTACGGCCCGCATGAACTCGACGAGATCGCCGTCTTTCTCGGCACGGGGCATTTCGTGCCCGAAGACCATTGCTGGCAGGAGGGCTGGAACGAATGGCGCACCCTCGCCTCCATCCTGCCCGGTCGGCCGCTTCCCAGCGCCCCCGCCGCGATGTCGGGAGCGCCGCCCTTCGCCACGCCGCCCGCTCCGCTGAACACGGGACAAATCCCGCAGGACATCGAAGTGCACGGAATACTCAAGCTTCCGGGCGAACGCACCGTGACCTGCTACGTCGAGGGGGAGATCCATTGCCCGAGCACGGTGACCATCGCGAAGGACACGCGGGTCAAGGCGCGCATTCGCGCCGAGTCGGTCATCATCTTCGGCGCGGTCGAAGGCGAGGTCCATGCCACCGGCCGCGCGGTGATCAAAAGTTCCGGAAGCCTGCGCGGAGACATCCACGCCGCGCGCGTGCTTGTCGAGGAAGGGGCGGCTTTCAGCGGCAAATCGCACGTCAACTCTCGCACCGCTCCGCCCGAACCGGCCAAGGTGAAAAGTCCGGCCGCGAAAAAAACTCCGGCCGCCAAGCCGCCGACGAAAGCGGGCTGATCAAGGCGCGGCCTTCGCCGCTTTGGCCGCCATGCGCGTGCGGCTCGTCATTTCGGTGAAATACGCACCGATGACCAGCACCTGCGCGGAGTAATACATCCAGAAAAGCAGGATCATGAATGACGACATCGCGCCGTAGAACGACTCCGCGCTGAGCCATCCGAGGTAAAGACCCATGCCGAGCTTGCCGAGGGAAAAGAGCAACGCCGTGCCGAAAGCGCCGAGCCAGACATAGCGCCAGAGGACGCGTGTCTCGGGCAGGAATTTGAAGATGAGCGCGCAAACGATGGTCACAAGAACGACGGTGAGGCCGAACTCGATGCTGAGCAGGACATTGCCGGAATAGGGCAGGCCGTCGGGCAGGTATTTCTTCATCGCCGCGAGGAAAGTCGTCGAGAGAAGAGACAGGATGAGCAAAACGCCGGCGATGAAAACACCGAGCACCGACACGAGATAGTGTTCGGCCCACTTCCACCACGCCGCTTCCTTGAGGTGCGGCACTTGCCAGATGTAGTTCATCGACTCCTTGAGTTGCCGCATCACGCTCGAGGCGGTGTAGAGCAAAATGATGATACCGATGACCGCAGCCAAACCCGAGTTGGAACGCGCACGCACGCCGGCCAGCAAGGCCTCGATCGTCGCGGCCGTCTCGGCCCCGAATGTTTCCACCAACTTGTCGCTCAGTTCGCCGCGCGCCTGTTCCTCGCCGAAAAACCAACCCGCGATGGCCGTGGCCACGAGCAAAAGCGGACCGAGGGAAAAAACGGCGTAATAAGTCAGCGCCGCGCCGTGCGTCATGCCCCCCTGCATGAGGTAGCGGTTGAACGCATCGACGAGGATTCGCCAGTTGCCCTTGCCTTTCCCTGGCGGGACGGCCGAGGCCGTTCGCTGCTCCTTAAGCTCCATTGACAGGGATAATCTAGCGGGTGTGCGACCGCTGAAAAGTCACTCTTTCGCGGCCTTCAGGCCACGGACGATTTTTCCCGGCAGTCCCGGACCCCCGTAAACCAGCCCCGTATAGAGCTGCACCAGCTTTGCGCCGGCCTCCATTTTGGCGCGCGCGGAGGCGGCATCTCCGACCCCTCCGACCCCGATGACCGGAAGGGATGCGCGGGAGACGAGTTCACCGAGGACGGCATCCGCTTTGGCGCGGAGAGGCGGACCGCTCAGGCCGCCTTCGGTGTCATCCCGCGAAGGAACCGCGGAATGGTCGATCGTCGTGTTCGTCGCAATCCATCCGGCGATCCCCTCCTCCTCGCCGCAGGCCACGAGGTCGTCGAGTTGCGCCGGAAGGAGATCCGGGGAAATTTTGACCAGCACCGGCTTTCTTTCCGGATTCACGGCGGCAATGGCGCGCAAGATCGCCCGCAACTGCGAAGTCTGCTGCAGGTCGCGCAGTCCGGGTGTGTTCGGCGAACTCACGTTCACCGCGAAGTAATCCCCGTGGTCGCGCAACAAACGAAAACTCCGCGCGTAATCACCCGCCGCCTCCTCAAGCGGCGTGACGCGCGATTTGCCGAGGTTGACCCCGACCGGCACGCGCGGCCAACGGCCGGAGGATTTCCATTTCGCCAACCGGACCGCCACCGCTTCCGCGCCCTCGTTGTTGAATCCGAGCCGGTTGATCAAAGCGCGCTGTGCGGACAAGCGGAACACGCGGGGCTTCGGATTCCCCGGCTGCGCCAACGCGGTGACCGTGCCGATTTCGACAAAACCGAATCCCATCAGCGGCCATGCGGGCAGCGCAGCCGCGTTCTTGTCCATCCCCGCGGCGAGTCCGACCGCATTGGGAAAGCGGATCCCAAACACGTCGACTGACTTGCCGCCGGGCGCCGGCACATGGCGGCCGAACAACGAAGCCGCGCAGGACAGCATCTTCATCGACACCTCGTGCGCTGTTTCCGCAGGCAGGCGGAAGAGCAACGGACGGGCCAAGGCGCAAAACAGGCTCATGTCGCGGGTCTTTCTGCTCTCTCAACTCTCATCCCTCAACCCCCAACTCCTCTCATTTCCCGATGCAAAAGTTGCGAAAGATTTCCCCGAGAACATCGTCGGAATCGGATCCGCCGGTGATCTCGCCGATCGCGGCGAGCGCCTCGCGCAATTCCACCGCGGTGAATTCGGGCGCGTCGGCGCGCTCCAGCGAGGCGCGGGCTGCGGCCAGTGATTCTTTGGCCCGGCGCAGACAGTCCTGATGACGCGCGTTGATCGCCACCGCCTCCTCGCGCGTCCCCGGCGGCGCGATCCGCGTCCGCTCGACAAGCGCATCGACCAGCGTATCGAGACCGCGCGCATCGAGACAACAAAGAGGCACGACACCTTCGGGAATTTTCCGTCCGTCCAGCAGATCGATTTTGTTCAGCACGACGATTTCGTTGTCTCCGTGTTGCGGCATTGCCTCCCATTCCGCCGCGTCGATAACGCGCAGCGCCACATCGGCTTTGGCTAAATGTTCGCGCGTGCGGCGCATGCCCTCCTGCTCGAGCGGATCATCGGTCGCTTCGCGCAAGCCCGCCGTGTCGATCACGCGGAATGGAATCCCGCGCAGGGTGAGGTTTTCCTCGATCGTGTCCCGCGTCGTGCCGGGAATCTCGCTGACCATGGCGCGGTCGTAGCCGAGGAGCAGATTGAGCAGACTGGACTTCCCCGCGTTCGGCCGGCCGTGGATAACCAACCGCACGCCCTCGCGCAACATGCGTCCCTGATCCGCCGTGCCGAGGAGGCGATCGATCGAAGACTGCAAAACTTCGACGCGTCCGAGCAAGGCGCGACCGCTTTCCGGATCGATCCCCTCCTCGGGAAAGTCGATGAACGCTTCGAGATGGGCCAGTGACGTCATAGTCGCCGCGCGAAGCTCTTCTATTTCCCGCCCGAGGCGCCCGGACAATTGCGACACCGCTGCTTTGGCTGCTGCCTCCCCGCGGGCGGAGATGAGATCCATCACCGCCTCGGCTTGCGTGAGGTCCATCTTGCCGTTGAGAAAAGCGCGGCGCGTGAATTCGCCCGATTCGGCCGGACGCGCACCCGCCGCGAAGACCGCGCGCAGAACCTCGTCGGACACCACCGCTCCCCCGTGGCCGCTGATCTCCACCACATCCTCGCCGGTGTAGCTTTTCGGCGCGCGGAAAACCGCGACGAGAACTTCATCTACGCTGCGCCCGTCGCGTTCGATTGTGCCGCGCGTCACCCGGCCCGCCTCGACTTCGGCAAGCCCGCGCCGCCCGCGAAACACTTTGTCGGCCACCGCGACCGCACCCGGCCCGCTGATGCGGATCAGCGCCACCGCACCCGAACCCCAAGGCGTGGCCAGCGCCGCGATCGTGTCGCCGTCGCCCATCAGGCGACGG
>JBEDBL010000093.1:0-10070 GCA_041177245.1 Verrucomicrobiota bacterium
CGGGGCGCCACAGACGGGACACACCGTGTCCGGGTTGCCTGCCTCCGTGTTTTGCGCCATTGCCCCCGCGCGCAGGGCGGCGGCGAGAGTCTTGACGACATCCGGATCGTGGGCCGCCGAAAGGCTGAGACGCAGGCGCGAAGTCCCTTTCGGGACCGTCGGGGGGCGGATGGCGGGAACGTGGAAGCCGAGTTTCGCCATTTGCTCCGCGGCGTGCAGCGTGTCGTGCTCGCTTCCGACAACAACCGGATGGATCGCCGCCGGCGGAACCGGTTCGAGGAGTGCGGCCAGTTGCCGGAGTTTTTTTCTTCGGTGGTCGCCTTCGGGTCCGGCGCAAATATCCAGCGCGGCAGACGCAGCCGCGGAGGCCGAGGCCGGCGGCGCGGTGGAGAAAATGAAACTGCGCGCGGTATTGATCAGGTAGTCGATCAGGACGCGCGATCCTGCGATGTAACCTCCCGAACTGCCGAGCGATTTGCCCAGCGTGCCCATGTGAATCTCGATGCGGCCGGACAACCCGAGTTCCGCGGCCAACCCGCGCCCGCCGGGTCCGAGCACGCCGACCGCGTGGGCCTCGTCCAGCATGAGCGTGGCGCCGTATTTGTCTTTTAGTTCGACGATCTCGCGCAGCGGGGCGAGATCGCCGTCCATGCTGAAGACCGATTCGGTGGCGATGAAGACGCGGGCCTGCGGGTATTTCTCCCGCGCCCATTTCAAGTGGTGTTCCAGATGTTCGACGTCGTTGTGATGGAACGGTCGGAGCGTCGCGCTGCTCAGTCTCGCTCCGTCGACCAGACAGGCGTGGCTGAGTTTGTCGAGGAGGACCACATCGTCTTTCCCCGCGAGCGCCTGCAGCGCGCCGGTGCTCGAGGCGTAGCCGCTGCCGAAAACAAGGGCAGCCTCCGCGTGTTTGAACCCGGCGAGTTTCTCTTCCAATTCCGCATGGGGCCGCTGGGTTCCAGTAAGCAATCTCGACGCGCCCGATCCGGCGCCGCAGTCGCGTATCGCGCGGACGGCGGCCTCCATCACATCGTGGTGTGCGGACAACCCGAGGTAGTCGTTGGAGGCAAAATTGTGCAACGAGCTTCCGCCGATCCGGATGGCCGGACCGGTTGCGTTCCCGTTGACGCGCAGGCGGCGGCGCAAGCTGCCGCGCTCCAATTCGTCCAATTTTTTCCGCAGATTTTCCTCCAGCATTAGACCGACGATTCTCCACGACGCGAGCTGGCGAGTCCATGCAAGGGATTGATTAAACCGGATCCGGAGGTCAATTTGCCCGCATGCTGCATTTGCCCGATCCGGTGCATCCCTTCGCGGTGCATTTTCCCGTGGCATTCCTGCCTCTGGCCGTCGTTTGTCTCTGCCTCTCGTTGCTCTGGCCGCACGGGACTGTGCTGCGCCTCGCGGTGCTCGCCTCGGTGCTTGGTGCGCTGGGTGCGACATGGGCCCGCAGCACCGGCATGGAAGAAGCGCGCGCCATCCGCTATGTGGCTGCACCCGTTGTGGAGGTCGTCTCCGCGCACCGCGGGTCGTCCGATCTCATGATGTATGCGTCGTGGTTGCTCGCCGCGGCCGCGATCTCGGTTTTTCTGCTGCGGCGCATCCCTGTTTTTTCCCTCGTCTCGCGCTTGGTCGCCGTTGCGTTGTCGGTTTTTCTGCTCTGGACGATGCAGGCCGCGCTTTATTCCGGCACGGAGTTGACGCACAAATACTTCTTCGGTCCAAACGCCCCGAAACCAGCGCCCGGAACGGAGGATGTCGTTCGGCTGCATGTCGATTGATGCGGACGGCTTGCCTTCGGCCGGTGTGACAGCTATGAACTCCAACGTGGACAACAGCTACGTCAAATCAGTGGTGAAGGGACTGACCATCAGCCATATTTGCCTCGGCATCGCGGCGACTGCGGCCGTGATCACGGTTGTAACGGTCGGTTGGACGCAACTCGAGTTTCTGGTCAGTTGGGTCCCGGTGATTTTCACCGCAGTGTTCCTTGTGGTGACGACGATCCTCCTGCAGAAAGACGTAGTCCAACGGCAGAAGCAGCAGGTCTCCAAAAACCGCTGACGTCGCGCAAGTCCTGCGCAACTCGCACCGCTTGCGCGCCTTGTACGGCTATCGCAGGAATCTCGAACCCATGGCGACGAGGTCCGTCATGTCGACGTCGCCATCGCCGTCGGAGTCCATGAAAGACTTGAGGAGGGGATTTGACGCGAGAGGAACCAACGGATCGCCTGCGGTGGCGCCGGCTTGGGGGGCGGGCGCGCCGTTGCGCGCGCCGGATTGCAGCAAGGAGATCAGCGCGGGCAGGATGATGGGCAACATCGCCATGATCGAACCCGTTGGCAGCCCGCTCTTTTCTCGGGCTTTCCCGACCATCTCCTCCATGCGTTCGCGGCCGATCGTGCGTTCGATTTCCTGCGGGGAGTTTGCATTCTGCTTGAGCGATCCGAGCAACGCGTCGATGCCTTCCATTCCGCCGGATTGCCCGGCCTCGCGCAACGCGGGCTTCAACATGCTGCCGACCGCTCCTGCCAGTCCCGAGGCGGCATCGTCTGACGTAGCACCGGCGGAATTTTGGCCGCCGCCCGTCAGCGATCCGAGCAGCGTTTCAAGATCCGATTTTTGCGTTCCGGCCCGTGGGTCTTGAATGGAGGAAACAAGCACGTCGAAGAAGTTCATGGTGCCGCAAAATTCGATGCTCCGGACGAACGTGTCAACGCGGCTTTGTGCCGGCGAGGATTGCGGGCTTGTCCGCGCCGCCTCGCTGCTCTAGTGCAAAAGGCATGAAATGGGAGGGTCGTCGCCAGAGCACCAATGTGGAAGACCGTCGCGGCGTAGGTCCGGCCGGACGGACGATCATGGGCGGCGGGTTCGGGTTGCTGCTCATCCTCGCGCTGGCGCTTTTCACGGGCGCCGACCCTCTCCGGTTGATGAACGAACTGGCGGTGGAGCCGGGCAGCGCGCAAAGCGGTCAGTCCGCCCCGGCGCCCGACGACGACATACGCAAGTTTGTCGGCACGGTGTTGGCCGACACGGAGGAGGTTTGGGATGAGGCCTTCGCGCGCTCGGGGCGCCGCTACAAAGCCCCGCGGCTGGTGCTTTATTCGGGAATGACGCGCGTGCCTGGCGGCATGGCGCAGGGAGCGTCCGGCCCGTTTTATCTGCCGGCCGACCAGACGATCTACCTCGATTTTTCCTTTTTCGAACAGATGCGCCGCCAGTTCGGCATGAAGGGCGACTTTGCCGCGGCTTACGTCATCGCGCATGAAGTCGGACACCACGTGCAGCAGCAACTCGGTCTGACCGACCAAGTGCATCGTCTGGCCGGACGCGTGGCGCAGGAGGAATACAACCGGATGTCGGTGCGTCTGGAACTGCAGGCGGATTTCCTCGCTGGCGTCTGGGCGCACCATGCGCAGCAGCGGTGGGAGATCCTCGAGGAGGGGGATATCGATGACGCGATCAGCGCGGCGGAGATCGTGGGCGACGACCGGCTGCAGAAGTCATCGCGCGGCTACGTTGTGCCCGACTCGTTCACGCATGGTTCGGCAGAGCAGCGCCGCCGTTGGTTTCTCAGTGGTTTCCGTTCCGGTCGCCTGTCGCAAGGGGACACCTTCTCGCTCCCCTACAATCAGCTGTGATCAATCTTGCGGCCGCGCGCCGTTTTTCCTGATCGCTGTTGCCGGGGCGAGGGGAGTGGGCCAACATCGGGGCCATGAAAGCTGTCCTTACTTTTTTGATCCTCGCGTTTTGCGTGGCCCCGATGTTTCCGGTCCGCGCCGCGGAACAATGCAAGCCCGTGCTCATGGTCATGACCAGCCACAAAGAACTCGGCGACACGGGAAAGTCCACCGGCTTTTTCCTCGGCGAGCTGACGCATCCGCTGGAAGTTTTCGAGAAGGCAGGCATCCCCGTCGAGTTCGCCTCGATCCGGGGCGGAGAACCGCCGGTCGACGGACTGGAGTTGGAGGATCCGGTTAACGCGCGCTATTGGAACGACAAGGCGTTCCGCAAAAAACTGTCCGCGTCCAAGAAGCTCTCCCGCACGCGTTCTTCGGATTATTCGGCGGTCTATTTCGTGGGCGGGCACGGGACGATGTGGGATTTTCCCGGCGATGCCCATGTGCAAAAAATCACGCGCGAGCTTTACGAGTCGCGCGCTCCGGTCGGCGCGGTGTGCCACGGACCCGCCGCGCTCGTGAACGTGAAACTTTCGGACGGCAGCTATCTCGTCGCCGGCAAAGACGTGAGTTCATTCACTAATAGCGAGGAAGAAAAAGTCGGGTTGACGAAAGTCGTGCCGTTCCTGCTCGCTTCGAAACTCAAGCAACGCGGCGCCAAACATCGGCCAGCCCCCGATTTCCAAAAGCAGGTGGTTGTCAGTGGCAATCTGGTGACGGGACAAAATCCCGCGTCCGCCGCCGGCGTGGCCGAAAAAATGGTCGGGTTGCTTCGTGCGGGAAACTAACCACGGTTGCTTGACGAAACGCGCGGCGTGTAGTTTGCCTTTCCGGGCCACGCTGGGTTAGGATTTTTTGCCGTGGATCAATACAGTGTTTTCGACGCGCTGAATTTGGCGATCAGTCCGGTCATCATGATCTCGGCTTACGGTATGCTGCTGCTGAGCCTGACCAACCGCCTCGGGCGGGCGATCGACCGGGCGCGGGCGTTGGTGGGAGAATCAGGTGCCAGCCGGCAATTCCAGATAGAGATACTTGCCAAGCGCGCTCGCCGCATCCGCGCCGCGATTTTGGCTGTCTCTCTCGCCATGTTTTTCGCGGCTGTGCTTGTGCTTGTTCTCTTCCTGTCCGTCTTCGCGCACGTCGACTTGAAATTGGCGGTTAGTGCGCTGTTTGTCGCGAGTCTGGTCAGCCTGATTTTTTCCCTGGCTTGCCTGATTGCCGATGTCTTCGGCTCCCTCAAAGCAATGGAAGCGGAGTTGCGCGGTTGAGAGGTGGAGTCACTTTTGCGATCTATCATGCTGATCGCCAGTTATTTAAAACTTTTTCTTCTCACGTTTTCCGCGCTTGTTCTCTGAAGCACTTTAGTGTTTTCTATAGGTCACCCACGTTTATTTCCAAATCCGCCCCACTCTGACTGCGTGCATGCCTTTCGAAAAATAGTCGCCCTTATCGCTTTGCTCGGCGCGGTTTTGTCCCACGCCGCCCTTGCTCAGGACATTGCGCGTCCATCATTAGGCATGCAGCGTGCAGCCTTCCCGATGGCTTCTTCGACCATCCCCGCCTCGCGCTACAACGTGAAACTCGGACCGGTGAAGATGCTCTTCAATGCCAGCATGGGCCTGCAATACAACTCGAACGTCAATGTTTCGCAGGGCAATCCGCAGCCGGATCTGATTCTCCAGCCGCGCGTCGGGGCCGGTATTTATTGGCCGATGACCAAGCTGAACAAGCTGCGCATGAACGTGCAAGTTGGCTACGACTACTACATGCAGAACCCGGATCTTGGCGGCAATGTTCTCATCATTGACCCGGGCACGGAACTTCTCTTCAACGTCATGATCAACGAGTGGAACGTCAAAATCACGTTCTTCGACCGCCCGAGCGTGAGCGTCAACCCGATTGACAATGCCACGCTCAGCGACACGCAGAATTTCGCGATGTTCTACAACACGCTGGGCGTCGATGTGACGTGGGACCTCAACGACGTCGAACTTGGCATCGGCTACGCGAACTTCCTGACCTACTCGATCGGCAACAATGCGCAGGAATACAACTACATGAACCGCTTCGTGAATCAGATCTACGGGGACGTTTCTTTCCTGCCGCTTCCTTACCTGCGCCTCGGCATCGAGGGTTCCTATTCCTACACCTCCTATCTCGAGGGTTCGTCCCCCGGATCGAACGCGCTCAACAACAACGATAACGCCACGCTCGGGCTTTTCGTCGAGGGCAAGGTGTCGCAATACATCGACTACACCGCGGGAGTCGGTTGGCAGTTGGTCGCCTTCAACGAGAGCAACAACCCGGACAACACCGGCAACTCCAGCAATCCGTATTTTTACCTCACGCTCGACCACACGCTGAACAAATACTTCAGCCACCGCGTCACCACCGGATTCGAGTCCGCGCCCAGCACCCAGTCGAACTTCGTCGACATGTTCTATGTGCAATACGGTTTCAACTGGATGCTCATCCGCGACTGGTCGCTTGGCGGTTCGGCCTATTACCAGAGCGGGCAGGAGAGTCCGGGGGCGAATTCGGAGAATTTCGACAGAGTGGGAGGCACCATCAGCCTGAACTACCAGTTGACGAAGCACTGGGTCCTCAACATCTATTACGGCATCACCACCAAGGCCTCTGATATTACCTCGGACAGCTACAACCAGCAGATCTTCGGTCTCAATGCCACCTACAACTTCTAGGCGGGCGCCCGAATGGAGCGCCCGTCTGGCCGCCGTTGTGTTCTGCCTCTCTGCCGCCACGGTCGCGGCACAAAACAGCCCCTTGGCTGCCCCGGTTCCTCCCTCCGCACGTGCGGCTGCCTCCCAGGTCCAGAACCCCGCGGCGGTGCCCAAGGCCTTGCCCGTCACGCCATCGCGTGCTCCCGAGAGTCTAGGCACGGCAGCGACCGTATCGGCCACCGTGTCGATGGATGTGCTCGACAGCAACCGGGCCTTGGCGCGGGGCGACGTGCTCAACTTCCGCATCGTGGAAGACAAGGATCCTCCGGTTGCCCTGCGCATCAATGATGCCGGCAACATCGAGGCGCCGTATATCGGGACGGTTTCCGCCGCCGGGAAAACGCCGCGCGAGCTGGCCTTTGCCGTGAAGTCGATGCTCGAGCGCGACTATTACCACAACGCGTCAGTCATCATCAGTCTCGACACCGCCGGGGAGCGATCCGCCGGGCTTTTCTACATCACCGGCGCGGTCAACGGCGGGGGTCCCATGGAGATTCCCTTCAACGAGAAGTTCACCGTGAGCAAAGCGATCCTGCGCGCTGGCGGGTTTGCGGAATTCGCCAACGAGCGTAAAGTGATGGTCCAGCGTCCCAAACCGGACGGCTCCACCGAAACCATCACAGTGAACGTCAAAGAGGTTATCGAAAAAGGACGGCAGGATCTCGACCTTGAGGTGCTGCCGAACGATCTCATCCGCGTGCCCGAGCGACTCATCAATTTCTAGCCCATGCCCGCCATCGACAGTCCCAATTCCTTCGCCAGTTCCGCGCAGCACGAGCGCGCAGAGATCCTGCAGCTCACTTTCCAGCGCTACAAATACATGCTGCAAAACTGGTGGTGGATACCGCTGCTCACCACCGCGGTGGGCCTCGGCCTCCAGGCTTGGGTCGTGTTGAGCGCCCCGCCGCAATACCAGTCCAGCGGAAGGCTCATGGTCTCGGGCAAAATCGCGCTGCCCGAGGGCGCGATCTACAGCGAGGAAGCAGCCAACTTCTTCGGCACGCAACTCGAGTTGCTGCAGAGCGGCGAGGTAGCGCGTCGCGCCGATGCACGCGTCATGGCCCTCAATCCGAATCTCGAGAAAGTTCCGGTCAAACTCTTCGCCAACGTGCTGCCCAAGACGTCCATTTTCTCCGTCACAGCGCAAGGCCTGCAACCGCAGCAGACCAAGGCCTACCTCGACGCGGTGCTCGACGAATTTATCGCCTACCGCCGTTCGATGAGGTCCGACAAATCCGATGTCACCCTCAGTGCCATTACCGACCAAGTTGTCGATCTGGAGAAAGAACTGCGCAAGGCGGAGGAGGAACTTTTCGAGTGGCAAAAAGCGAACAACGTCGTCTTCTTGCAGGAATCCGGAAACAGCGCCGGGGCCTACTTGGCCCAACTCAACCGGCAACTCGCGGACCAGCGCACCGAGGCACAGTTGCTGGAGACCTTGTCGATCGAGCAGAACCTCGATCGCCAGGCCCAAGTCGACCAACTCGCCGAGAGCAACAAGGATTCGATGACCTCCCTGATGGGCAAATTTGGTCCGGCCTCCGATTACCTCAAGGCTCGCCAAGAGTTGCAGTTGCTCCGCGCCCGACTCGTCGAACTGGGCATCAACCTCAAGCCGAAGCATCCCAAGATGGCGGAACTCAACCAGGCGATCGCCATGCAGGAACGTCTGATGGAGATTTACCAGAACCAGACCAAAGAGCAGTTTGCCTCCCAGATCGAATCCCTCAATGTCCAGATCAAGAGCACCGAAGCCTCCATCAAAGAATGGGAAGTCAAAGCTCTCGACCTGAGCAAGCGCCTCGGCGAATTCGAGCGCCTGAAAAGCAAGGTCGACCGCCTCAAGGGCCTGTACGAGCGGTTGCTCGGCAGCGTGCAGAGCGTGGACGTCAACCGCAATATTGATCAGGACACCATCAACGTCATGGAATACGGGACCGCGCCCTCCGTCGTCCGTCCCGATCTCGGCCGCGCCCTGCTCATGGGCGGTCTCGGCGGTTTCGCCGTCGGTCTAGGCATTCTTCTCCTCATCGGCAAACTCGATGACCGCTACATTTCCGTCTCCGAACTCGAAGCACATTCCGAACTCGACGTTGTCGGCCTCATCCCCCGCCTCAAGACATCCGAGATGCAGATGCTGCAACCGCGGGACAAGCGCCACATTCTCGTCGAATCTTTCCGCAATATCCGCTCCAGCATGCTCTTCATGCCCAGCGGCGACTTCAACCCGAAGAGCTTCCTCATAAGCAGCGCCATTCCGGGCGAAGGCAAATCCACCCTCGCCATGGACTTGGCGGTCACCATGGCTCTCGCCGGATCGAAGACCCTGCTCATCGACGGCGACTTGCGCCGCGGCCGCTTGAACCGGCATTTCGCCGCCAAGACCGAGCCCGGTTTGGCCGAGCTCCTCAAAGAAACCGCGACTTTCGAGAGCACGATCATTCCGACGGAGGTCGAGAACCTCAGCTTCATGCCGCGCGGCAAAGCGTTGGCTGCCGGCACCGAGCCGCTGCCGGGCAACCGCTTCAGCAAACTGGTCACCCAGTTGAACGACCGTTACGACTACGTGATCATCGACAGCTGTCCGGTTCTGGCCGCCGACGATTCCAGCGCCATGGCCCCGCTCGTCGATGCCGTCTTCTTCGTGGTGCGTTCGCGCTTCACTTCGGCACGTCTCTTCATCCGCTCGCTCAAGCTGCTCGCCGTCCGCGGCGTCATGGTGCGCGGCCTCATTTACAACTGCGCGGAGATGGGAAGTTCCGACTATCCGTATTACCAATACAAGGAATACCATCGCACCGCGACGTCCGCCGGCGAACCGGCCGCCGGTGCCCCGGCAGGCAAAGCCTGAGCGGCTTCTTCTTGCCACCACGGCAATCGCCGCTTACCAATATCTTTTCGTTTCGGCTAGGTAGCTCAGTTGGCAGAGCAGAGGACTGAAAATCCTCGTGTCGGGGGTTCGATTCCCTCCCTAGCCACTTCTTTTTCCGCACCAACGTGTTGCGTGAGTTCTAAGCAACACTCCTAGTCAAGCCGTAACGTTAATTCATAGCGGTTGCCTCCCCCAAGTCACGTTTGTCCATGTAGACCTTGGAGTCACTTTCCATCGCTTCCGCTCCATTCGATGATCACGTGGAAGCGTTCAACTGCGAAGTTGCCTTGGAGCGTGGCTTGGCTCGGCCGCTGACGGGGAACGCTCGCCAGTCGCCCTGAAATCCTCTAGCCCGTGGGGATGCAGCTTAAGGACCCGCTCGGCAAACGCGAGCACTGGCGGTTGGCCGCTTTGATGATCGGTGTCCAATTGCTCGATGTCGCTGTCACGGGCAAGCTTTGCTCCAGCGGCGAGTTGAACAGCACCGGCGTGGCGGTGGTCCAGACCTTCCACTACGGCAGCAACTTCCTGCTGCTGCTTTTGCTGGTCACCATTGCTTTGGCCGCTTTCCGTCCTCATTCGCGCGTGATCCTGCCGGGCCTCACAGCCTACCTCGGCTTTGCTCTCCTCCACCTTGTGGTCAATGTCGGTGCGCTGCTTTTTAGCGCCACGGCCAAGGCCGCCGGCTTGGCCAGCCTCTGGGACGTCGCGGCGATCGGGGCGATGAGTGTGATTACCTTCGCTGTTTGCTACTTGATCCTCGACCGCGCCACG
>JBEDBL010000094.1:0-9962 GCA_041177245.1 Verrucomicrobiota bacterium
TCATTGCGCCAATAAACAACGCTCCCGTCGCCGTTGACGAAGGCGAATTTGAATTGCCCGGTGCCGTCAAAATTCGTGCCGCCGATGGTGATGCGGCCCTGATAGTTGAGGATGCTCGGGACTTGGGCGTGCGCCGGAGCAAGGGCGAAGAGCGCAGCGAACACAATGAGCGGGAGTGAGGTGGCGGGTTTCATGGGATAGAGTTGTCAGAGGTTCGGGATCATCAGTGGGAAATCGGCAGCAAAGGAGTCGGTAATCCTGCGGCAGGGCGGACGATGTTCACGCGGAGGAACTGCTTGTTGGTCGCATCGATCGGGACGGAACCGCGGGTGGTAATGTAATCGAGGCCGCCGCTGGTGTTGGTCACCGAGACGGGATCGACCATGTTTTCGAAGCCGGCGGAGAGATCGCCGCTCTCCTGAGGATTGAAACCGTAGTTGGTGGCGTATGGGTTGCGGGTGTAGCTGAGGGAAAGATAGCCGTTGGTCGTTATGCTGTGCCACGCAAGCACCGCCGGGGCAGGCTGCGCGGGATTGTACCCCATGGCGTAGAGCTGCCAGTTGGGCACGCCGTTGTTGAGTGCACTGGGGTTCACCTTGTTGGTCATGCCCTGGGCGACTTCCCACGCATCATCGAAGGTGTCGTTGGCCAGGGCACCGTAGTTGTCGGGCAGAATGTTCAGCACGGTGAGGCTGCTCGTGGCATTGATCCCGCCGTAGGAACCGGTGAAAGAAGCGGCCGTGGCTTGGTAAACCGTGCCAGCCTGCACAACGCCCTGGGCGGAAATGGAGGCGAGGGTCGAAGCTGTCGCAGGTGCAGGCCACACGACACCATCCCCGTTTGAAAGGGCCGGCGAAGGGGATGTGTTTTGATCCGTGAAGCCGCCCTGGGTGATGGGCCGGGTCGATATGGAACCGAGACCGGAGTTGGTTGCGGATGAGGTCCACGCGATCAGCGCGCCATCCAGCGCACTGACCGTGCCGTCGTCGTAGACGACATCGCCGCGCAACTGGGTGCGAGTGCTGTTGGTGTCCGGCGCACCTCTCTCGTTGATCGTCGCGGCGTCGGAAGCAACGCTGAGACGCGCGGCGCTGAGGATCGCACTGTTGCCGCCCAGACGCGCGACGACGTTGCCGTTGGAAGACACGGCGCCCAGTTCGCCGATGAAGCTGGTAATCTGCACAGCGTCCCGGCTTTGCACCAAACCGCCCGAGTCGATCGTCGAGACGAGACGTACATTGCCGTTCGACGCCTCGTACGCATAAGCCGGGCATAAAAAAACCGCGCCAAACAGCGCGGAGCAGATAAAGGGCCCGGACATGAGAATTCTCTTTTTTATGTTATAGGTATCATACCGAAACGGCGAGCTAAGGCCTGCGCCGGAGCGGAGTAACTAGCCGACGATTAGCTTATCGCCGCAGGCGATTTTCAAGTCAATCTCCGAAACCAAAAAGGATCCGAATTTGCCGGGGCGAAAATCAGGCCTACCAGCGAAAAGGACATCTGAAGGCCTTGATGCTTGGCCCCGCTTGGCCTACGCCTTGCCAATGGTCAGTGCCGTCCATGCGTTTTTCTCGCAGTGGGACATCTATCGCCTCTGCATCGAACACAACACGCTCTGTCATCGCGAGGTCGGCGCTATTCTTCGCGACGAACTGGCCGGGCGGACAGAACCCTTCTCTTTCCTCGATCTCGCATGCGGTGATGCGGAACTGACCGCGGGTGCACTGCGCGGTTCGCGCGTGGCGCGCTACGCCGGGGTCGACTTTGCCCAACCAGCCATCGAACTGGCGCGGGAAAAAACATCGGACCTTCCGTGTCCACGCGAATTTCACGAGGCAAACCTCACGGACTTCCTGCGCGGCAATGCGGAATGTTTCGATGTCCTCTATCTCGGGCTCTCTCTCCACCATCTCGAACGCGATTCCAAACGCGAGATGATGACCCACCTGCGCCGCGCCACCGCACCGGGCGGCGCATTCTACATGTTCGAGCCCTGTCTCCGACCGGGCGAATCGCGCGACATCTATATCGATCGTTGGGCCCGCGCCATAAATGGTCCTTACGATCCCTTTCCCGCCACAGCGCGCGACGCGCTGCTCGAGCATGTGAGGGAGTCCGAACTGCCGGAGACACGCGAGGAATACCTGTCTTCCGCCTCCGACGCGGGATTCGCTCGCGGCGAAATTCTCTTCACCGACCCAGGCAACTTCTACACGCTCTTCAAATTCTCCATATGAGCGAACCGAGCCTGCGCGAACTCAAAGCGCGTTCGCAAAAACTCAAGCCAGTCATCCATGTCGGGCACGACGGCATCACCGATGCGCTTGTCGCCGCTCTCGATAAGGCCCTAGCCGATCACGGACTCGTGAAAGTCCGCTTCACCGACCACAAATCCGAACGCAAGCCACTCGCTGCCGAACTCGCCGCCCGCACCAACTCCCGCCAGATCCTGCTGGTCGGCCACACAGTGACTCTCTACCGCACCCGGCCCGGCGGCTACGACTGCGCGTGACCGGGTCTTATGACCCTGGCGGCGCTTCGCGGCTCCCGGCATTTTTCAGATCGCGAGCCATCTTGAGCAGTTGTTCGGCGGTGAGGATCGTTTCGTTGGAATAAATGATTTTTTCGCCGTCTTCGAACATGCCCCGCCGCAACCAAACTGTCGCCGCCTTGCCTACGCGGCCTCCACCCAAGCTCACAGCGAAGTAAATCTCCGTGCTGCCCGGCACCTCGATGCGAAAATGACCTTCCGGACCTGCCGAGCATTGGAAGAGGGCCCCATTCAAATCAGCCACGAAGCGTTCGGGGTCGGTTGCCTCCGACGCTCCATTTTGCATCAGTTCGAGCTTGCGCAACGCATCCTCGGCATCGGCCGCGGCTTCCCGATGCCGCGCACGGCAGATTTCCAGATCGGACGAATTGGAAAGTTCCGCTACGTGGAGGACGCGGGACGCCTCATCTCGACGGGCGCCGGCCTGACTCCAAGCGCTGCGAGCAGCCTGCAGCGCGAGGTTGTTCTGCCCCTCGGCCTGCTCGACGGCGGCCAGCAATCGACCCAGCGCGCCGTCAACTCTTTCGACGGGATAGCAGGCCAATTTGGCGGAAGCCCCGGGCATCTCCGCACCATCCAAAGCACGCAAAAACACACGCCCTTCGACGAAGGATTTTCGGGGTACGAGCGCGAAGTAGCCACCAGCCAGCAGGACCGCAACGGCGATCAGAATCAAGAAGTGGCGCATCGGTTGTTCTGTATCGTTCGATCGCGGCCCCGACAAGTGCCCAGAAGGAGTGTCATTGCCTTGCGGGCCGGGCTCTCTTAAAAAGGACGGTCATGCTCGGCCGGAAAACAGACAAAAAGCCAGTTCAGCCCGTGATCGACGTCGCCGGCCGAACCCTGCTGGTCGCCAATCGTAGCGAGATCGCCATCCGCGTTTTCCGCGCGGCCAACGAGCTGCGCATGAGGACGGTCGCGGTCTACGCGGAGGAGGACCGCTTCTCGATCCACCGTTTCAAAGCCGACGAGGCCTACGTGGTCGGCCGGGGAAAAGGCCCGGTCGGCGCTTATCTCGATATCGAAAGCATAGTCGGAATCGCGCGCGAGCGAGGGGTGGACATGATTCATCCGGGCTACGGGTTCCTCTCCGAGAACGCCCATTTTGCCCGCGCCTGCCAGGAAGCGGGCATCACCTTTGTCGGTCCGCGGCCCGAGTTGCTGGAAATGATGGGCGACAAAACCGCCGCGCGCGCCCTTGCCATCAAGCTCGGTGTTCCCGTGCTGCCCGGAACCGAGGAACCGGTGGAAGACCGCACCGAGGCGATGAAGATCGCCAAAAAGATCGGTTTTCCGCTGATCATCAAGGCAGCGTTCGGAGGCGGCGGGCGCGGTATGCGCGTCGTGCGCAAGGAAAGTGATCTCGCCCCTCTCCTCGACGAGGCGCGCAACGAGGCGGGACGGGCCTTCGGCAACCCGGCTGTCTTTCTCGAGAAATACATTCCGCGCGCCAAGCACATCGAGGTGCAGATCCTCGGCGATTCGCACGGCGGCGTGCTCCACCTGCACGAGCGCGACTGCTCGGTGCAGCGCCGCCACCAGAAGGTCGTGGAAGTGGCGCCTTCGATCAACCTGCCCGACAAGGTGCGCACGGACCTGTGCGACGCCGCGGTTAAGATCGCCAAGGGCATCGGCTACAACAACGCGGGCACGGTGGAATTTCTCTACGACTACGACCGCCATGAGTGGTTCTTCATCGAGATGAACCCGCGCATCCAGGTCGAGCACACCGTGACCGAGCAGATCACCGGCATCGACCTGGTGCGTTCGCAGATTCTCGTCGCCGCCGGCGCGAGCCTGCACGGTCCCGAACTGGCCCTGCCCGCGCAAGACGCAATACCGCGCAACGGCTACGCCGTGCAGTGCCGCGTCACGACCGAGGACCCGGCCAACAATTTCACGCCCAACTACGGCAAGATCATCACCTACCGCAGCGCCGCCGGCTTCGGTATCCGTCTCGACGCCGGCATGGGCACCTCGGGCAGCACGATCACGCCGTTTTACGATTCGCTCGTGGTCAAGATCACCGCCTCGGGGCAGACCTTCCACGTCGCACTCGACCGCATGCACCGCGCGCTGCGCGAATTCCGCATCCGCGGCGTGAAGACCAACATGCCTTTCCTCGAGAACGTCGTCACCCACCCCGTGTTCCGTTCGGGGGACGCAACGACGACATTCATCGACAAAACGCCGGCGCTTTTCGAGTTCAAGCCGCGCCGCGACCGCGCGACCAAGCTGATGCATTTCCTGGCGGACGTCTCGATCAACGGCAACGCGGAGTCCAAGGGATACCAACCGCCCTCGCGCCTGAAGCCCGCTCCCCTTCCGGGTGTCGACCTCCGCGTGGATCCTCCGGCCGGCACGCGCCAACAACTGCTCAAGCTCGGGCCGGAGAAATTCGCCGAGTGGACGCGCAGGCAGAAGCGCGCGCTGTTCACCGACACCACCTTCCGCGACGCGCACCAGTCGCTCCTCGCCACGCGCGTCCGCACGCACGACATGCTGCTTGTGGCCGACGCGGTGGCGCGGCGGACACCGCAGCTTTTCAGCCTCGAGATGTGGGGTGGAGCAACCTTCGACGCATCGATGCGCTTCCTGCGCGAGGATCCGTGGGACCGGCTCCGCACCCTGCGCGAAAAGGTCCCCAACATCTGCTTCCAGATGCTCTTCCGCGGCTCCAACGCCGTCGGTTACTCGAACTACCCGCCGAATGTCGTCGCCGGCTTTGTCCGCCACGCCGCAGACAGCGGTATGGATATTTTCCGCGTCTTCGACTCGCTCAACGACCTGTCGAACATGCGCGCCGCGATGGAAGCAGTGCGCGACACGAAGTCGGTCTGCGAAGGGACGATTTGCTACACGGGCGACATTCTCGACCCGCAGCGCGCGAAGTATTCGCTCAAATACTACGTCAAGCTGGCCAAGGAGCTGGAAAAAATGGGGGCGCATTTCATCGCCATCAAGGATATGGCGGGCCTCTGCCGCCCCTTCGCCGCGCGCGATCTGATCAAAGCCCTGCGCGCCGAGACCGGTCTTCCCCTGCATTTCCACACGCATGACACGAGCGGCGTGAACGCCGCGTCGATTCTCGCGGCGATCGAATCCGGCGCCGACATCGTCGATTCCGCCATCAGCGCGATGTCCGGTTCGACCTCGCAACCGAACCTCAACAGCCTTGTCGCCGCACTGCAGCACACGCCGCATGACAGCGGACTCGACCTCGACGCGCTCAACGAATTCGCCGATTACTGGGAGCAGGTGCGCGCCTTCTACGCGCCCTTCGACACGGCCCCGCGCACAGGCAGCGCGGAAGTCTACCTGCACGAAATGCCCGGCGGGCAATTCACCAACCTCAAGGAGCAAGCCGCCTCGATGGGTCTCGCCCGCCGCTGGCCGGAAATCGCGCGCTGCTACGCCGAGGTCAACCAACTCTTCGGCGACATCGTCAAAGTCACACCCTCGAGCAAAGTCGTGGGCGACATGGCGCTCTTTCTTTTCACCCGCGGCATCAAGCCGGCCGACGTGCCCAACCTCCCGCCCGGCACACCCTTCCCCGAATCGGTCAAAGACATGCTGGCCGGCGGACTCGGCGAACCCATCGGCGGGTGGCCGAAGGATGTGGTCAAAGCGGTTCTCGGCAAAGCGAAGTCCAAACCCGCGCGCGCGGCGAAAGTCAGCCTCGAAGCGGTGCGCAAGGAGTTGACAGCGAAACTCAAGCACACGCCGGACGATGACGAGTTGTACAGCCATCTCATGTACCCCGACGTATTCGCCGCGTTCACCAAATTCGGGCGCGAATACGGCGATGTCAGCGTCCTGCCCACCCCGGCCTTTTTCTACGGGCTGAAGCCCGGCGAAGAGATCGCCGTCGAGATCGAGCAGGGAAAAACACTCTTCATCAAACTGGTCAACCTCGGGCCGGCCGACAAAGACGGCCACCGCATCGTTTTCTTCGAACTTAACGGCATGCCGCGCGAGGTCACCATCGTCGACAAATCGCTGCAGACCACGAAGAAGGCCCGCCGCAAGGCCGATCCGTCCAAGCCGCTCGAGATCGGCGCGCCCATCCCCGGGATGATCACCAACATCGGTCCGGGAAACGGCGCCAAGGTGGCCAAGGGCGACAAGATCCTGACCATGGAGGCCATGAAAATGCAGACCACCATCTACGCGCCGTGCGACGGCGCGATCGAGGAACTGCTCGTGGCCGCCGGCGATGCCGTCGATGCCGGCGACCTGCTGGTGAAGATGCGAGAGTAGTCCGCGGCTACTTTTTGCGGAATTCCAGCCGGTCTTTCTCGACCTCGGCCACGATCTTGTCCCCCTCGCCGAACTCGCCGTCGAGGATGGCCACGCTGAGCGGGTTGAGGATCTGCTGCTGGATGACGCGCTTGAGCGGACGCGCGCCGTAAGCAGGATCGTAACCCTCCTTGGCCAGGAATTTTTTCGCTTTCTCGCTCAGCTCGAGCCGGATGTTCTGCGCCTCGAGGCGCTTGAGCAGGCGCTTGAGCTGGATGTCGACGATGCTCGTGATCTCCTTGTCGGTCAGTCGGTCGAAAATGATCGTCTCGTCGATGCGGTTGAGAAATTCCGGACGGAAGTGCCCGCGCAGAGCCTCCATGACACGGCGGTTACGCTCGTCCACCGGCAGATCTTCCATGATGAATTGGCTGCCGATATTCGAGGTCATGATGATGACCGTATTCTTGAAGTCCACGGTGCGGCCTTGCCCGTCGGTAATGCGTCCGTCGTCGAGAACCTGCAAGAGGACGTTGAAGACATCACCGTGCGCTTTCTCCACTTCGTCGAAGAGGACGACGGAATACGGATGGCGCCGCACCGCCTCGGTGAGTTGGCCTCCTTCGTCATATCCGACGTAGCCCGGAGGCGCGCCGATGAGCCGCGCCACGGTGTGCTTCTCCATGTATTCGCTCATGTCGAGGCGCACGATGGCCTGCTCGTTGTCGAAGAGAAATTCGGCGAGGGCTTTGCAAAGCTCCGTTTTCCCCACGCCGGTGGGTCCGAGGAACATGAACGATCCGATCGGGCGGTTTTCGTCCTGCAATCCGGCGCGGGCGCGGCGGACGGCGTTGGAGACGGATTTGATGGCCTGGGCTTGCCCGACCACGCGCTCCATGAGGCGCTCTTCCATTTTGACCAACTTCTGGCGTTCGCCCTCCTGCAGGCGCGTCACCGGGATACCCGTCCACGTCGCAACAACCTTGGCCACATCGTCCTCGGTCACTTCCTCGCGCAGCAGTTGCCCCCCGCCCTCCTTGGCCAACTTCTTGTTGTGCTCTTCGAGTTTGGCACCGAGTTCAGGAATCTTGCCGTATTGCAGTTCGCTGGCTTTGGCGAAATCGCCTTGGCGCTGGGCGAGTTCGAGTTCGTTTTTCAGGCTCTCGATCTGCTCGGCGAGCTTGCGCGATTCGGCGACCTGCTTTTTCTCGTTCTGCCACTGCGCTTTGAGTTTCGAGCCGCTTTCCTTGAGGTCGGCCAATTCCTTTTCCAGCTTGGCCAAGCGCTCCTTGCTGGCGGCGTCTTTTTCCTTTTTCAACGCGGTCCGCTCCATCTCGCCCTGCATGATTTCGCGCTCGAGCTTGTCGAGTTCGGTCGGCATGGAATCGAGTTCGATCTTGAGGCGTGAAGCGGCCTCGTCGATGAGATCGACCGCCTTGTCGGGCAGGAACCGGTCGCTGATGTAGCGGTCGCTGAGCACCGCCGCGCCGACGATGGCCGAGTCCTGGATGCGCACGCCGTGGTGGACCTCGTAGCGCTCCTTCAGACCGCGCAGGATGGCGATCGTGTCCTCGACGCTCGGTTCGTTGACCATGACCGGCTGGAAGCGACGTTCGAGGGCGGCGTCCTTCTCGATGTATTTGCGGTATTCGTCGAGCGTGGTGGCGCCGATCGTGCGCAATTCGCCCCGCGCCAATTGCGGCTTGAGCATGTTCGAGGCGTCGGCCGAACCCTCGGCCGCGCCGGCCCCGACGATGGTATGCAATTCGTCGATAAAGAGGATGATCTGCCCCTCCGAGGAAGTTACTTCCTTGAGGAATGCCTTGAGACGCTCCTCGAATTCGCCGCGGAATTTGGCGCCGGCAATCATCGAGCCGATATCCATGGCGACGAGCTTCTTGTTTTTGAGCGACTCGGGGACGTCGCCGCTGACGATGCGGCGGGCGAGTCCCTCGACGATGGCCGTTTTGCCCACACCCGGCTCGCCGATGAGCACCGGATTGTTTTTCGTGCGGCGCGAAAGGACCTGCATGGTGCGCCGGATTTCCTCGTCGCGGCCGATGACCGGATCGATCTTGCCCCGCTTGGCCAGCTCCGTGAGATCGCGTCCGTATTTTTCCAGCGCCTGGTATTTTTCCTCCGGATTCTGGTCGGTGACGCGCTGCGAACCACGCACCTCGACCAGCGCATTCATCAACTTCTCATGCGTCGCGCCGTCCTCGCGGAGCATTTTCCCCGCGGCATCAGAAGACTGCGAGAGGGCCAGCAGGTAGTGTTCGGCGCTGAGATATTCGTCCTTGAGCTTGGACATCACACCCTCGGCGGCATCGAGGGTTTTACGCAGGTCGTTGCCGAGATGCGGCTGCGCGCCGCCGGAAACCTTCGGGCGGCGGGCCAGCTCGGCGTCCAGTTGCTCGCGCAGCCGGGCGACGGACACGCCGACTTTCTGCAGGAGCGGGACGGCGACACCTTCGGACTGATCGAGCAGCGCCAAAAGGAAGTGCTCGTTTCCGATTTCCTGCTGCTGGAGTTTGCTGGCGATGTCGGAGGCGGCATTCAGCGCCTCCTGCATCTTCTGGGTAAAGCGGTCCGGTCTCATGTGACCGGAAGTTTATCACTATTTGAGCCGGATCCGCATCCGAATAAACGTGGGAACATCGAGATCCTGGCCATCGACCATCGTCGGGTCGATGCCCTTGAAACGTCCGCGCATGGCTTCATCGAGCGGCAACTCCTCCTGCTTCTGCTCTCCGGAATCGGTCGCCCGCCGACCAGATTTCGTTTTGCCCTTCGGCTTGGACGGTTTTGCTTCGCCCGCTTCGGCAACTTCGCCCTCGACGCTTCCCTCCGTGCTTCCGCTGAAATCTTCGTCGTCAGCGTCGATACCGGAAACAGCTCCGGTGGATTTGCTGGCCATGATCACGATGCCGAAGGAATCATCGGCTTCCGGATCGGTGGCGACTCCCAGCATGACCTGCGCGTTCTCCTCGACGTGTTTGGAAACTTGGCGCAGGGCTGAGTGCACCTCCGTGAGCTTGAGCGAGTTGTCGGCGGAAATGTGCACGATGACATTTTCCGATTCGCCGAGAAGCTTCCCGCTTTCGAGGAGCGGACAGCGCAAGGCTTCCTCCACCGCGGTGCGCACGCGGTCGGGACCGGAGGCCGAGCC
>JBEDBL010000095.1:0-9873 GCA_041177245.1 Verrucomicrobiota bacterium
CCGTCCGAGGCGGCGAGCCGGTTCAACCAGAATCCGAGGGCATACATTTCGTTTTGGCGGGTGCCGGAGAAAAGGAGGCTCCTGATCTCGGAAGGCCATTTGCCGTGCCCGCGCCCCATGCCCGCGAGAACCGCTTGCGCAGCCGGCAGGAGTTCCCGCGCGGACATGCGCGCTCCGGTGGAAAAAAACATCCTCCCTTTTCCGTCGCGACGCCAACGGGCGAGAATCTCCGGTTTTGTCCCCGGCACGAATCGCCGGATCCAGGCCCCGAGCGGCGTGCCGTGGACCAAGGCGATTTCCTCCGCCAACACTTCCCAGTGCGAGGCACCGTAGACAAAGCTGCGCGGGTTGCGTGCGGGTTTCATTTGCCGGAAAACGCTCTGCTTGTCCTCGAGACCATCGGAATAAAATTCTCCCGACATGGGCTCGAGACCCGATGTCTGGTTGAGCAGGTCGGCGAGACGAACGCCCCGGGCCGGGCCGCGGGACACCGGGCGCCCGATCGATATCCCGGCGGCCATCGAATCGCGGAACATTCCGATCGAAACGAGGCTCTTGGTGATGCTGAATACGCGCGGAGTTTGCACAAGGGCCGGACCGCGCTCGAAGACGATGCGCCCGCGGTCCGAGACGATCAGCGCTCTCTCACCATGCGCAGCGGAGTAAGCCGCCGCCTCGCGCGGGGCGGCCGAAGCGGTTGCCATCGAAAGGAGCAGCAGCCCTTGGGCCGTGCGGATGGCCGCTCTCATCTGTTTCCGGCGCTGGAACGTCCGAGCAGGGCGCGCGAGAGTGTCAGTTCATCGGTGCCCTCCAGTCCCCCGCCCGCCGGCATGCCCTGCGCCAAACGCGTGATGGCAACGCCGCGCGGCGCGAGCAACTCGACGAGATAATTTGCGGTCGCCTCGCCTTCCACATCCGTGCTGAGCGCAAGGATGACTTCGCCGTATGCACGCGACGACAGGCGCGAGGTCAACTCGACCAGCCGGAGATCCTCCGGGCCGATGTGTTCCAAAGGCGCCAACCGGCCGCCGAGAACGTGATAGTGGCCGCGGAAAGCCCCGGACCGTTCGATCGGCAGGATATCCGTCGCGCGCTCGACCACGCAAAGAATCGCCTCGCGCCCGGCGTCAGTGCAAACACCGCACAACTCCTCCTCGCTGAAAAATCCGCATTCGCGGCAACGCTTCACGCTATCGCGCGCGGAAGAAAGCGCTTCGACCAACGACGTCGGCCGCCCCGCATCCTCGAGGAGCCAGAGAGCCATGCGCTCTGCGCTGCGCGGACCGATACCGGGCAAGCGGCGCAATTCGCGCACGAGGACCAGGAACGGCTCGGGGTAATCTGCACCCTTCACGTCTCGGCCCCGGCGCGTCGTGCTGCCTGGCTGCGCAGGGCGAAAATGCGTGCAGCCGCATCGTCACGTTCCCGCGCCAAGGCAGCGAAGCCGTTTTCGGCCACCATCCAGTCACCGTTCCAAAACGCCTCCCACGCGAATTCCCAGCGGCGCAAATCGTCCGCGGTCCCGGCCGGGGCATCCTGCTCGGGGGAAGTGACCTCGTGCAAAAGGAGGCGGTTGCCCTCGAAATCCCACCAGGCGATGCGACGGAAGTGCCAGCCCTCGACGATCTCCGCGGCAACGGTGTCTTCGACGAGAACACCCGCCGCATAGCCTCGCGCCGCGGCAGCCATCCGTGCCGCGCGACGGAGCGGTGCGCCGCCCACAGTCCAGCGGGTTTCGATGGGAAGGTTGCCCACGCCGCAAACACATTCCCCCCGCGTCAGGGCGGCGCATCCCCCCGCCTGCTTGACCCACTGCCACAGGGCGTCGACGAGAGTTGCGGGCTGGCATTCCTGACCCCACATGCCGAAAACGAACCGCGCACCTTCCGCATCGCAACGCTCCAGATATCCGCCGCATTTTTGGAAGTGCCGGGCCGCCTTACCCGCGCAGTCGGCAAGTCCCGACCACGCACGGTGCTCGTCGCCCGGTGTGCCGGGCCACAGGACCTCGGCAACGGCGAGGACGGCGGTGGCCGGTTGCCCGGAAATGGTTGTTTCGTCGATCCTCGTCCTCAGGAAACCGGGGGCGACGCGCGGACCGACGAGCGACTGCCAGCGGGCGCGGCGCGAACCAAGGGGGGTGAACGAAAAAAACAAACCGCAGATTCCGGCGAAAGCGGCCGACGTGACGGGGACGAGAGAGCTGACGTAGTGGCCGTAGAGGCCCGCGATCCAGATGCCGCTTCCCAAGAGCCAAAGCGTGGCGATCCAGACGAGAATTTTCAGACCCCGCCGCGGGATGTCGACAACGCACCACGCGACCCAGAACGCGATAATGAAAGCTATGACGGCTTCGACGCGCGGATTGACCACGGGAGGATGCCATCCCTGCCAACCCGGCAGGAGCGGCGCCCACAGCAGCGGCAGGGCCACCGTGATGGCTAAAAGGCCGCAAATGAGTGCGGCTTTAAGATGAAGGATCTGGAGACGTTTCATTTTGCGGACCTCGACGATAGGAGCCCACCACCAGTTCACTCAAGAACTTGTCCGGTGCCTCGACCGCCTCGCGGGTGAGAACAAGCGGGCTTTCCCCGCCGGATCCACGCAGGAGGCGCAGACCGAATTCATAATTGCCGAACAATTCCGTGCACAACTCGCGCACCGGCTTCTGCCTGGCCACGGACATTTCCGCGAGAAGATCGACCGCCCCGTCGGCAAGGCGGAGGGGAACCCCGTGCGCATCGCCGAGGCGCGCGATAAAATCGGAGGCGGCCCTTCGCAGAGCCAGATCACGGTCGCGCTCACCGCCGGCCCTGAGTTCGGCCAGACGCGACTCGGGTCTGTCGATGAGATCGGCATCGACGCGCAACGCGGTGACACCCGAACCCGGCAACTCGAATTTGAACTCGCGCAGAATTCTTTCACAGACAGTGAGCAGACCGCGTGCGCCCGTTCCTTCCGCGGCAGCCAGCGCGGCGACTCGGTCGAGCGCAGCGTCATCGAATACCGCCTCGATTCCGTAAGCCATGAAGGAACGCTCGTATTGGCGCAAGATGCTGCCCTCGGACTCCGTGAGAATCCGGCGGAGGTCCGCGGCGCCGAGTTCCTCGCAGGCCACGCGCACCGGCAGGCGCCCGACAAACTCGGCTTCCATTCCGTATTCGATGAAGTCGGCGGTGCCGGTATCGCGGTGCCAAGAACGCTCCCCCTCACCGGCCGCGGGAGCGCCGAATCCGATCTGCGACTTGCTACGGCGTTTCTCCACAATCTCGCGCAGGCGCGGGAAGGCGCCACTGACGATGAAAAGGATACTGCGGGTGTTCACGGATTGGCGTCCGGGTTTGCCGCCGCGCTGCACATCCATGACCGCCTGCATTTGTCCGGCAAGATCCATCGGATTGCGCAGGGAAACCTCCGTTTCCTCCATGAGCTTGAGCAGCGCGGTCTGAACGCCGCGGCCGCTGACATCGCGGCCGATCATGCTCCCCGAGGTCGCGATCTTGTCGATTTCATCGATGTAGATGATGCCGTGCTCGGCCAAGGCGGTATCGCCATCGGCTTTTTGCACAAGCTCGCGCACGAGATCCTCGACATCCCCGCCCACGTAACCGGTTTCGCTGAATTTGGTCGCGTCGGCTTTGACGAAGGGCACGCCGATCAGTTCGGCGATGCAGCGCACGAGGTAGGTTTTACCCACGCCGGTGGGACCGGTGACGATGACATTCTGCTTGGCGTATTCGACCGGAGCGGTCTCGCCGCGCGAGGCGCGGTCCTGCAGGAAGCGTGCGTGGTTGTAGTGGTCGCAAACCGCGATGGATAGAACCTTTTTGGCCTCGTCCTGCTTGATGACGAAACGATCGAGGTGCGCTTTGATTTCGCGCGGCGTGAAGCAGAAATCGAAAACTCCCGCGCGATCGGGCGCGGACTCCGGATCGGCCGCTGCAGGTGTCGGCGCGGCTCTTCCGGTTTGCACGAATGCTGACTGCAACAGGGACTGGAGCCGCCTCTGCAATTCTTCGGGGCCGGGAAAATTCGGTTCGCTCACCGCACCATACTACGCGGTCCGGGGCGTCGCGCAAACACGCTACGGCGCGGAGAGTTTCCCTGCCGCCGCACGATAAGGTTCCCAGCAGGCCACGCTCTTGGCGGCGGGCACGGTGAGAAATTTCGAAAAAAGGGCGCGCGCCGCCTCGCGATCGCCGAGGCCGTGGTCCGCGACTCCGCCGAAAAAATAAATCATCGCGCCGATTCCGGAGGGAGAATAACGGGCAAGATCCTGCTCTTTGACCGGAGAGGCACGGAGTCCAAGACCTGCCGCATCGAGAAAAAGGTTGGCCCGGGGAAGGTCCTCTTGGCGGTCGGAATAAAGGCCGCCGCGATCGATCCGGGTCCAGATTTCCCGCGCACGTTCGCGGCGCCCCTCCAGCACGAGCGCGGAGGCGAGGCTGACATTCGCCCATTGCTCGTTCTCGCTGCCGGGCTCGGAGGTGCGGACTGCGGCTTCGAAGAACTTCCGCGCCTCGGGCCACTCGCCCGCGGCGAAGGCTGCGAGACCCGAGGCAAGAGGATCCTTCTCTACGCGATCCGCGCCGGAGAATCCCTGGCGCAAGGCTTTCATTCCCTTGCTATCGCTGGTCGCAAGCAGCCAAGCGCCCGCGCCGAGGACAAGAAGAGCAGCGCAGACGGTTATGAGCGCAACGTAGAGTTTGGTGCGGCTGCTCTCCATCTCGACCACTTCGCGGCGGCGCTTTTGGGGAGGACGGCCGGCGCGCTCGAGGACTTTGGCCCGCGCGAACTCGAGATGCTCGACCAACTCGCCGTAATCGGCGTAGCGGTCGTCGGGGTTTTTCTCGAGCATGCGATTGATGACATACGCGGTCTCGGACGCCACATCCGGAGCGAACGCCTCGAGGCTTACCGGTTGGCTTTTGATCTGCTTGAGCGCAACGAGGCTGGCGCTCTCCGCCTCGAAAGGCGGCCGGCCCGCGATGGCGTGGAACAAAGTGCCGCCAAGGCTATAGATGTCACTGCGAAAGTCTTCGGGTTCGTAGTTGAGGCGCTCCGGCGCGATGTAATACGGCGTGCCCCAAATCTCGCCGCGCGCCTCAGCTTCGTCCTCGAGAACGCGGGCCAGTCCGAAATCCACAATTTTCGCAGTGTGCGCGTCGGCGAAGAGAATATTGCCCGGCTTCACATCGCGGTGGATCAATCCCTTTTCCGCGGCAGCTTCCAAACCTTGCGCGACTTGCACACCGATATCGAGAACCTGCGCCTCGGAAACACGCGTCTGGATTCCCATCAGGTCGTCGAGCGATCCTTTCTCCACCAATTCCATGGCCAGATAAAATTGGCCGTCGGCCTCCCCGAAGGAATAAACGCGCACCACATGCGGATGGCTGACCGACGCGGTGACGCGCGCCTCCTGCTCGAGTTTGGCACGCTCGTCCTCGCGCGCACTCATTTCGCGCCGCAGGACTTTCAGGGCCACCATGCGCCCGAGCGTGTGGTCATAAGCCTTGAAGACCGACCCCATACCCCCTTCGCCGATCAACTCGACCAACTCGAAGTTGTTGAAAATGCGTCGCGCGCGGACCGCTTCGCCGCAGTGCGGACAATAAATCAGCGCGAAAGGCAACTCCTCCGTGACGTCGATCTGCCCGCCGCAGCTTGGGCAAGTATCGATGACCGGAGGGCGCGGCGTTTCGTCCACGCGTCGAGGCTAGCGCGGAGTCATCGGCAGCGGCAAACCTTGCGCGATGGCCCGATCCTCTTCAGCGTTGACCTCGTGACCGCCGAGATCCGCCGTCAAACCGCCGAAAAGCCCGTACCCCGCCTTGATCGCTGGCTTGCCGAAGTCTGGCCGGATGTCAGCCGCGCCCGTTGGCAACGCGCCATCGCCGCAGGACTCGTTTCGGTCAACGGTGCCGCGGCGCGCGCATCGGAGCCTCTGCGGGCGGGCGACAATATTTGCGCGCAGGAACCTCCGGCAGTTGAAGCACGCCCGGACGCGCAACCGGAAGACATCCCGCTCGAAATACTGCACGAGGACGACGATCTCATCTGCCTCAACAAACCGCCGGGGTTGGTTGTCCACCCCGCCGTGGGCAACTGGACTGGGACGCTGGTTAACGCGTTGCTGCACCACGCGGGAAAACTTTCGGCGGGTGGCCATGCGCTTCGCCCCGGTGTCGTGCATCGCTTGGACAAGGACACCAGCGGTTGCATTCTCGTGGCGAAAAACGACGCCACGCATGCCGCGCTGGCACTGCAATTCGCGGAGCGCACTGCACGAAAAACCTATCTCGCCGTGGTCAGGGGCAAACCCCGCGCCTCGGCAGGTGTCATCACCGGAGCCGTTTCCCGCCATCCGGTGCACCGCCAACGAATGGCTGTGTCCAACAGGCCCGGCGCGCGCGCGGCGGAAACCGCGTGGAAGCTCATCGCCACAGACGGCAAGTTGAGTCTGCTCGAATGCAGGCCGAAAACCGGTCGCACGCACCAGATCCGCGTCCATTTGAAACACCTCGGACATCCCATCGCCGGCGACCGGGTCTACGGGGGCGGCGCCGATTTTCCGCGCCAGTTGCTGCATGCCTGGAAACTGGCCGTAACGCATCCGACAACCGGCCGGGAACTTCTCATCCAAGCGGAACCGCCCGCGGACTTTCCGCTCAGGCCGCAAGCGGAGGCGCGTTGAAAATCACCAGCGCCCGCCGCCGCGCGGGCGGCGACGTTCGGACAAATGCGCCAAACGACGTTGTTCCTCGCGACTCAAAGCGTCGATCCCCTCCTCCGAAAGCCGGCGCAACAACTCATCGGATTCGGTAGCGCGATCCTCGGCGGACATCGACGCCAACGGACGAGGACGGGGCATGGACGGCAGCCAGAACTTCGTGAGGAGCGCACCCGCCAAAGCGCCGCCGAGGTGCGCGAGATGCCCGAGTTGGGGAAAAAGACGCAATGCCGCGCACAAGGCCGAAAAAATGATCAGCTCTCGCCCGAGGGTCTTCGCTTTCATTTTCACCGGCAGGACAAAAAAGAGAAGCGCTCGCAACGGCATCTCCGGGTATGCCGTGGTGAAAGAAAGCAGCACGCCGCAAACCGAACCGGAAGCACCCACCAACTCGGACTGCGGGTTGGAGAACACGGTTTGCAGCAGACCGCCGGCAACACCCGAAGCAAGATAGAGAGCGAGGAAGCGCGCACGCCCGAGCATCACCTCCACCTCAGGACCCATGAACCACAGGCCGATGACATTCACCATAAGGTGCAAGAGGTTGGCGTGGACAAAAAGATGCGTGACCGGCGTCCACCAGAAGCCGCGGGCCAGACCCTCTCCGCTCAAAGCCAAAAGCCCCAGCAACTGCTGCCGGCCTGTTGTCATGAGAAAATATTCCAGACCAAAAACCGCCACGCAGAGGGCAGCGAGACTCACGGTAACCGGAGCAACGCGGAACTTCTCTCGGAGGTCGTTCATCAAACGAGGCTATCAACCTTCCGCCCGACCGGCAAACCGCTTGCCGCTTTGCTTCGCCGCGCCGCGCGTTAATCTCGCTCCCTCAAATGCAGGAACACCCATGCGCATAATTGCCGGCAGCGCCGGAGGCATCCGTCTCGAATGCCCCGACGGCATCGCACGCCCCATGATGGACCGGGTGCGCGGCGCCGTGTTTTCCAGCCTCGGAGATGCTGTCGATGGAGCGCGCGTGGCAGATCTTTTTTCCGGAAGCGGTGCACTCGGCATCGAAGCGCTGAGCCGCGGTGCCACCTCGTGCACGTTTGTGGACATCCACCGCAAGGCCGGGCACGCCATCCGCGAAAATCTCGGGCGCGCGAAGCTGAGCGGAACCGTGCGGCAGCAGGACGTCGCGGCTTTCGTCGCGGGGTCGGCCGAAGCTTCGTTCGATCTCGTATTCGCCGATCCGCCCTTCGCGCTGGCTCTCGAAGACAAAGCGCATCCTGTCTCGCTCATGCACTCCGGCTCACTCGGTCACTGCCTCGCACCTGGGGGAATTTTTGTCGTCGAGTTGCCGGTCGAACCTCCGCCGGGGGACGGCGCTTGGGAATTGCTCCGGTGCCGTGCTTACGGGCAGGCTTGGGTCGCTTTTTACCGGCGGAGACCCGACGCGTGATACGATTTCTCTACAACCTAGTTTTCCCCCTCGTCCTGCTGGTGTCATTGCCAGCCTACCTTCTGCGCATGGTCCGCCGCGGCAATTACCGCCGC
The DNA here is from genome assembly GCA_041177245.1 of Verrucomicrobiota bacterium. Classification (GTDB taxonomy): domain Bacteria; phylum Verrucomicrobiota; class Verrucomicrobiia; order Chthoniobacterales; family JACTMZ01; genus JACTMZ01. Next base: position 8,228 of record JBEDBL010000095.1, read on the forward strand.
GATTTCGCGGAGCGCTTCGGCCGTTACCGCCCTGAATTGCGCGCCAGATTCGCGCAGGGCGAATGGGTCTGGGTCCATGCGGTCAGCGTCGGCGAGTTGCTCGTCGCATTGAAACTCATCGGGGAATTGCACCGCAGGAATCCCGCGTGGCTGTTCGTCGTCTCGAGCACAACGTCGACTGCCCACGCACTGGCTTTGGATAAAAGCAGCGATTGGTTGGTTCCGGTTTACACGCCGCTCGATCTGCCGGGCTTTGTCCGGCGGGCACTCGACGCCGTGCGCCCACAAGCTGTGGTGCTGGTCGAGGGGGAGATGTGGCCGAATTTCGTGTGGACATGCGCGGATCGCCATATCCCCGTTATTCTGACCAACGCCCGAGTGTCCCCGCGTTCGGCCCGGCGCTACGCGAAGTTCGCCGGCATCGCGCGCAAAGTGACAAGCCGCCTCGCGGCGGCCGGATTGCAGGACCAGTCGGACACCGAGCTCTGGAAAAAACTCGGCGTGCCACCGGAAAAAATTCGCGTCACCGGAAGCGTCAAATACGACCCCGAAGCCGCCCCCTCGCCGGATCGAAACTTCCGACCGGTCCTTGAAGCCTTCGGCATCGTGGAAAGCGATCCCGTCATTGTGGCCGGCAGCACCCATGCGGGCGAAGAGGAACTACTCGCCGACGCGTTTCGCATCGTTCGCGAGAAACACCTTTCCGCGCGACTGCTCATCGCGCCGCGCCATGTGGAACGCGTGGCAGAGATCACGGCGCGCCTCGATCCACACGGTTTCCGCATTGCCCGGCGCTCGCAACCGCCGTCATTGCCCGCGCCGGATATTCTCATCATCGACACCACAGGCGAACTGCGCGACTGGTACTCCTGCGCGGACGCCGTCTTTGTCGGAAAAAGTCTGGTGGGTCGCGGCGGTCAGAATCCCGTGGAGGCGATACTCGCCGGGCGTCCGGTTGTTTTCGGACCACATATGGAAAATTTCGCCGCGCTGACGGGCAATCTCCTAGCCGCGGAGGGAGCGGTTCAGGTCTGCGACGCCCGGGAATTGGGAAAGACAATGGTCGCCCTGCTGGATGATCCGGAAAAGCGCGCGAAGATCGCCGGCAACGGGAACAATGCCCTCGCGGCGCATCGCGGGGCAACCGCGCGCACGGCCGATCTGGTCGAAAGCATTATCGCGAAGGGGTGACGCGGCCGCCGTGGCCGTGTAGACTCGATCCAACTGATGAAAGCCAAGCCTTTCAAAATCGGATCCGTCACGATCGGTGGGAAAAATCTGCTCTTGATCCTCGGGCCCTGCGTCATCGAGAGCGAGAGATCCGCCTTTCGCGCGGCGCGCAAACTCAAGGAGGTCACCCGCCGGCTGGGCGTGCCGTTCATTTTCAAGGCCTCTTACGACAAGGCCAACCGCACATCGTCACGGTCTTTTCGCGGACCGGGCTTGAGCGAGGGCTGCGCCATCCTCGGCGCCATCCGCCGCGAGTTGGATGTCCCCGTCACGACCGATGTGCACTCGCCCGCGGAAGTGGACGCAGCCGCCGAGAATATCGATCTGCTGCAAATCCCCGCCTTCCTCTGCCGGCAAACCGATTTGATCAGCGCGGCAGCCCAGAGCGGCCGCGCGGTCAACGTCAAGAAAGGCCA
>JBEDBL010000096.1:0-9846 GCA_041177245.1 Verrucomicrobiota bacterium
TTGTCCAAAATGCAGGCCGCGGGACTTTCCGAGGCCGTCCTGACTAGTTTCTCGCGCGCGTGGCATCACGCAGCGTCGGGCGATGCGGGGCTCATGGCCGAGGCGGACCTCGAACCAGCCGCTGGGATACCTTCCTTGGCTGAGGTCACCGCTCCCGCCGAGGCCGATCCCGCGCTGCTCGACCGGTTGTGCGTGATCAAGCTCAACGGCGGACTCGGCACAAGCATGGGGCTCGAGCGCGCCAAGTCTCTCATCGCGGTGAAGGACGGCCTCAACTTCCTTGATTTCATCGCGCGTCAGATTCTCCACCTTCGTTCTTCGCACGGGACGAAGGGTCCGCGGTTCCTGCTCATGGATAGCTTCAGCACGTCGAACGACACGCTGCGGCATCTCTCCAACTATCCGGATCTTGCCTGCGGCGGGGAACTCGATTTCCTGCAGAACAAAATCCCGAAACTCGCAGCCGATACGCTCGAGCCCGCGGTGTGGCCGGCTGCTCCCGATCTGGAATGGTGTCCGCCGGGTCATGGCGACCTGTACCCTTCGCTTCTCGGCTCCGGCTGGCTTGATCGGTTGGCCGGGGAGGGGATCGAATATCTCTTCGTCTCCAACAGCGACAATCTCGGCGCGACCGCCGATCCCTCGCTCCTCGCGTATTTTGCGAAGAGCGGCCTGTCCTTCCTCATGGAAGTGGCCGAGCGCACCGCCTCGGACCGCAAGGGCGGGCACCTCGCGCGGCGTCGGAGCGACGGGCGCCTCGTCCTGCGCGAAATCGCGCAATGTCCGGAGGCGGATCTGGACGCATTCCAGGACACCGGGCGCCACAGCTTTTTCAATACCAACACGCTCTGGCTGCGCGTTTCCGATTTGCGGAGGGCGCTCGACGAAAACGGCGGCGCATTGCCTCTGCCGCTCATCAAGAACACGAAGACGGTCGACCCGCGGGACGCTTCCTCGCCCAAGGTCCTGCAACTGGAGAGCGCAATGGGTGCGGCGATCGAATGCTTCGCCAAGTCCGGCGCGGTCCTCGTGCCGCGAACGCGCTTCGCGCCGGTCAAGACCACCGAGGATCTTCTCGCCCTCCGTTCCGACGCCTACCGCGTGACCGCCGATTTCCGCATCGAATTGATTCCCGAGCGCAACGGGGTTCCCCCGGACGTGGTGCTCGATGCCAAATTTTACAAGCTGCTCGCGGGGTTGGAGGCAGGCTTCGGCGAGGGTGCTCCTTCGTTGCGTGACTGCAACCGCTTTCGTGTCGAAGGCCCATGGCGCTTCGAAAGCGGAGTTGTCTGCGAGGGCGCGGTGAAATTCGTCAACACCCACGCCCGCACCGCTGCGGCACACGCGGGTCACTACCGCGATACCGAGGCGCTGGTCTGATCCTTAGGAGAAAAATTCTTTCGCGCGCTCGAGGAAGCTTTTCGTGATCGGCGTGTTCTGTTCGCCGCAACTTTCGGAAAATTCCTCCAGCTTCCTGCGCTGCTCCGCGCCGAGCTTGGTCGGAACTTCCACTGCGACGCGAACGAGCAACTGTCCGTGTCCGCCCCCGCGCAAATGCGGCATGCCTTTGGCGCGCAGCTTGAAGACCGTGCCGCTTTGGGTTCCCGCGGGGACTTTCACCGAGGCACGCCCGTCGAGCGTGGGAACCTGGATTTCGCCGCCGAGGGCCGCAGTGACGAAGGAAATCGGCATCTCGCAGAAAAGATCGTCGCCGTCGCGCGTGAAAACCTTGTGCTCGCGGATGTGGATCACCACGTAGAGATCGCCGCTCGACGCGCCGCGCACGCCCGCCTCACCGTTGCCACTCGAACGCAAACGGGAGCCGTCATCGATGCCGGCGGGAATTTTCAACTTGATCCGCGTCGAAGCTTCGGCCCTTCCTTCGCCGCGGCAAACCTTGCAAGGATGGTCGAACATCTCCCCCGCGCCACGGCAACGCGGACAAGGCTGCGCAACCTGAAAAAATCCGCGCGAGGCGATCACTTGCCCGCGTCCCCGGCAGGTCGGGCAGGTGTGAAGGCGCGCGCCCGCTCCCGCGCCGGATCCGCCGCAGCCAGAGCAGCATCCGCTTTTGCGAAGTTCGATTTCCTTCTCCACGCCTCGCGCGGCCTCCTCGAGCTTGATTTCGAGGTCGTAACGGAGGTCGGCACCGCGTCCGGCTTCGCCGCCGCCACCCGTGCCGCCGCCGAAGAAATGTTCGAAAATCCCTCCGTCTCCGCCCGCCCCGAAGACTTCGCGGAAAAGATCGAAGGGATCATGGAATCCGCCGCCACCCGCGCCCGCGCCTTGGAATGCGGCATGCCCGTAACGGTCGTAGGCCGCGCGTTTGTCGGGATCCATCAGGATGTCGTAGGCGTGGGAGAGTTCCTTGAAATGTTCCTCGGCTTCCGCGTTGCCCGGATTGCGGTCCGGGTGGTATTGCATCGCCAGCTTGCGGTAGGACGCCCTGATTTCATCGCTTGTCGCGCCGCGTGAAACCCCGAGAAGTTCGTAGGGGTCTTTGACATGTCGTGACGACATGGCGGGCTAGGCTTTCGCCTCCGGGCCTTTGGATACGAAAACGCTCGCCGGACGCAGCAGGCGGTCGCGCAATTTGTATCCGCGGCGCGTCTGCCGCAGCACACTGCCCTCGGGAACTTTGTCATCCGCTTCGTGTCCGACGGCTTCCATGAAATTCGGATCGAACGCGGCGCCTTCCGTCTTGATTTCCTCGACGCCCGAGGACGAGAGAAAATCGCGGAACTGGCGGCTCACCATGTCGAGTCCCTGCAGGATCGCGGCCGCGTCGGGCGCGGTGCGCGCCGCATCGAGCCCGAGTTCGAAATTGTCGATCACGGGAAGCAACGTTTCGAGCAGGGAGGAATTGGCGTAGCGAATGGCGTCCTCTTTTTCGCGCGCGGCGCGCTTGCGGAAATTGTCGAAATCCGCCGCGGTGCGCATGGCCAGATCACGGAATTTCTCCGCCTCCGCGGCATGATCCTTGCCGTCCGGTTGTTCCGTTTCCGGCGCGGGTGCGCCGGCGTTCTCTTTTTCGTGATGCTTCATGTTTTACGGATGAAAATAAGGGTGATGTCGTCGTGCTGCGGTTTGTCCCCGGCGAACTCACGCACCTCGGCGGCGATGGCTCGCACCGTGGCCTCGGCTCCCTTCGGCGCGTTGGCTTGCAGTGTCTGGGTCAGCCGCGCCGGCCCGAACTCCGCATCGTGGCGGTCGAGCGCCTCCGTGACGCCGTCGGTGTAGAGCAGGAGACCGTCACCGGGCTCCAGCTTTACTGTGACATCCTGCAAAACCCTATCGAACACGTCCCCGCTGTCAATGCCCACCGCCATCCCCGGCGGGTCGAGTTGCGAGACTTCGCGCCCCAAGGCCCGGTAGAGGAACGGGGGATCGTGCCCGGCGCGTGCCATGAGCACATCGCCCGTGCGGGGGTCGAGGCAGAGATAAAGCATGCTGATGAACAAATCCTCTTTGATGTCGGGGTAAAGCCGCCGGTTGAGTTCCTTCAGCGCCGCGGCCGGCGAGGCGCACCCGGGTGCGGCCATGCGCAGCACGCTCCGGCACATGCCGGTGATGAGCGCGGCGGGGATGCCTTTGCCGGCCACGTCGGCGATGGCCACGCCGCAACGACCGCCCTCGATCGGCACGTAATCGAAATAATCGCCGCTTACATGGCGCGCGGGGATGTTGATTCCCGCAATCTCGTAGCCCGCGATATCGGGCGCGGCGGAGGGGAGGAGGATCGACTGGATTTCCCGCGCGGTGGCGAGGTCGCTGTCCAGACGGTGCTTTTCGCCCGCCTCGAGGTAGACCGCCTCGCTGTAAAGCGCGAAGGCCGATTGCTCCGCGATGGCTTTGAACAACGCGAGATCGTCCGGCGCGAAGGTCGAACTCATCGGACCGTTGACCACGGCAAGGACACCGAGTGTTTTTCCGCGGTAGTGCAGGCAACCGACCAAGGCGGACGTCGGTTGCTGTCCCTCGGCGGCGAGGCCTTTCAATTCCCCGTCGGAAAAATTGAAGATGCGCGCCCCGCCGTCTTTCCAGACACGCGCGACCGCGCCTTCGCCGGGGTTGACGGGGTGAAGACGCAGGTAGCTTTCCATGGCCACGGGATTGGCCGCCGCCTGCGCCCTGATATGCGCGGGCACTTCGACAAGCGGCGCGCAGGTGCGGCTGATGTATGCCGGCGAGAGAAAATTCCCCGAACGATCCTCGACGTAAAGCGCGCCCCCGTGCGCGTTGAGAATCCGCGCCGCGCTTTCCACGATGAGGCGGTGCAATTCGCGGCGCTTCGCCCCGCCGCCGCCGAACGCTTCGCCCAGTCCGTGTAAGAAATCGAAAACCCTCTCCTCCTCCGTCTGCAGATCGCGCCACTCCCGGCCGAGCAGCAGAAGCGCACGGCGTTGCCGGGCCACGAGCCACCCGAGCCATCCGCAGACGAAAAGGGAAACGATGAGCAGGCCGGTCAGCATGGCGGACTGGGAGAGTCCGGCAGAGGTTAGGCCCGCGGCCGACCGCGCATCAAGGACTGGGTTCCCCGGAACCTTCTTTGTGCTTGAGAAAATCGATCACGTCCTTGAAGCGGACGGCATTGGCCGGGTCCGCCGCGACCAGATTCTCGTGGGCCTCGATGATGGTTTCGCGTTTGGCTTCGCGCGGGGGATTTCCCTCCGCATCGCGCAGGGGTTCTCCCGGAGCAGCGGCAGCGGACTCCTCCTCGACGCTGACAATCCGGTCGAGGCCGAGATTTTTGAGGACTTGCCGGCAGCGGGCGTTGGGGTGGACCACATGGAGCTTACCTTCCGGGCCGAGTCGCATGGCGATCCCGGCCAAGGTGCCCATGAAAGTGGAATCCATCAATTCGCAGTTCCGCAGGTCGACGATGAATTCGCGGTGACCGCGCCGGGTCATTTCCGCGGCAAACTCCTTCATTCCGGTGCTGTTCTGGAAAGTTCCGCGTCCGTCGACCCTCACCCAGACGTTGGGTCCCGCGATACCGACCTGCACTGGAGATACGGCGCTCAAGTCGCGTTGCGGCCTGTCCTACTTCCAGAGGTAGGATTGCGTGAAGCCCACGATTTTTCCGTTCTCAATGAGCAAGCATCGCCACGCTGTGACGGGGCCGTCCCATTGGAAATCGTCGCCGGTCACACTGAAACTGCTTTTGACCGTTCCCTTCGCTTGGGCAACGAAGGTTTCTTTGGCCCGCACCGCGTTGCCAAGTTTCGCCTGGCGGTATTCGAAGCGCACGGTGACATCCGCCGGCCTTTCGGCACGCCAGAAGATGTCGTAATAACTGCCTTCGCGCTGGATGCGCTCGTCTTGGCTCAATGCCCCGTAATTGACCCAGTCGCGCTGGAATGTCAGCGCTTCCGAATTGCGTGGAAGATCGATCTCGTTGAATTTCCGCTGGTTCAAATACCGGATCGTCTTGCGGAAACTGAAATCGGTATCAAGGGCGAGCGGCAGGACGTTGGCTTGCGGGATCTCCACGGCGTCCGGCGATTTGGTGACGCAGGAGGCCAACAGCAGGGCCGCAAGGACTGCCGAACCGGATCGCAGAGTCATGCCAGCATCAAAGAAGGTTTGGCTTCCGATGTCAAACGGCGGCCGAGCCAAACCGTGAATTGTCTTGCCCGCGCCCGAGCGGCCCCCGGATGCTGCCGGTTCCGATGAGCCAGTTCCAAGAGTCCCTTGCCGCCGCTAGAGAAACGCTCGCTGCACTCGCTCCGCTGGAGGCGCCGCTCGTCCGCGCCGCCGCGGCCGCGACCGACGCGCTGGTTTCCGGCCGCAAGCTCATGCTCTGCGGCAACGGGGGAAGCTCGTCCGATGCCGCGCATATCGCAGCAGAGTTTGTCTGCCGTTTTGTTGGCGACCGCCGGCCTTATCCGGCGCTCGCCCTCGGCGTCGACGGGGGACTCCTCACCGCCATCGGGAACGACTACGATTTCAACGATGCTTTCGCGCGTCAAGTGCACGCCTTCGGCCAACCGGGCGACGTGTTCATCGGTATTTCCAGTTCGGGCAAGTCTCGCAATATCCTCTCGGCCATCGAGGAAGCCAAGCGCCGCGGCATGACCTCCGTGGCGCTGCTCGGACGTGACGGTGGCTTCACCAAAGGCGCAGCCGACATCGAGATCATCGTGCCGGGTTCCTCCACCGCGCGCATCCAGGAAGCGCAAAAATTCCTCCTCCACGTGATGTGCGAAATCGTGGAGGAAAAACTTCCCAAGGAATGAGCAGCGCGGCGGCCTCCGCGGTCGTGGTGGTGTTCGGACTCATCTGCGGTTCGTTCCTCAACGCGATCATCCATCGCTTGCCGCGCGGCATCGCCCTTTCCTATCCCCGCCGTTCCTTTTGCCCTCAATGCGGCCGTTCATTGCCGTGGCACGAAAACATTCCGGTTTTCAGCTGGCTTTTCCTGAATGGCAAATGCTCGGGGTGCAGCGCCCGCATTCCGTTTCGCTATCCTTTCGTCGAAGCGCTCACCGCGGCTTTGTTCCTGTTGCTCTGGTGGAATTTTCCGCCCTTTATCGCTATGGCCTACATGGTTCTCGCCGCGCTGCTCGTCGCGGGGACTTTCATCGACCTCGAACACATGATCTTGCCGGACAGCCTGACGCTGGGCGGGGCGGTCGCCGGTGTTTGCCTCGCCATGATTATTCCCGGCTTGCTGCCCGGCGAAACGTGGGACGCCCGGCTGCGCTCCAGTCTCTTCGGTGCGGGCATTGGCTTCGCCGCGTTGTTCGCGGTGGTGGAACTTGGCAAGCTGGCCTTCGGACGGAAGCGGCTCGATCTCGAGCCAGCCGAGAAATTCCGTCTCGCGCTCCGCGAGGGCAGACCGTTTTTGCTCGTTGCCGGGGAGGAGTGGGAGCTGGAGGAATTTTTCTACCGGCCGACCGACCAGCTCGAACTGCATCTCGAAAACGGTGCTGTTTGGCGTCTCGGTCCCCGCGGTCTCTCGCGCGACGGCGAGATGCTGGCCTATTCCGAATGCGAGGGTGCGGAGGATACGGCGCTGGCGATTGTCGTTCCGCGCGAGGCGATGGGTTTCGGCGATGTGAAACTCATGCTCACTCTGGGCGCTTTTCTCGGCTGGCCGGGTGCGCTTTTTAGCATAGGGGCGGGATCGGTCGTCGGCGCCTTCTTCGGTCTCGCGATGTTGTTGCTGCGCCGGCTCGGCGATGGCGGTCGCATTCCCTTCGGTCCCTACCTCGCGGCGGGCGCGATGCTTTGGATTTTCGTCGGACCGCAGGTTCTCGACTTTTACCTGCGGCGTTGATGCTCAGCGGCGCAGGCGTCCGGCGGCGAGAAAGCCCTGCACCGCGACGAAGAGCATCAGGAAAATCACCACCGAAAGCGCCGCCGACCAACCGAATCGGTAGTAAGTGAACGCGGTTTTGTAAACGTACGAGGAAAGAATGTGGGTGGAACCCGAGGGTTCGCCGCCGGCGGTGAAAAGCCAGACGAGATTCAGGCTGTTGAAGTTCCATATGACGCCCAGCGTCGTCGCCGGCAACATGACCGGACGCAGCAAAGGTGCGGTGAGCCTGGTGAACTGCCACCACCAGCCAGCACCCTCCAATTGCGCGGCTTCGTAAACCGATTCCGGAATCGAGCGCATGCCCGTGAGTGCCACCACCATCATGAAAGGAAACCCCATCCAGACGTTGACCAGCACCATCGCGCAGAACATGGCCACCGGCGAATGCAGCCAGTCGACCGCCGGGATGCCCAGCCCCGCCAGCAGGGTGTTCACCGCACCGTGCTCACCGGCGAACATGCCGCGCCACGACAATGCCATGATGTATTGCGGCAATGCCCAAGGGAGGAGCAGCGCCATCCGCCACGCGGAACGGCAACGCACGAAATCCTGGTGCAAGAACGCGGCCAGCATGACACCCAGCACGATCTGCAGCCCAGTGCACACCGCCGTCCACAGCACCGTCCGGCTGAAGGCGGTCCAAAATCCCGGGTCGCTGAAAACAAGCAGGTATTGTCCCGGGCCCGTGATGCGCCAGTCGCGTATGTGGTAGATGCTCGCATCGGAGATCGAGACGATCACGTTGTAAAAAAGCGGATAAACAAGCACGAGAAGCAGAAAAACGAGCGTCGGCGCGAGGCAGAGTGAAAGAAAAGCACGCCGCCTCGCGGCAGGATCCCAGTCTGCCAGCGCGGCCAGTTCCACCGCTTCGCGGACGGCATCTTCGCGCGTTTTCATGGCATCGACTCCGCGATCAGGCGTTCCGCGTCCTTCTGCATCTGACGCGCCGCTTCCGCAGGCGCCAGCTCGTGCGTGAAGACGCGCAGGCAGGGGCCGCGCATCGCGTCCCAGATGTATCGCAGTTGCGGCATGATCGGCATGGGAACAGAATTTTCCGCCTGTGTCATCGCCAGTTGCAGCGCCTTGTCGTCGCGGAATCCCCGCGATTCGAGTGCGGCGCGTTTGGTCGGGATGGTGAAAAGCTCGCGCGCCATCGCCAGTTGGATTTGCTCGCCGGTGAGATACTCCACCACACGCCGCACCAGCCCGAATTGCGACGGCGGTGTGTTGATGTTCAGGCAGTATCCTTTCGCAGCAAGGACCGGCCGGCAGCGAAGTCCCGTTGCGGTGTTGATCGGAAGCAAGGCGAGGAAGCTTCGATCGGGAACGCCGTAATCCGCCCAGGACCAGGGCCCGTTGATGGTCATGGCCGCTCGCCGGCGCCGGAATAAAAGGTTGGCCGTCTCGTAATCGTCGTATCGGGGCATCAGTCCGTGCTTGTCGCGCAGATCGAGAACAAATTGAAGCGCCGATACCATCTCTGGCGTGTCGAGCGTGGGATTACCGTTTTCGTCCATGATCCAGCCGCCGAATCCCGTCAGGAAGGGGATTAAAAAATACGGCTCTGCGTAATTCCAAGCCATGGCGTAGCGCTCGGTTTTGCCGTCGCGGCGCAGAGTCAGTTGTTCCCCCATGCCGACCAATTCGTCCAGCGTGGCCGGGGCGTGGTCCATCGCCTGCCGGTCGCAGACGAGCATGAGTTGGTTGCCGATCTGGTCGGCGACAAGCCAGGCGCGATCGTTCCAGCGGACGATGCCCTCGCCGGTGAACGAATCGAAAAATTCCTTCCCGAAGATTTCGTCCCACGGCCGGATGGTTTTGGTCCGCGCCAAGATTGCGACATTGTCGGAAGGTCCGAAAACAAGATCGGGCCCTTGTCCAGCCACCGCGGCGATGACGAAAGAGTTGCGCAGTTCTTCGCCTTCGCGGTAGAGGGCGACGACGCGATCGCCCGGATTGTTCCGGTTGTATTCCTCAACGGCCCGCTCGAAAAAAACCCGCTCTGCCCCGGTTTTCTGATGCCAGATGACGAGCTTGTCGGGCCTCTCCCGCGGCGCCCCGCAACCCGTGATCCATGCCACGACCGCGACCAGCAGACCGCGGAGAATGAGGGTGCGCATGCGCATGGCTGGTGCGGTGTAGTTTCGCGGCCCTCGGCCCCGGGAGGCAAGCACGGCGTTTCCCTTGCTGAACGTGAAACACGCGTCCATGATCCCGCGCATCACCATGTCGGCCGATACTTTCAACTTGCAGGTCAACCGCAAGGCGCTCGAGCTGAATCTCGACCAACGCGTCTACGGCACTTTCGCGGAAATCGGTGCGGGGCAGGAGGTCGCGCGGCGTTTTTTCTTCGTCGGCGCCGCCGCCGGCACCGTGGCCAAAACCATGTCGGCCTACGACATGACTTTCAGCGACGCGATCTACGGTCCCGTCGACCGCTACGTCAGCCGCCAGCGTCTTTGGGGCATGCTCGACCATGAATTCAACCTCCTGCGCGAGCGACTCGTTGTGCGAGTGGAAAC
>JBEDBL010000097.1:0-9785 GCA_041177245.1 Verrucomicrobiota bacterium
ATCTTGCATCTTGCCACGCACGGGTTTTTCTTGGGCGGCCGATCGGTGTCTGCTCCGGGCGATTCTTTGCGCGGCATGGCGGTCAAACAAGCGGTCGATTCGACAGGCGCGGAAGCGGTTAATTTGCCGGAGCTTAACCCCATGATCCAAAGCGGGATAGCGCTGAGCGGTGCGCAAAAGACTTTGTCGCTATGGTCTGATGGCCGGGCGCCTGACCCGGCGGACGACGGAATTCTCACCGCGTTGGATGTAGCGGGCTTGGATTTAAAGGGGACATGGTTGGTCACGCTTTCCGCTTGCGAAACGGGAGTTGGCGAGGCGAAATCCGGCGAGGGGGTCTTCGGGTTGAAGCGTGCATTCATGATGGCGGGTGCGCAGAATCTTCTCATGACGCTTTGGCCGGTCAGCGACGAGACCACACCGCAAATCATGGGCGACTTCTACCGAAATGCTTTGAGTTCTGGAAATGCGGCGGAAGCATTCGGGAACACGCAGAGAGAGTGGTTGTCGAAGCTGAAGAAAGAGAAAGGTCTTCATGCCGCGGTGCGAGAGGTGGGACCGTTTGCCATGGTGGTCATGGCCAATCCGAGGCTCAAATCGAATGATGTGATCCGTTCGGATGCAGAGACCTTGGAGCAGAAAAGGGCGGAATCACGCAAGCAGCAGCAGTCACTGCCCGAACAAAAAGACTTTGACCGCCTCGACAAGCTTTTCGAATAACAACAGACAACCACTAAAAAAACCGATGAAAACCATACTCCACCAGATGACGCTTGCGCTTGCCGCGTTTCTTGTCTCCTCGCAGGTTCACGCCCAGTTCGATCCATCTCTCATGAAAGGCAAAGTCGACCCCGAGGCCATGAAACAAGCGCAGAAGATGATGCAGCAGATCCAAGGCAGCATGCAAAACGGCACGCCCAAAGAGCAGGCGGTCAATCAAGCCGTCGACCAGATGGTCAAAGGCATCCAATCGGGCCAGAAAGAGCAACTGAACTCCATGGCCGCCAACTTGAAGTCGATCAAGGTTGGTGTTGATACCAAAGACGATGTTGCGGCGAAGCTGGGCAAACCATTCAATTCTAGCAAATACAATGATTACGAAACTTGGAGTTATATTGGTGGCGTGGGAGGCGGTGGATCCGGCGCCGCAGCAACGGTCCAGTTCGACCCCTCCGGGGTTGTTACCTGCGTCCAAGCACAAAAGCTCGGAATGAGTGGCACCGAGGTTGTATATTCCGCGGGAAAATTCGCGGGCTTGGGAGTGGTATCGGGGGAAGGTGAGGCATCCTCTGCAGAGGAACCGACACTGGTGAATCGCGGTGCCACCGCACCTGCGAACCCCGAAGAGGGCCAGATATACTTCAACACGGCCGAGAAGTGTTTCTACGGGTGGACTGGCAATCAGTGGGAGAGGCTCAACGCCAAGCCCTGACTGAATGGCATGGGGCTTGTCTAATCAAGGGCCAACAAGTAAGTCGGTGACGATCCGCTCTACATATATGAATGTTGTCAAGAACAGTATTATAGTTGTAATAGCACTGACCTTTGTGGCCAAGACGAATTCGCAAACTGAAACCAGCGAGCAAACCTTGGAATCCTTCGCGGAGAACATCAAAACCGTGGAGATTGCGCAAGACAGCCGCGACGACATTGAGCGGAAAGTAGGAGCGCCTTGGAGCAAGACTGACTTCGGTGGAAGGGAAACATGGCAATATGTGTTCGGGCCTGCCATGGCATGGGTGCAATTCGACACTTCAGGCAAGGTGATCGCTGTTAGAGTTGCCAAGATCGGCGGGGCTGGTGGAATGAGTATGGTGGACGTATTCACGAAAGGAAAATTAGTCTTCGCCGGTGATGGCGCCGGCGACCAAGAATCGTCGGCTCGATTCTTCGAAGGCTTAGTCGAACCACCCCCGTCCCCTATTGAGGGGGAGGTCTATTTCAATACCTCGGACAAACGGTTCTACGGATGGAACGGAACCTCTTGGGTAATACTCGGTGGAAACCCGTGAGCGGCTAACGATGCCCGTAGGACGGACAATTGCGAGCCTGCTGGTGTGCGGATACTTTTCCGGCACAGCGGCTCTTCACGGCCAGATTTTCAGCGGCATGGACGCAACGGAATCGCAGCTTGCCTCCTTCGTAAAACAAGTCAGGCAACTCCAGCCGGGCCGGCACACTGCCGATGATGTGACGCAACTGGTCGGCGCGCCGCACGGCAGATCGAATGACGGAAATGCTGAAATATGGCATTTCAGCTTTTTGGTAGCCCCCGACGATGAAGCGGCTGAAACAAAAAATCTCGAAGAGCAGATCACTAAGTTGGAAAAGCAGCGGAGCAGTCTCCGTGAGCGCCAGTTCAAAGTATCTGCCGAAGCATTCAGACAGAGATCCGATGCCTTGTTTGCCGAAGATGAAAGGCTCAGTGCCGCCATTGACGAGATTGAGGAGCGTCTTGAGCCCCTCGAGGCGAGACGCCGAGAGATGACTTTCCAGCGCCGGACGCTTCAAGTGGACTGCAATATGGCATTCGACAGCACTCGTCGGGTCAGTGGTATCGAGGTCGGAAAGTTTTCGGCCCAAGGCAGGGAGTTGATTTACTCCAGGAGCTCGGGGGATGCCAGTATTGTCGAGGTCCAAGAAGGCGGCACTCCGAAGGTGGCGCCACAGTCGCAGGCTTCGGCAACCCCGCCCGAATCGCCATCGCTCGGCCAAATTTACTTCAATACAACGGAAAAGTCTTTCTATGGATGGAACGGGACTGCTTGGGACAAGTTGGGAAACAACTAATCAGCTATGAAAAGATTTTTTCGGTCAGGACTGCTCCATGGGAGCTTGTGGCTCTCAATTTTTGCCAGCTTTTCCCATGCCCAAATAGGTTCGGGTGTCACACAGTTGTCTGGTGTCGATATAAACGAAAGGCAACTCGCGGCATTCCTACAGGATGTCAAGAAACTCGAAGTCGGCTCAGATGGCCCTGACCGCATCGTCGAAACCCTTGGTGCCCCGCATGTCCGTGAGAAGGAGGCTGGTCAGGAGCGGTGGAAATACAGCTTCATTTTAGGAATGAATCCTGAACCTTCATCGGGGTTGATGGAGTTTGGCAATGCCTACCAAGTAAACGCCTTGTTGAGCATCGGCTTGAACGGCACCTTGGATGCCGTCGTTGTCGAGCGCCTTCGTCGTGGTGAAACTGAAGTCCTTTATCGTCAGGGAACTGAAAAGGGTTCTGGCGCAGAGGCTCCTTCAGCGATCGTGGCTTCTGCCGAACCGCCGAAGAACCCCGCTCTGGGAACTATCTATCTTAATTCGTCAGACGGGCACTTTTACGGGTGGAACGGCACGGAGTGGAGGCAACTAGATAACTGAAATGAGTAAAACCCTCTTTTGCGCGGTATTCGCAGCCTTTGCCATCACGACGCATGCTGCTGAAACATATAGTTTGAACACGGCTATCTACGAAGAGATAGAGCCTCTGAGGGCGAAGCTTCAGCGGATGCAGGAACTCACCGATCAGGGCAAATACGTCAACGGGATGGAGTTCATCAAATTGGGCGAGAGGGTTGCCGAGATGACTGCCAAGGCGAATGAAATCAACAAGGATTACTGGGATAATTTATATGCGATGCACCGGACAACTTTTGATGAAATAGCCACACTTTTCCTCAAGACCGATAAATATCTGCACGATGTTTCGACAAAGTTGGGTTTCGAAGAGTATGAGAAAAAATTCCACGAACCCGTGGAGCGGGTGCACTTGCATCTGAACAAAGAGTTGTTTGTACAATCCGAAGACTGCCCGGATCCTGTTATGCGGGACAATCTGAACCGCCTCATAACGTTGAGGAAAGCGATCTACTCGAAATTCGGGCCGCTTGATCCGCGAATGGCAACGATGCACGTGATGAAAGCGGAATCCACTGCTATCAGCGAAGCTCGGCAGAGCGAGGCTTCAGCCAAACTAGAGAAAGCTGTCAGTGCGGTTAAAGCTTACCAGGTTGGCAAACTGACAAAAGACCAGGCGCTTTTGGATTTGGGAGCCGCAACGAATGTCAATACGTCGCCCAACTACAGGGAACATGTGTATCTGTTTCAGAATCTGCCGAACAGCCAGACAGTTCAATTGACTTTGCAATTCGATCCTCTAGACAAATTGGCTTTTGCGACAGTCAAGAAACGGAATTCTGAGAACGAAGGCTGGGAGGAAGTTTTTAGAAAGGGACAAAGGCTGGATTGAAAGTCGCCGCGCCTTTGCTCCCGACTGTTCTTGCCCGCGTGCGTTGCTGCCGCCGCGGAAGCGCGGTTAAGGTCTTTCTTTTGATTCTTGTCTCTTTGCCTCTTGTTTCGGTTTATTCGTCTGCCGAGACATTGGACGACCGCGTAGCTTACGAGCAACGCAACGTTGATAACGAAGCTGTGGCCGCCTACGGCGGAAAGGTGGGCAAACTAGACGCAATTTTCCTCATCGAGTGGGATGGCGAACCAAACAATACCCTCAACGGTTTCTATTTTTACCCTTCCAGTGGACGGGAGCTGCAGTATCGCCTCACCGGAACAAACCCGAAGCCCGGTGTGCTTGTTCTTCAGGAATTCACGCCCACGGCCAACGGCGGTGAGGTTCTCTCTGCTACATGCCGGCTAACCAAAAGAGTCAGCGGGGACCGCATCATTTGGGAGGGAACAATGAACAATACCGACGGCCACGTGTTGCCCATATCGTTCTCTAGGAAGAACCAGCCAACACACTTCTAATTACCGTCCGTAGGCAACAAATCTGACTTGGCATGACGGGGGGCCTTGAAGCCAAATGCCATTGTTCGCATGCGAAGACTACTTTCATTAGCGCTGCTCCTATTGAGCATTTCGCCGCTGCCTGCGGCGAAGGAAGCTCTTCTCATTGCCAACGCTGACTACTCCCACCTGGGAAAGTTGCCAAACCCGGTTCCTGATGCTCGTCAGCTGGCGGATGTGCTCCGGCGGATCGGCTTCAATGTCAACATCTTGGAGAATGCCAGTCGCGAGGACATGTTGCTGGCGCTCGGGGATTTCGAGGAGCGCTTAAGATTAAATCGGGGCATCGCCTTCTTCCATTACGGTGGGCACGGGGTCCAGGTAGACGGGAAAAATTACCTGATTCCTGCCGATGCCAATATTCCCGATGAAAAACGCGTAGCAACGCGAGCGCTCGACGTGGACGAAGTCATGAGTGCGCTCGATGCTTCGGGTGCGGCGGCCAACGTCGTCGTGCTGGATGCCTGCCGTGACAATCCGCTCCCGGCGACCTCCACGCGGTCCGCGGCGCGGGGCTTGTCCGTCGTTGCGCGAAAGCCGAAGAACTCCATCATCATATATGCCGCGGAGGCGGACAATCGGGCTCTCGATGGCCTATTCACACCTGTCCTGTCCCGCGCCATCGCCGAGTCCGGTAACCGGGATATTTCCGAGGTAATGAAACTCGTGAGAAAAGAAGTTTTCTCGCGCTCCGATGGCGCTCAGACGCCCGGCGAATACAACCAGCTCTTTGATCCGCTCGCTTTGGCCTCGGCCTCGGTGGCGCCGCCGTTAATGCCGCCGGCCGGCGCTGTGCCGTTCATGAGTTCGTCTCCCGTGAATGTGCAGCCTGAGTTATCCACCCCGTCGATGCCGCAGCAGGAAGCCGATCCGACTGCCGGACTGCAGGAGTTTCTTGAAAGCTTCATCAACAGCGTGGCAAGCAACAACGCGGACGATATCGGGCCCTTTTACAACGATGTCTCGAAATCTTGCTATGCCCCGGGTCCGTCCAAGACTTGGAGCCGTGCGCAATTGGTGGCGGCGCACCGGAAGTTCATCACCACTTTTCCGCAACGCCGGTTTTCCAATATCACTGTTCACGGCACAACGCCGCTTGGCCCTGGGCGGGTGAGGGTCAGCTATTCGATGGACTACCAATACCTTGGTAAAAAACTGGCGGCAGGCCGCACTGATGTAAGCATCGTGATCGAGAAGCGGAATGGTTGCTGGCAAATCGCCGAGTTCGACGAAACAGTCACCCGGCTCTGAAACGCATTTATGACCCGAGTTTTTCGCATGAGACTACGAATTACCGCAGTCTTGGCCTTATCGTGCTTCATCCCAGCAGCCGCTTTCGGGCAGCAGGGCCCATCAGACGTCCCAAAGGGCTCCGAGTTGCGAGCCAGGCTTTTTGACGTTGCCCGCTCCCAAGCTGAGAAAATAGCGGGCCAAAAAATCAAGTTCCACGGCTCCCTTAAACGACTCGGTGACTGGGCCTACTTCGGAGGATTCCTTGTCGACTCCAACGGGCGGCAGATCGTGGTCGACGAACTGTCCTCCTACTGTTTGGTGCTCTGGCACCGGGAAGGAGGCGCGTGGCGCGTGCTGGATTTTGGCACCGGGGCCAATGAGCCATACCATCTCGAAGAGTGGCCGCGCAAATTCGGCACACCTCTGCAGCTGATTTCTGAATAGAGACTGAACGACCCCCTCTTCTTCGTTACCTGGCCCTAGCGGGCGGTCAAATCGTAGACCTGTGAACCGGTGATGGTGACGTTGGCGAATTGGCCGACGGGGAGGAGGGATTCGAGGAGGACGCGGCAGTCGACTTTCTGATAGTTATTGCTGTGGCGAGATGGTTTGCCGGAGTTGGCTGATGGGAACGAAATCGATTTTCAGACCTTTGACGCGGCGGGTGTAGGGCTTGGTGACATTTGCGGCCGTCACGAGGTTGCGGCCTTCCTTGTAGGACTCGCGGAATTTCAGCAGGCTGTCGGTTTCGAAGGCGTCGGCATTCCATTTGCATTCGATGGCATCAACACGGCGGGCGGTCTGCGGGATGACGAAGTCGATTTCGCGATTCGACTCGTCGCGCCAGAAATGGACGCGCGGCAATGGTGTCGCCAACAGGGTGTCGAGGACGAGATGTTCCCACAGTTGGCCGCCATCTTCCGGACGCAAACGATCCCATCCGCGGGCGTGACAAACGAATCCCGTGTCGAAGCCGTAGATTTTCGGACGCGCCACGAGTTCGCGGCGTCCTCCGCCGGAGAAGGGGCGCAGCACGCGGGCCACATGCGTCGCTTGCATCACTTCCATCCAACTCGTGACCGTGGGCCGGCTTATGCCCGCGTGTTTGGCCAGCGAAGTGACTTCAGCCAAACCGCCGCTCTGTCGCAGGATGAGTTCGACCAGCAGCAGGAAAGCGCTCCTTTTTTCTACGCGGAACAACTCCTGCACATCGCGGGCGAAATACGACTCCAGCCACTCCGAATAAAATTCCCAATCCGAAGTAGACGCGAGCAAGGCGGGTGGCAGTCCGCCGCGGAGCAAGCGAAGTTGCAGATCCTTCACTCCGAAGGCGGGCAATTCCTCGGCGAGGACGGGCTCCAAGACAACGGAACGCTTCCGGCCAGCGAGGGAGTCGCGAAACTTCCGCGTCGCAGCCAACGTCGAGGAACCGGTGGCAAGCACTTTGAGTGCGGGGAATGCGTCCGTGGCGATT
The DNA here is from genome assembly GCA_041177245.1 of Verrucomicrobiota bacterium. GTDB lineage: Bacteria > Verrucomicrobiota > Verrucomicrobiia > Chthoniobacterales > JACTMZ01 > JACTMZ01. Next base: position 7,499 of record JBEDBL010000097.1, read on the forward strand.
TTCAGCACGCGACTGGGATCGGACAACTGGTGGACTTCATCCAAAATGACGAGCGGGCTCTGCACCGAACGGAAGAATGTTTCCGGATCAGCCAATCGCGCGGCATCGCCCGGCAGGTCGCAGTTGAGGAAATCAGCGTCACCGAGTTCCTTGGCCAAGACGGTTTTGCCGACCCGTCGCACGCCGGCCAGCCAGACCAAAGGGACCTTGGTCCAAGCCCTCAGAAGTCTCTCTTTCCAGATTGGGCGGCCGATCATTGCAGGTCTACTTTACATTTACCGCGGCAAATGGAAAGTGTATTTTCCGAAGAGCTGTGCTGTCCGCAGCGACGTATCTCCATCGCAGGACGGCGGTGGTTGAAAAAGAGAATACAATCGGCGGTCACAGACCGCCGCTACAAGGAGAGAGGATTTGCCACCAGGTCGTAAACTTGTGAGCCGGTCACGGTAACCTCGGCGAAATCGCCGACGGCTAAGGGCGATTCGAGAAGGACGCGGCAGTCGACGTCGGGGGCGTCGTGTTCGCTGCGGGCGACTTGCGGTTGCTCGACGAGGACTTTGATAGTCCGGCCCGTTTGCGCTTCGGCCAGCTCGCGGGCGATCTTTTGCTGGAGTTTCATGGCGCGCGCGTGGCGTTTGTTTTTCACCGATGCGGGGATTTGTCCGTCCATTTTTCCGGCCCGGGATCCTTCCTCCTGCGAGTATTTGAAAACACCGAGGCGTTCGAAACGGAGTCGTTCGATGAACTCGAGCAGGGACTCGAAGTGTTCTTCGGTCTCGCCCGGGAAGCCGGTGATGAATGTCGTCCGGATGGCGAGATTCGGAATACCTTCGCGCATGCGTGTAATCAGATCCTCGATGTGTTGGCGCGATGTCTCGCGTCGCATGAGTTGCAGCATCTCCTCATGGATGTGCTGCAGAGGTATGTCCACGTAGCGGGCTACTTTTTTGCTGCGCGCGATGGTGGTGATGAGTTCGTCGCTCCAATGCGCCGGGTGTGTGTAGAGCAGGCGGATCCAGAATTCGCCTTTGATTTGGTCGAGTTCTTCGAGCAAGCGACAGAGCGTCGGACCGCGGGAGGAATCGACGGGTTGGCGCGGTCCGGCTTTCTGCTCCCAAAGATCCATACCGAAGTAGGTGGTGTCTTGGCTGATGAGATTCAGCTCCTTGACGCCTTGGGCGACGAGTTCGCGCGCTTCGGCGACGACCGATTCGATGGTCCGGCTGCGGTGGCGTCCGCGCATTTGCGGGATAACGCAAAAGCTGCACGGGTGGTTGCATCCTTCGGCGATTTTCACATACGCGGTATGATGTGGGGTCAGGCGGAAGCGCGGTGTGTCGTAGTCGGGGATGTATTGCGAACGGCGCGACACGATATCGAGAGGGCTGCTCTCCGCGGCCGGGCGCGCGAGCACTTCGCGGACAATGCTGGGAAATTCCGCAACTTGGTCCAGCCCGATGAACGCATCGACCTCGGGGATCTCGCGTTTGAGTTCGTCGTGGTAGCGCTGGGCGAGACATCCGCTGACCACGATTTTTTGTCCGGGTCGGGAGGCGAGCCGCCGCTCGTGCATTTCGAGGATAGTGTCGATCGATTCCTCCTTGGCCTGATCGATGAACCCGCAGGTGTTGATGACGAGCACGTCTGCTTCGTCCGGATCGCGCGTCAAGTCGAAGTTATCTTTAGCCGCGCCGCCGAGCATGATCTCGGCATCGACGAGATTTTTGGCGCAGCCGAGGCTGACCATGCCGATTTTCGGACGCGATGCGGCCGGCGTTTTCATGCGATGGCGGGTCGGGCCCCGAGCGCTATTTCGTTCCGGCTTCCGGCGCCGGCATCTGAGGGGTCGGACTCAGGACAAGGGGACAATTTTCGCCGAGGACAACATGCGGAAAATCGGCGACCTTTGCGGAGAAAATGGTGAGCTGCGGCCGCGATTCGACGGGAACTTGCGGCACCGCCAACACCTCGGTCTTCTCGTCGATGTTGAGTCTGGCGAGTTTGGCATTCAGGGAATAGAGACCGATGGCGAGAACAACAACAACGGCGGTGCTGGTTGTCTTGGCCACAGTGAGAAGGCGATTGCGTTGCTGCCGATCGAGGCGCGGCGGCTTCGGGGGACGTCCCATGCGACGGATGAAATTGGTGATCGGGACAATGCGGGTTTTCGATTTTCCCGGCTCGGCGGCCACCGAGCGTCGCGTGGTTTCCATCTCGATGCCGAGGTATCGCGCATACATGCGGAAGGACAAACGCTGGTAGACTTCGGGCAGTGATTCGTAGTCGT
>JBEDBL010000098.1:0-9737 GCA_041177245.1 Verrucomicrobiota bacterium
TCCGCGCGTGCGCACTTCGAAACTTTCCGTCTTCGCAATCATGGCCGGAAACTCTCAACACTCATCCTTCAACCCTCAACTCCATAAAGCGCCCCCACAAGCCGCGCGGGACGGGTTTCGCGCAGCACGCCATTTTCCATGCGGTTCATCACGTAGGCAAAGCCGATCCGGTTGCCGGGATCGGCAAAAGCAAGACTCCCGCCTGCGCCGGGGTGACCGAAGGCGTTGATCGAACTTCCAAAGGTCGAACGTAGCTTCGCGCCTCGTTCGTCGAGTGGATCCATCATGAATCCGGCGGAAAATGCGGTGGGCTGACGAAGGACAAGGTCGGGTCCGTTGCTCGCGCGCCGCGCGAGCGCTTCGGACCACGCACCGCGGAAGAAATCCCCGGCGGCCAGACGATCGTAAAAACGGGCCAACGAACGCGCGTTGCCGATGCCGCCGAAAGAAGGAAGCGACGCACGCCAGACTTCCGGCCGGTTGGTCGCCGCGGCACCGACGAGGCCCGAGGGTTGTGCAAAGGAACGCGCGGTGAGCGAAGATTTGTCGGAGAGCGCCACTTCGAATGGCCCGGGTTCCTTCAAGTCCCCGGCGCGCGCCGCATGCATGCGGGCGACAAGCGATTGCAATTCGTCGGGCAGGCCAATCCAAAAGGACAACGCCAACGGATCGCCGAATATTTTCCGCCAATACTCGCCAAGCGGAACACCTGCAGCCCGGCGCACGATGGCATCGAGCAAATAACCGAAGGTCCGCGGCGCGTAGCCGTGCGCTGTTCCGGGTGTCCAATTCGGTTGCTGGTCGGCGAGGGCGGCGGCAACCCCTTCGAGATCGAAAATACCCCACCCTTCGCCTTCCAGTGCGGCGAGACCCGCGCGGTGGGCGAGAAGATCGGAGAAAGTGACACGATCTTTCCCCGCCACACCGAATTCCGGCCAAAGTTTTGTCACCGGTGTATCGAGCGGAACATCTGCTTCCTGCAAGGCATGCAGAGCGCAGGCCGCGGCGGGACCTTTGGTTGCGGACCAGCAAAAGACGAGCGTGTCTGCGGTCCAAGGTTCGCGTTGCGCCGCGTCGCGCCAACCGCCGCCGAAGCGCAGCACCTCGTGCCCGTCCTGCCACACGCAGACCTCGGCACCGATTTCCTCCCCGCGCGCGAAGTTTTCCTCGAAGGCCGCGCGCACCCGCGTGGCGGCGGCACCGTCCACGCGCATCATGCGATTTTGCCGATGACACCTTCGAGGTCGGGATCGTAGCGCGCGATTTCACGGAATTTCTCGTCCATGTTGAAGCTCATCTGGAGGTAACTCTGCGCTTCCTCCGGGTTGCCGAGCACTGCGTGGTAACATCCGAGATTGTAGAAATAAACCGGTTCGCGCAGCAGCGACGCGGGGCCTTGTTGCAGAAGTTCCATCGCTTCCGCGGTGCGGCCGAGTTCATGCAGGCAGAAAGCACCGTGGATGTAGCCGAGGCTCAACTCCGGACGCCCGGCACGCAGGGTCTCGCAGGACGCGAGAGCCTCGTCCCAACGCCGCGCGCGCATGAGAATGTAGATGCGCAACTGGTCCACGTCCTCGTGGGAACGGTCCTCTTCGGGGACCCTCTCCAATTCGGCGAGAGCCTCGTCGGTCATCCCGAGTTCGAGATATCCTTGGGCGGCATTGATGTAATGTTGCAGGGCGATGGCAACTAGCTAAAGGCAGGCCGGGCCGCGGCGCAACTCCGGCGGCAGGGGCCGGACTTTTCCCGTTGGACAAGCGGATGGCCGGCGTGCATTTTATCCGGTTCCTGCTGCTCACGTGGCGGAACTGGCAGACGCGTGCGTCTCAGAAGCGCATGGGGTGACCCGTGGAGGTTCGAGTCCTCTCGTGAGCATTTTTTCCATGCAAGATCCCGCCAAGGTCCGCGGCATATTCAGCGCCATCGCCGGTCGATACGACCTGGCCAACCATCTGCTCTCGGGCGGGCTCGATTTTCTTTGGCGCGCGCGGGCCGTGCGCATGGTCCGCGCTTGGAAACCTCGATCCATCCTCGACCTGGCCACGGGCAGCGGCGACCTCGCCTTGGCCATGCAAAAAGCGATGCCGCAAGCGCGCATCGTCGGCGCGGATTTTTGCCTGCCCATGCTGCAGGTGGCGGCGCGCAAAGGATTGCATCCGCTCGTCGTGGCCGACGGCACGCGTCTGCCGTTCGCCGACGGGGCTTTCGATGCGGTGACGGTGGCCTTCGGACTGCGCAACATGGAATCTTGGCCCGTCGCGTTGCGCGAAATGGCCCGCGTGCTCGCCCCCGGCGGACACCTGCTCGTGCTCGATTTCTCCATGCCGCGTCCGCCTTTTGCCGTCCTCTACCGGTTCTACCTGCACAAAATCCTTCCGCTTGTCGCGGGCCTGCTCACGGGCAATCGCGCGGGCTACGAATATCTCGGCGAATCGATCGAGGCTTTCCCCTCGGGCGGTGCCATGTGTTCGCTGGTCCGCGCCAACGGCTTCGCCACGGCCGAAGCCAAGCCTCTCGCCGCGGGTATCGTGAGTATTTACACTGCCACGAAACAGATGGTTCCGACGGCCGCAGACCGCCGCTACAATTTCCAATGATGCCGATATACCTCACGGTTCTGGGTGCATTCCTTTTGGGATCGATCCCGACCGGATATCTCGTGGCCCGCGCCAAGGGTGTCGACATCCGCAAGCACGGCAGCGGCAACATCGGGGCAACGAACGTTTTCCGCACGCTGGGAAAACCTCTTGGGATTTTGGTGTTTTTCATCGATGCGCTGAAAGGATTCGGCGCGGTTTGGCTGGCCGATCGTTTCGGCGAAACGGGCGCCTGGACCGCAATCGCGGCAGCCATTGCGGTCATCGCAGGTCACAACTACACGCCTTGGCTCGGATTCAAGGGCGGCAAAGGAATCGCGACTTCGGCCGGAGTTCTCCTCGCGCTGATGCCATGGGCGGTGCTGGCCATCGCAGTTGTCTGGATCGTCGTCTTCAAACTCTCGCGCTACGTCTCACTCGCCTCGATCTGCGCGGCGGCCGCGCTGCCCCTCGCCGTTGGTGCGCTTTGGTTCGCCGGTTGCGGCGGCAACGGACCGCTGCTCGCGTTCGCTTTGTTCATTTCCGCGCTCGCCATCTGGCGCCACCGATCCAACATTGAAAGATTGCGCGACGGCACGGAATCGCGCTTCGAACCGAAAAAGAAATGAGTTTCCAAACAGCCTCGGTCATCGGCGCGGGCGGATGGGGCAGCGCGCTCGCCCAGCTGCTCTCATCGCGCGGAGTTCCCGTCACCCTCTGGGCGCACGAACCGGCTCAGGTGGACGAAATCAATTCGTCGCGCACCAACAAGAAATTCCTGCCCGGCGTGACGCTCAATCCCTCGGTGCACGCCACGGCGTCCATGGAGGAAGCGGCGGCCGCCGATCTTTTTGTCATCGTTCCTCCCTCGAAGTTCCTGCCCGCTGTGGCGCGGCAACTCGGCGCGGCGGGTGTGGCCTCCGGAGTTCCTCTCGTCTGCTGCACGAAGGGACTCGAGCACGAGAGCGGCCGGCTCATGACGCAGGTGTTGGCGGAAATTTTTCCCTCGAACCCCGTAGCGGCACTTTCCGGTCCGAACCACGCCGAAGAAGTGGCGCGCGGCACACCCGCCGCGGCGGTGGTCGCGGCCGATGATCACACTCTTGCCGACGAAATCCGCGATTTTTTCAGCACCGGAAGTTTTCGCGCTTATTCGGTCGACGATGTGGCTGGGGTGGAACTCGGAGGTGCGTTGAAAAATATTTATGCCATCGCCGCGGGGATTTCCGACGGGCTCGGGCTCGGCGACAATGCCAAGGCCGCGCTGGTCACGCGTTCGCTGGCCGAGCTGGTGCGTCTCGGCACAAAACTGGGAGGGCAGCGCGAGACATTTTACGGATTGAGCGGGCTGGGTGACTTGATCGTCACCTGTTTCAGCCAGCACAGCCGCAACCGCGGTGTGGGCGAACGTCTGGGACGCGGGGAAAAATGGACGGAGATCGAGAAGTCGATGGTCATGGTGGCCGAGGGTGTTCCCACTGCGCGGACAGCGCAGGCCGAAGCGCGCAAGCATGGCGTGGAAACGCCTTTGCTCGACACCGTTTATGCCGTGCTCTTTGAAAATCTCTCCCCGCGCGATGGATTGCTCCGCCTGCTGGCGCGCGATCCCAAGAGCGAGAAGGAGGGCACCGCGTGACGCAGCGGCAGGGAGGCAAAGCGCATCTTGGTCGTGTCCGATGGGTCAATTCCGATCACGTCCTCGCCGCCCTGTTGTTCTTTCTCGTCCTCTACGGATTCGTCATTTACCCGCTCGCGGGCACTGAGGGCAGGGCCAACATTGTCGTCGCACTGTCTTTCTCCGTCGTGCTTGTCCTCGGCGTGCTGGCCACAACGAAGCACAAGGCGGTGCGCTGGGGCATGGTAGTTTTGTCCGGGCTGACTTTCACCTCGCACTGGCTTCATTTCTATCTCCGAGGGCAGGCGGTGCACATGCACATCGTCTCCGCGGCATCGGCAGTGTTATTTTTCGCCGCGCTGTCGTGGCTGATCATCGCCCGTGTCTTCCGCAGCGGCGGCATCAATATTTACCGCATTTACGGGGCGATTGCCGTCTATCTCCTTCTCGGAATCTTGTGGGGAGAAATCTACGTCGTATTCTACCTGGTCGAGCCCGCGTCTTTCTACTTCAGTCCGACTACTCAGTGCCGGGAACCGCCGATTGCCGAACTGATCTATTTCAGCTTCAGCACACTGACCACCTTGGGCCTCGGCGACATCGTGCCCATCCATCCCATGGCCCGCTCGATGGCGACTTTGGAGGCACTGGTCGGGCAGCTTTACCCCGCGATCCTCCTGGCCCGCCTAGTCACACTTTACCATAAGTGACGACATTCGCGGTTGCATCGGTCGCGGGGCAGCCCTACTTTCGCGAATATGAACCTGCCGCTTGCTTTCTCCGCCCCAGGTTGGCCGGAGATCCTGTTCATTCTCCTGATTATCCTCGTGCTTTTCGGCGCCAAGCGCCTGCCCGAGTTGGCCAAGGGTCTCGGACAAAGCCTCAACGAGTTCAAAAAAGCGCGCGATGAATTCGACCGCGAAGTGAAAAAGACCGCGGTAAGCCTCGAGGCCAAAGAGGCCCCCGACAAGGAACCGCACAAGCCGGCCTGATTCGATCGTGTTTGCGCGGCACGCCATCGCGGCGACTGTCGCCGCAACGTGTTTATTCTCCGCGGCGCATGCCGCGCAGGTGCCGGCGAAACCCAACGAGATAACGTTCGTCTCCTGGAATGTCCGCAATTACCGGCTCGAGCCGGTCGCGGATCGCGACGGAAAGGTCAGCACGCCGGCCAAGGAAGAAAGTTCGGTCGACGCCGTTGCCGCCACCCTCGCCGGGTTACGCCCGGACATCGTCGGATTGTGCGAGATCGGTTCGCCGGAAGACCTGGAGGATCTGCAAGGGAGACTGGAAAAACTCGGCGCGCATCTTCCGCACCGGACATGGGTGGAGGGCGTCGACCGCGAGCGCCATCTTGCCCTGCTCAGCAAGTTTCCGCTGCGGGAAGTGCGGCACGACACGAAGTCCGGGTTCAAAATCGGCGGAATTCCCCAGCGCGTGCAACGCGGGTTTCTCGATTGTGCGGCGGAAATCTGTCCGGGTTTCGCGCTGCGCTTGATCGGGGCGCACTTCAAATCGCGCCGCATCGTTCCGGAATTTGACCAAGCCGAATTCCGGCGCAACGAGTCACTGCTGCTGCGTTCCAAAATCGAAGGTGTCCTGCGTCAAGATCCGGGGACCTTTTTGCTTTTGTTCGGGGATCTCAACGACAGCAAAAATTCATCCGTGGTCGCGGGGCTGACCGGGCGACGCGGGGCGCAGGATTCCATCGAGATTCTCGAGTTGGCCGACAGGACCGGTGACCAATGGACTTATCACTGGTCGGAAAGCGACGAATACAGCAGGGTTGATTACGTCATGGTGAGCAAACCCCTCGTGCCCCTAGTCCGCAAAAAGAAGTCCTCGATCCACCGCGCGCCGAAGTGGACCGAAGCCAGCGACCACCGTCCCCTCGTGGTGAAATTCGGATTACCCGCAAAAAACCGATGAAGTTTCCCGTTTTGTTTTTGCTCCCGGTGTTTGCAGTTTCGGTGTGGGCGCAGACAGCCGACGAATCTTGGGCCGCGATCGGAAAACTTCGCCAGGGTCCCGGTGTTCCGCCGCCGGATGCGCCGGAGCAGGTCGTGCGCAACGCGCGCAATCATCTCGCCAAACAGGAACAGGCCCTCGAGGCGTTCATCGCCGGTTTTCCCGCCGACCCGCGACGCTATGAGGCGATGATTGAACTTGCCGGCGTCACCGCCGACATCGGCGTGTCCCTCTCCGACCGCAACCGCGTCGAGAAAGCCTTGCACAATCTGGCCGAGGTGGAACGCGACGAATCGGCGCCCTCAAAGACGCGAGCGGATGCCTCCTACCGGCGCATCACCACCACGATGCAGACGGTGAATCTCGCGGCCGCGGCCAGACCGGGCGAGACCGCCATCGCGCGCAACCTCATTTACGATTCGGCGGGCAACTTCGCGTCGCGTTATCCGGAGGACCACCGCGCCGCTCAGTTGCTTGCGGTGGCCGCCACGCTTTTCGACGACATGCCGGACCGGAAGCGGAAGATTCTCGAGCAGGCAACCCTCCTCGCGCGGGACGAAGCCACCAAGCGCCGCATCTCCGATGATCTGAAACGTCTCGGGTTGCTCGGCAAAGTTGGCGATGTGTCTTTCAGGACCATCCAAGGGGAGGACTTCTCCCTTGCGCAAAACCGCGGCAAAGTCGTCGTGCTGGTTTTCTGGGCCGGGTGGTCACCGCCATCCGTGGCTCGATTGGCCAAGCTGGCCAACGAGGCACGCGACTGGCCGGCGGACCGCGTTGCTGTCGCCACGGTCAGCCTCGACGAAAAACGCAGCAACTGCTCCGAGACCCTCCGCGTGCTCAGCATCAACCAATGGCCCACAGCCTGCTCGGGCAGCATGTGGGAAGATACTGTGGCACGCGCTTTGGGCATCAACGGCATGCCGACGGTCTTTGTCTACGACACGGAGGGAAAACTTCGCGCACTCAACGTCCGCAACGATTGCACCCCGCTAGTCCGCAAACTGCTTTCGGAAGCGCCGGCTAAGCGCTGATTTCCCAGAACTTCCGCGCGGCCAGCGGCCAGCTTCGGTCTTCCACGCGCTTCCTCGCAGCGGCACCCATCGAGCGCCGAAGGTTTTCGTCGCGACAAAGTTTGCGCGACGCTTCGCATAGTTGGGAAAGATCGCCGCCGCGCGTAACGAAGCCATCCTCACCGTCGGCAACCAACTCCCGCGGACCGCCTTGGTCCGACACCACGCAGGGCAATCCGGCCGCCTGCGCTTCGAGAATGACATTGCCGAACGTGTCGGTCGTGCTGGGGAAGATGAAGGCATCAGCCGAGGCATACGCGCGCGCCAATTCCTCGCCGCTCAGATAACCCGTGAATATCCCCTCGGGGAACGAATTCTGGAATTCCTGCGAATAGGGACCATGACCGACAACGAGTCCGCGCACGGGCAACCCGTCCTCGCGCAGACGCCGGACAACGGACGCAAAAAGATCGAGTTTCTTTTCTTTGGAAACGCGTCCCGCGTAGAGCAAGCCGATCTCTCCGTCCCGCAATCCGCGATTTTTCCAGAACTCCGCGTCGCGGCGCGCCGGGTTAAACAGTTCAGTGTCCAGCCCCCGCGGCAGGATATGGATGCGCTCGCCGGGGATGCCGCGCGCCTCGAGCGCTTTGCGGTAATCGCCCGAGTTGACGTAGACCACATCCACTTGCTCGTAGAACCACTTCATAAAATTCCACGTAAGCGTTTCCATCCATGAATCATCGGTCAGGATGCGCACGTATTGCGGGAAATCCGTGTGGTAGATGCTGCTCGTCTTCAGTCCGAGCACCTTGGCGGCGAGCAGCGCGCAGAGTCCGATCGGACCCGGCGTGCTGATGATCACCTCGGTGAAACCCTCGCGTTGCACGTAGTCGATGATCTCGAGGACCGGCGGGAAGCTGAGCTTCTGCAATTCGTATTCGGGCAATTCGAATTCGCCGACCGGCTTGAAATTTTTGATCGGGATGTCGCTCGGCGCCACTTCGCCGCGCGAAGTGGCCACGGTGAGGTCGAATCCCTCAGCCCGAGCAGCGGCGGTCATTTTGCGGATGGTGGTCGACACGCCGTTGACGTCCTCCAGGGTGTCGGTGAACCAGATGCGCTTGATGTTGCGCAGGTTGTCCGGCACATCGCCGCAGGTGCTCTGGCAGAGCGGGCGCAATTCCGCGCGGCCCGGCGAGCGGAAGGCGTAAAAATACGGGGCGAGCCCCAGAGCGAGCGGAACGAGCGAGCCGACAAATTGCAAACTCTCGATGAGTCGTCCGGCCTGCAGTTGCGCGATGAACTGCGAAAAGAAACGGAAGGCGAGTTGGTTGACGAGCAGGTTGGCAGTGAGGAACGCGCGACGTTCGGGCTCGGTCACTCCCTCGGTCGCTTTTTCGATGGCCGAGCGCATCCCGGGTTTGCCCACCGCGTCGGCTAACTCTTTCCACAACGACGCGTTGCCCGGCAGTGCGACCTCCCAGATTTTCCCCGTAGCAATGCCCTGCGCCAGAAATCCGAGTTTCTCCGAAAGGGTGAAGCGCGTCGGGTCTTTGCCCTCCATGAAACGGCCTGCCATTTTTTCGAGGAGCGCGGCCGCCGGTTTCTGCGATCCCTTGGAGAGGCGCTCGCCGGCGAACTCGAAGATGACGCTATAAAGACTGTGCGCCATGACCAGCGGTCCACCGCCCTCACCGCCCGGACGGCATTTTCCATCGCGCAGCGCGGACAAAAATTCCTCCGGCGTCTTGCCGTCCGCCTCGGTCCAGGCGCGACCCTGATAAATCCCGCCTTTGTCGTCGGAGCCGCCGGTGAAGGATTTTTTCCACGGCTCGTCCCAAAGGGGCTCGAGCTTGCGATCAGCGGCAAACCTCGCGATGTCGGCAGGCGTCAGGCGCGACAGCGCGAACTCGGCGGTTTCCCCGAGCAGAGGGTCGCGCAATCCGTTGACTGTCTCGAAATGGCGGAAAAGCAAAACGAGCCGCTCCCAATGATCGACCGAGAGACGTTCGTCCACCGGCCAGAAAGGATGCGCGACGGCATGGGCAACGTCATTGGTCTTGAGCCAGCGCGCCAGCTGGTAGATGTCGCGGCGCAACCGCTGGATTTCCTCGTGCTGCGCTTCGTTGATTCCCCAGGCGAGGAGATGAACCTTCACATCGTCCTCGGGAAAAAAGGCGGTGATTTCCTCGCTGATGAATGCTCCCGGTTCCCCCGCGATCTCGAGGCAGCCGTCGATCGTGTCGTGATCGGTGAAAGTGACGAAATCGAACCCCTTCTCCCGCATCGCGCGGTAAACCTCTTTGGGTGCGGAGCAGCTGGCCGGAAAATCCACCTTGCGCAGCAACCAATCCGTGGCCCGCGCGCTGTGACGCGTGTGGAGATGAAGATCGGCGCGGGGCATGCGACGCACAGCCTAGACGCAACTTCTGCTTATTTCACTTCCGGAATCGCAGGCAATTTCCGCACCCGCCAGACCCAGAGAACAACGATCACCAGCGCGGCCATGCCTCCGAAAAGTCCGAAGCGTTCGGGATATCCTGGAAAAGGCACGAAGGTTCCGTA
>JBEDBL010000099.1:0-9637 GCA_041177245.1 Verrucomicrobiota bacterium
CCCACGCCGACACCGACGCCAACCCCTAGTCCGACCCCGATAGCTTGGTCGGCGCGGCAAATTTGGTGGAACCAAAACTTCGGGGTGCCAGATCCAAGCAACGAGACAAACGCGATGACGGCAGATGCCGATGGCGACGGCAGAAGCAATATCCTGGAATACGCGTTCGGCGGAGATCCGTGCCGGCCTGATTCCTCCGAGCGATATCCGGTGCTCACGAGGGAGTCTGATGGCGTTCGTTTGACCTACGGGCCGATCACAGCCGGCGTCCTTGACGCCATACAATCGAGTTCGGATCTTTCCGCGGGTTGGACCGCGCTCGATGTTATGCGCACAACCAACCCGACCGGGGTCATCACGGCCATCGACCCATTCGCAGCTTCACCCGCAAAAAAGTTTTACCGCTTGAGCATCAGCGTCCCGTGACACTTTATACGGTCGGAGATTTCGCTTGAGGCGAATCCACCTGCAATAAATATTGAATTTCCTATGAAGCACACCTGCATCGCCATCCTCGCCACCTCCGCACTCCTCCTCCCGGCCCGGGCCGAGGAGGGCGCGGACAAACCCAAACCCGATCCCGCCAAGGTTTTTGCCAAAATGGACACGAACGCCGACGGCACCCTGTCCAAGGACGAGTTCATGTCCTTACCGAAAAGGCAGAAGGATCCGGTGAAAGGTGCCAAGAAGTTCACCAAACTGGATACCGATGCCAACGGCTCGTTGACACTCGACGAATACAAAGCCGGCTTCAAGAAGCCGAAGGATGGCGACAAGGACGCAAAGAGCGGCGGAAGCAGCGAGGAATAGAACCGCAACTGGATATTCCGTTGCAAAGCGCGCAGCAGCGCACCACGCGACAACTCAAATAAAAAACACCCGCACGGCAGCGTGCGGGTGTTTTCTTTTTGGAAGTGCAAGTTAACTCACCCCACTAGTGGGGCAATCCGATGAGGTGAATCGCTCAGGCTCAGTCCCCGAACTCTCATCTCTCAGCGATCAAAACGGTTTCAATTTTATCCCGCCGCCGCTTCGCTCTTTTGGGCCGGAGGTTTTGCTCCCTGCCAACCGCTTTCCCACTGCTTCATCAGCGATTTGACCAGTTCGGCATTGGCCGGATCTTTGGCCACGTTGGTGTTCTCCTGCGGATCGGTCTGGTGGTCGTAAAGTTCGACCGCATCCACCTTGGTGTGGTCGACACGGTCTACCCACACAGTGAAACGGTAGCGGTCGGTGCGCATGGTGTAGCCCATCAAGGCCTGTCCGTCGGACTTGCGCGGATACTGGCTAAAGGCCGCGGTTTTCCATGAGAGCGCCGGGTTGTCCATCAGCGGTTTGAGACTGACGCCCTCGAGGTTGTCGGGCGCAGGCACTCCGGCGAGATCGCAGAGCGTGGGATAAATATCGACGAACTCGGCTAGGGCCGGAGTACTCTGCCCCGCGGCTTTCTGACCGGGCGAGGAGATGATCAGCGGCGCATTGACATCGTTCTCCACATTCGTGTGCTTGCCCCACAAACTGTGCTCGCCGAGGTTCCAGCCGTGGTCGCCCCAAAGAACGACGATGGTGTTTTTGTCGAGCCCGAGGGTTTTCAACTCTTCCATGACGCGGCCGATCTGGGCGTCCGTGTAGCTCACTCCCGCGTAATACGCGTGGCGCAACTTGCGGGCGAGATCTTCCGGCATATCGCCCGTGGGAGGGATGCCGCTGTAGGCGCGGATCTCGCCGTCGTTCGGGTTGACCGCGTATTCGGGCGAATCCTTGGCGACATAACGGTTGGTGGCCAGCTTTACTTCCGCGGGATCATACATATCCCAGTATTTTTTCGGGGAGACGAACGGCAGATGCGGTTTGACAAAACCAACGGCGAGGAAAAACGGCTGATCTTTCTTGGCCAGTTCTTTCAGCGTCTCGACGGCCAGATCGGCAACCTTGCCATCCTGATAGGTGTTGTCGGGAACATCCGCGCATTCATAAGCCGGACCGCGGGAATTTGCCTTGGAAGACTTGCCCTCGCCTTCCGCCACTTTTGCTCCCGCAGCCGCCTCGGCCTTTTTTTCGATTTCGAGGGACTCGGGTAACACATACTTGGGCGCCTTGGGCGTCTGCCAAGGCACGGACCAAGTGGGGACGTCGTCCAATTTTCCATGGTAAATCTTCCCCATGCCCTGCACGAAATAGCCGCTCTTCTTGAAAGTCTGGCCCAATGTGGCGACATCGGGTTGCGCGACGCGGAAGTGTGTGTTCAGATCCCAGACCTTGGTCGTGTCGGGACGCATTCCGGTCATCACACTGGTACGCGAGGGCGAGCAGACGGACTGCTGGCAGTAGGCGCGCTCGAAAACCGTGCCGTTCTTGGCCAGGGCATCGATGTTCGGACTCTTGATGTAGTCCTTGCCGTAGCAGCCAAGCTCGGGCCGCAGATCATCGACAACGATAAAAAGGACATTGGGCTTGGACGTTGAGGACTCGGCCGCGTGGAGTACGCCGGCGGCACAGAGGCCGAGAAGGAGATGGAGGATTCGTTTCATGGGTTTGTGCATTGTTGAGTATTCGTTCGCTTGCTTGGGAATCAATCGCCGGAGGATGCGTCTTTCTTTTTGTTGGCCTTGTCGCCATGACGGCCGGTTCCGTCCCCGTCATCGAGGATCCCGCCGGCGGGATTGAGTTTGTCGAGGGCGGCCTGCAGTTCCTTGCGAGCGGCCACCGGCGCGGCGTCCGTGGTGCCGGCAGGAACCAACTTCTCCACAAACGGAGCATCGCTCATGTCGTAAAGTTCGCCCTTCTCGTTGAGTTTCCATCCCGCACTGCGCACATACCACATGCGGGCGAGTTGCACGTACGCCCAATCGCGCGGCTGCCCGGCCTGACCGAGGATCTGCGGGGCGAAGCTGCGTCCGTCGATGGTGACCCCTTCGGGAAGCTTGGCCCCGGCCAAGGCGGCGAACGTCGGGAAAAAATCACTGAAGTCGATAAGGTCGGATGATGTCTTGCCGGCCGGCGTGATGTCCGGCCAGTTGGCAATGAGGGGTACCAGACTGCCTCCCTCCATCATGCTTCCCTTGGTTCCATTGATCCTGCGGCCGCCGATGGTGAAAGTCTGGACGATAGGCTCCTTGTTCGCGGGGTTCTTCGCATTGGCTGTGCCGTTGTCGCCAACAAAAACGACAAGGGTATTTTTGCGGAGGCCGAGGCGCTCGAGATCGGCGACGACGCGGCCAACTGTTTTATCCATGTAAGCAACATTGTCGGTATAAAGTTGCGCGAAGCTGGCATCCTTCTGGCTGTCCGGCGTGGGCAGAATCTCGGTGTGGATGCTCGAGAGTGAGTAGTAAACGTAGAAGGGTGCAGCGCGGTGCTCGGTGATGAAGTCGACGAAGAACTTGTGCATCAGGTCGGGCATATACTCGTTGTCCTTGAGGGCAACGGTCTCCCCGTTGACCGTATATTCTTTGCCCTTTTTCTGCGTGTTCCAGTAGATGCCACTGCCTTTGAAGGTGAGATAGGTATCGAAGCCGAAATCGTACGGCGTGAGCGGCAACTGGCCCCATTTTCCGACCGAGGCTGTAGAGTAGCCCACGGCCTTGAGCAATTTGGGCGTCATAATCTCCTGCGCCGGGGTGAAGGCACCCGTCTTGTCTTGGTTCGTGGCGCCGGTGCGGAAAGCGTAGCGTCCGGTCAGAATCAGGGCCCTAGAGGGACCGCAGAGCGGTGCAGCGAAAGTGCGCGTAAAACGCGTGCCTTCCGCCGCCAGCTTGTCGATTTTAGGAGTCTTGAATTTGTCGCTGCCGTAGCAACTCAGGTTGTCGATGCCCAAATCGTCGGCGAGGATGAAGACAATGTTGGGCTTGTCCGTGGCGGGGCGTTCGATGGCGGGCGCGGCGGCCTGCGAGGCCGTGAGACCGACGAGCAGGCAGACGAAGAATCTGATCACGGTTGGCATTTTAGCAAAGTAGTTCATTCTTTTCCTTCTTTCTTGTTTTTCTCGTCAGAATCTTCGTCCTTCCGGAAGCAAGACCGGTCGTCTTCCACAGCCTTGCGCATGTCGATCACCCATAGCGGCCCGACATCGGAGGCTGTGAGGGGTTTGAAGCCGGCCATTTCTTTTTCTTCGCTCCAACCGGCAGGCACACGCTCGATTTTGCAACCGGCCTCGGCCGGGGGATAATCCACTGTCCCGCCGATCACCATATTTCCCTCGTAGCGGTTGGGTTCGAAGCGGAACTTGTCGAGGGGCGGTGCGGTCTCCGGGACGGTGCCGATAACGGACGGTCCGCCCTGAGGACGCACGAAACGGTTGTCTTTCACTAGGCAATCTTCCGGCATCAGGACCATCTGGAAACCGGGCCAACGGCGCTTGTAGCCAAAGCCGATCTCGAGATCGGGACCGGTGTTGTTGATCGCAATATTAGCGGACAAAGACAGGTCTTTGACCTGCGGATATTTGGCGATGAGGGTCTCATCCTTTTCGGTTCCCTTGCCGGCCGTTTTTTTCTTGGTGGGTTTGTAATCCGGGGTCAGCGCACTCTCGATGTATTCGCCGGCCATCACCTTGATCCCCCACTCGCAACCGGAAATGAAGTTTCCTTCGACCGTGTTGTGCAGCCCGGACATGCGCAGGCCCTGGGCACCGGGCACGCCGCGGCCGAGGATGATGTTCCCTTTGACCAGGTTGTGCGAACCCTGCCGGATGTTGAGGCACCCGCGTGTGCCGATCACCGTGTTGCCGGTCAATTTGTTGTGGTTGGATTTGAGCGAGACGACCTCGGTCCCCTCCCCGTCCGCACCTTCGAAGAGATTGCCTTCAACCACGCACCAGGCGCCGTCTTCCGCCTTGGGGTCGAATTTGCCAGGTCCCCACATGCGCAGAATCTCGCGTCCGTTGCCGTCGTCGTGCGGGATGTTTTTGAAATAACAAGCGCGGACTGTGTTGCGACGGCTGTCGGTCACCGCGTTGCCGAGCAAGGGCTGCATGTTGTTCTTTCCTTTGAAGTAGCAGCGCTCGACGAGGTTGTCGTCACCCTCGAAGAAGACCCAATAATATTCGTCCTCGAACTTCTCCGGGTTGAAATCCACGATGGCCGTGTTCTTCACCGTTCCGTGGTGCGAGAGAAAGTGGATGACCGACGAGTCCTCGGCCGCGAGGGCTCCGCGCGTGAAATAGAGTCCGTCCACCGTGACGTAAGGCGCTTTGATCCGGAGCGAAGACGCGTCAGTCAGGACTGTTTCGCCGGGAATTTCGGCGCGGATAGTGAGGGGCTTTTCCGCAGTGCCGCCTTTGGAGATCTCCAAGGCCGCATTTTTCCAGTCGCCCTTGGCCAAGACGAGCGTGTCACCGGGTTCCGCCGAGTTCAACGCGGCCGGAAACGCCGCGGTGCCGGACACCTGGATATCGCGGGCATGCAGTCGGCAGGCCCCGCAGATAAGGACGAGAGTGAAAGAAGCTGCGGATTTCGGGAAGTTCATGGCAAGGGAAGGCGTGTGACGCGGAAGTTGTCGAAGCGCACGTGGTTGCGCACCGTGCGGAACCCGAACCATCCCTCGCGAAAAGGTTGCGGGTCCTTCTTGTCGAAAATCAACTCGCCATCGCGGTAAAACTGGATTTTCTCGCCGTCGGCGATCAGGCGGATTTTCACCGTCTTGTTGGGGACATTCATATACTTGGCGTCGGAGAGGTCATCTCCTCCCTCGAGCGGGCGACTCCCGTCCCCCGGATAACGGCGAAAGCGCGTGGTGAGGTTGCCGTTGGCCCCGTAGCCGACATAGTAAAGACGAAGCGGGTCGTATTTTTTGAAGTTCCCCGCCCGCTCCGCACTGCCGGCGAAGAGATCGTCGGGATGCTTGGGATCGGTCGCCATCCAGAAGCAGTTGAGGTCGCTGAAGCGATCGTTTGGTCCGCCCTCCTGCACCATCACCGCATCGTATTCGATCATGATGGGGCCGGAGAACTTCTCTTTGAACCAGACTGTGCAGCCTCCCTTGTCGTTCGGCCCGGGGGCATCGTCGATATCGAGACGCCCGTCGATCACCGCCGTCTTGCCGCTCGGCGTCTGTTCCACGACCCAGCGGGAGAGGTCGCCGTCGAAATTCTCGCTGGCCAGAATCTCCCCTGGTGCATCCCCCGCGGCACGGGCGAGCGATGCGGAGGCCGCCAAGGCGGGCACAAGCAGGATTCGGAGGGGGAAGCGGGACATGGTGATCAAGCTAATATTTATTGCGCCAAAGTAAACCCCCGAGGCGGGGAAAAGTTGCGGCATACACAATGAAGAGGCCGGTCATTTACAGCCCAAACTTTTTTCGATGGCAGGCCGCAAGACCGCAACCATTTTCCGGTAGCCTTCGGCCGAAAGGTGGAGTTTGTCGGCGACATAGCAACCGGTAATTGCCTCGCCGGAAGCCGATTCCAAGGCGGGATTGACGTCGACGTAATCCACGCCGGGAATGGTTTCGGCAAACTTGCGCAGACCCGCGTTGGCATCGTCCACTTCGTCGAGTTGCCCGTCCTCCCTCTTCTGGATGGCGCGGATGACCGAGACGAGGAGAATGCGGGAGTCGGACAAGGCGGCGCGCGTACGTTCGATCCACTGTTTCGTGTTTTCGAGGACGACGGTTGTCCCGATACCGCCCTTGATGTCGTTGCTCCCGCAATACCAAACGACGAGGGCCGCACGCGAGGAGGGAACGACGCGGTCGAAAAAGAAAAGTTGGTCCGCGGTGCGCGAACCACCGAAGGCCCGGTTGGTCACGGGGATCGGCGCGAGATCGGCGGCAAAGGTCGTCCACTTGCGAAAGATGCTGCTCCCCACGAGAAGGACACCACCCGGCTCGGGGTGTTGGGCTACAGCAAACTCGGCGACGGCGTCTTCGTATTTGTTGTCCTGCCCAAACGATGGAGAGTCCAACGCGAGAATCGCACAGAAGGCTGGAAGAAATTTTCGCATAATGCCCGGCAACTGACACCGGTGATGCGAGCAACGGTTCATTCCTTCCGCTTGAGGGGCGTGGCCTGATACGCGACGACTTGGATCCCATCGTCCGCCCGCGCCACGACCATCATGAACCGGTTCGTTCCCTCGATCTTTCTCTCGCGTGCCAAGACTTTGAGGTCGAGCACGCCGGAGACCAGGGCGACGCGGCCAAGCAAAGTCACCTTTGGTTCGACGATTTTGCAGCGCACATAGTCGCGCGCGCCTTGCCGGAATGCATCGAGAAACTGTTTTTTTGTCTCCACCATACCGGTGCCGTGCGTGTGCGTGTAGCCGTTGCCAAGCAGCTTCTGCAGAGCGGTGGTATCGGAAGCGCCGACGAGGGCGGCCCACTTGCGCGCCGTTTTCACGGCATCGGCTGTGGTCAGATCGCCCCCCGGAGCAGTCGCCCGAGCGAAGCCGGCCGTGAAGGCCAGGAAGAGCGAAAGAATAATGGCTTTCCTCATAAGCGACGCGTCATTCGGCCGGGACTGCAGGGCGCTTGGAAGACCGGCCGAGCAACCACCCGATAAAGAGCAACGTTCCGCCGCAGAACAGGATGCTGAGGCGGCCCGAAATCGGATTGGGAATGAGCACAAGCAGTGAAATGAACACGCCGTAAGCCAGACAAAGTTTGGACAAGGCGCTGGCCTGCCTGCTGTCGCTTCCCTCGCCGATCTCCTTGGCGAAGTCCACCGGACGGTGCATTTCCGCGAAAAATTCGCCCGACCTCCTTTTGTATTCCTCGGACGAGTTTTTGTAGAACAGGCACGAACCGAGGAACCATGCGGAGCCGATGATGATGTTGGCCGCCATGGAGGCGACGAAGTCGTGCGCGCGCGCCCAATCGACCACGGGCGAAAGTCCGGTCGAAGCGGCCAGTCCCTGCACCCACGCCCAACCGGGTCCCGCGGAGACGAGCAGCGACACCAGCAGGCAGATCAGCACGGTGGACCACGCAGCCCACGGCGCGGTGCGGCGGATGATGAGACACCAGAACAGCGGGATGCTGTAGGGCATGCTGACCAGCGCGCTGAAGTTGATCATGAGTTTGAAGAGGCCCACGTTTTCCCAGGTGCTATAAACCAGCGCGGTAAGGATCACGATGATACCGAAAAAAGCGGTGATGAGTTTACCCGCCATGAGAAGTTCCTTCTCGCTGGCGTGCGGCCGCATGAGCGGTTGGTAGACGTTCTTGACGAACACGCCCGCGTTGCGATTAAGGCCGGTATCCATCGACGACATGGTCGCGGAGAAAATACCGGTGACGAGCAAGCCAAGGAGACCGGCCGGCATGGTTTTCATGGCGATGGCGACATACGCGCCCTCGGCCGGATTTTTCAAGGACGGGAACATTCCGGCCAAGTCGGGATAAAGAATGCGGGCCGCCATCGGCGGAATGAACCAGATCACTGGGCCGACGAGGAAAAGAATCGTGCTGAGCATCGCCGCCTTGCGCGCCGCGCCGCCGTCTTTCACGCAGAGGTAGCGCGCCGCATCCTGCATGTTGTTGAGAATGATGATCTGCTTGATGACCATGGCGATCACCCAGAGCAAACCGTATTCCGCGTAGCGGGAGCCGAGCAGGTCGAGATGATCCGGCGGGATCTGCTGGAAGAAAGGCCCGACGCCGCCGACCGCGACAAAAGCCAGCACCGCCACCACCACGGTGATGGGCATAAGGATGAGCGCCTGCAGGAAATCGCCGGCCACCACCGCCCACGAACCGCCCATCGTGGCGATGAGCAGCACGACCAATCCCGTCACCACGATGGTGACCGGCAGGCTCATGCCGAAGACCGAAGCAGCGAAGACGGCCAATCCGAAAAGCCAGATGGCGGCGTAGAAAATCTGGATGGGCAATTGCAGCCAAGTGAAGAACTGCTCGCTGCCCGGACCGAACCTCTGGCGGATGGCCTGCATGACGGTGATGACGCGCATCTGCCGGAACCACGGACCAAAGGTAGTGAAGTTGAGGAAAAAACCGATCGCGTTGGCCAGATAGATGACCAGGATGACAATGCCGAATTCGTAGGCGATGCTGGCCGCGCCGGTGAAGGTCCATGCGCTGAACGAGGCCATGAACGCCGAGGCGCCCACCAACCACCATGTCATCTGACCGCCGCCGCGGAAGAAGTCGCTAGCGTTCTTGCTGAAGTTGCGGAAGAACCACCCCATCCCCGCCATGAAGACGAAGTAGAATGTGATGACCAGGTAGTCGTAGTTGGTAAGCATGGTTGAAAGCGGGGTGTTGTTGCGGTTTGGTCCGGCAGTGGCCGCTTGACCGCGTTGACGCCCGATTGCCGCATGCCGGAGCCTCCGATTCAATAGTTATTATCCATCGGCGGAAAAATACCCGGGCGGCGCAGAAGTGTGCACCTCGGGGACAAGCCGGAAACTTGATGGACCCCGCCCGACCTGCCAGAACACACAGATAAGTCATGGCCATTTACGGAACAGGATTGCTTGCGGGATGTTTGCTCGCGGGTTTGTTCGCCGGGGAACTTCTCGGAAGGCTGGTCGGTATCGAGGCGAACATCGGCGGTGTCGGCATTGCCATGATCTTGCTCATCTTGAGCGCCGAGCGGATGAGGAAAGCGGGACTCCTGCCGGAACCGACGCAAAGCGGGATCATTTTCTGGAGTTCCGTTTACATCCCGGTGGTCGTGGCC
>JBEDBL010000100.1:0-9599 GCA_041177245.1 Verrucomicrobiota bacterium
TCCCGAAACATTGACGCGCGAGGTTTCCTGCGGCGATGCCGCGCAAGCGGCGATGTCTCCTATGCCGGCGCAGATCACCGTGACATCCACGCCGCGCGGGATCCGAAAGTCCTCAGGGCGGCCGAAGTCCAGATGCAGGTGTTCTGCGCTTTCTCGTCGGGTGGTTCCCAGCACAGCACCGCCCGCTGACTTGAGCGCACGGTAAAGGCCGCCGCCGATCAATCCGTCAACTCCGATGACGAGTGTCAAAGTGCAGTGAAGGCATCGACCGCGTGGAAATTCGCGGGCGAGCCTGAATACTTTTCGGCCAACCGCTTGGAGACAGCCGGGGCCATCCCGACAAAGACGTCGGATCCCGCCGGGATATCCTGCGGGGATAGAATCGGGATGCCAAGATGCCGACTACCGATGCGACAAGGGTCCTCGTCGACAAAGAAATCAACCTTCATGTTGCAAACACCAGCGAGCCAAGTGCCGGCGATAGCCGTGCCAAAAATCCCGAAGCTGCTGTTTCCTTTGCGAAGGCTATGTGCCCGAAGACCCACACTGTGAAGCCACGACAAACGCTGGCCCAGTCGTGACTCCGGCCGATCCGGGGCAGTGTCGCGGCTTGCGGCGGTCACATCGGTTGCCTTTGCCAAAAGGGTAAGTTCTTTCGGAACCACATGGCTTGGTGCGCCGATCGGTTCCCATCCTGCGCGTCGGGCAACTTGAGCGAGCACTTCCGGAGTGAAATGCGTCGCGTGGTCGGCAATGGCCAAGGCGAAAGGATTCTCCGACCAGTCCGGCACCTGCACGAGCAGCAACGCACCGGTGCGGGCGCGGCGCCGCAACGCGGCAAGGCAGGCAACAGGATCCTCGATGTGCTCGAGGACATGAATCATGGAAATGACTTCGTAGTCGCCGCCGAGGCTCTCGAATCGACAGGTTTGCAACCGATTGAATTTCGGAAGACTCCGAAGGACGTCGATGTTGCGGTCGTCGAACTCCGATCCGCTCAGCGTCCAAGCCGGAAACCGTCGCGCAAACTCCGCGAGGAACGCGCCCCGTCCGCAACCGACGTCGAGAACTTCCCCCACGTCACCGACCAGACCAAGCGAAGCCAGCCAATCCGCAATGACTCGCGAACGCGCGCTCATCCCATCCGCATTCTCGCCAATAACTTTCTGCTCCTCTCCCCCCGCTGCCGCATAGGTATCGTAGTCTCGATAGATGCGCTGCACAGACTGCCTCCACTCTTCACTGACCGGCGCCTGCGCGGCACCGCAAGCAGGACAAACAAAAATCTGAATCGCTTCCCGCCACGGTCGGCAATCGGAGGTGACCCCCGCGTCAAGCACGTGAAACTGTCCGGGCGCATCGGCAACTGCGCGGCAATGATGACAGTGATAATGTCCGGTGTTCATGACGTGACCACTCATTCAAGAAACCCGCTTCCGCGCCGGATCACTTCCAGTGCCTTGGTTATTTGCCGCGCGGTCATTGCTTCGTCCGTCTCCTCACCGGCAAAACGGCGGCGTTCGGCCGCATCTTTCGCTGCCGGGCCGAGCAGAATGACCGCCCACTTCGCCGCAAAAAAGGGCAGCCAAACACGCACGCGCTCCTCCAACCCCGCCCATAGTTCAAGCTGCGAGCAGAACCCCGGCAGGAATCTCCAATCCACCGGCCGCTCCGGTTGGAGGAAGACGTCGGCAACGGTCTTCACAGGATCGTCCCACCCCGAATACTCGAAGTCGAAAAAAGTAACATGCCCTCCAGTGTCTCGCAGGGCATTGTGAAGTCCGAAATCACCGGGAGAAAGAATGCGGCGCCATGCCGTGGAGGAAAAGTCGCTCGCATCATCAGCTTCGATCTTTCTTCTGACACGTCCCGTAAACGGCAGGAGGGTCGAGTCGAGAAACTCCATCAGCGCAGACGCTTCGCTTGCCGCATCCTTCAGCTTGCTGATACGCCACTGCAGCAACTCCAAATGCGCAGCCGTCGAGAAACACGCTTCGCTGGCTCCGAAAGGGACTTCCACCTCGGCAGGCACGGGCTCATTGACTCCAACCAAGAAGCGCGCAGCAGCACCGATCTCTTCTTTGTTGATCGATTCGCCGACTGGGGCGCCTTCAATCCAGCCAAGCAACGAGACACCGAGGCGCTGGTCGCAGTCCAGCAGTTGCGGAGCGGAGACCCCGCGGTTCGCCGCGATTTGGTAAAATGCACGTTCTGCCGCAAAACGATCACGTTGATCGGACACGCCACGGTAGTAAACTTTCAGAGCCGCGGATCCGCCGGGTCCGTGGAGTTTGAAGATGCGGTTGTTTCTGCCGCCAGAAACGCGCTCGGGACACGAGTAGCCTTTGCTCTCCGCCCAGGCCGCCAATTCCGGCGACAGGTCTTCACTTTCCATCACGCGCTCAGCAAAAGCTTGGTCGCCTCCGCCCAACTGCTAACGCGCTCCGTCTCCCCAGTCTCTGCGGCGCCCGCCGGATGGAAGCGCAACTTTCTGGTTGCGACTGGGAAGTCAGGTCGACTTAGAAACTCGGGCAAATCATCGATAAACACATCGCAACCCAAGGCATGGATTCGCGCTGCTTTGTCGGCCGCTGTCTCTTCAAGAAAAACGGATGCCAAACGATCAATACCATGCTCACGAAGCCACCCTTGGGCCGCTGCATGCAAGTCAACGGGCTCCCCGAGAAACGGTTGCTTGGTCCGGTGACTGACAATGCAGAGTGCATGGTCCAGTTGGCGCGCGGAGGCCATGAATTCCAAAACGCCTTCGAAAGGCTGAGCATCGCCTATCCACGATCCGTAGGCTTTTCCCTGCATTTCGGTCCATTCGTCCTCGCGATTTTGCCGCCTCAAAAAGTCGCGAATGGCCTGCTTGCCTCCAGAAGCCACGTCTCGTGGAAGCTCCAAGCCATAAGCCAGACGTTCGAACACGCGGTCGTAGCAAACAATGGTGTTATCGAGATCGATCCCGATCAGCATTGTCCGTAAAAAGCTTTGGAGATCCGGCGAATGGCGACGTTTTGCAGAGAATGCGCAACCGACGCGAGATTCCGCATGGTCAGCGCCTTGGACTCGCCGGTGGCGCGCTCGTTGCCGTAGACCGGCACTTCTTCGTAGGTCAGATTTTTCGAGAGCAAACGGGTCAGCAGGTCCGCTTGAAATCCGAAACCGTGCGAATTCGAATGCCAGCGGCGGACGTAATCGGTGCGCGTAACCAGCAATCCGTTGTAGTAGTGCATTTTGTAGCCGCTGATGGCATTGACCAGAGCCGTGTAGGTTTTCGAGAGCAACCGACGAAAAGTGCTGCGCCCGCGAATCTCCACGGTGTAAGGGACCACGACTTCGGTTTTGCCGACGGCTTTGAAGATCGCAACGAGCGTCTCGACCGGTTCGACGTTGTCGCCGCAAATCATGCGATACCACTCGCCCTTGGCCCGGAAGGCCGCCTCGGCGTAATTGGTGGCGACCCCCTCGTTGTGGCCGTTGAGCAAAAGGCGCACCGGCAACTCAGGATGCTGCGCCATGAACTTCCTGATACGCGGGACGCTTTCATCCTTCGAGGCGTCGTCGACAACAACGATGTCGAAGGACGGCACTGTCTTCTTCAGCGCTTCAACCAGAGTTTCGAGGGTGCCAATGATGTTGTCCTGCTCGTTGTAGCAGGCGACGAAAAGGCTCAGAAATACGGGAGCCTGCAGTGCTGCCGCCGCGGGCGTGGCTTCTTCTTTGGGGCCAAAGGGCATCATGGCGCCGTATCAAACTCGCTCTCGCGCCGCAGGACAAATTTTTTCAACCCGAACACAACATTGGCCACAGGCACCAACCGCGGATTAACCAGCTTCCAGCGGTCCCCTTCACGGACAACGTCCCCTCCCTCGAGCAGACGTTGGAGGCGCGCCTCTTTGATCAGTTCATCGTCGTAGACCGCTCGCAACTCCTCGCGCGTGATGAACCCGCCCCGGTCGTCGCATTCTTTGAAAATGCGGATACGGATCGAAGCGTGCCCGAGATTGATGAAATTGTAGAAACAGTAAGCCAGCATGACGTATATGGCCGGATTGGCTACGAGCGCCAAGACCCAGCGGTCCAAGTTGCGCGGAAAGACGATCAGCAACACGGCCTGGAGAGCAAGCACAACCAGCAAGCCAGCCACAAACCCCGCAACAACGGAGCCAAAAAACTGCTCCCCCCTCCGCGCGCGCAAAACAACAGCCTGCACCACGACCATGATCGCCAAAGCCATAATCGGGCTAAGTAAGTAAAGCCACTCGGGAACGATAGAATGCATCATCTTTTAGGGTCGAAAGCTGAAACTTGAAAGCTGAGTAAGATTTTTGCGGCCGCAGGCCGGTAATGTTTCACTCAAGCATCACACTCACGTTTCATACTTGGCTTTTGCTCTTCTCGTCACTTCTGCGCGGGCAAGGAGAACACGAAGGACATTGCAATGAATTCTGCACTTTGCATTTTGCGTTCAGAATTTGCCCCTATTTATCCCCCCGATTTGATCGGCCCGAAGACGACCCGCCGGTAGCCCAGAATGATGCGGAAAAACAGATATCTTCCCGGTGAAAGCCGGTAACCGCCCTCTTCTTCCATGAACACGGTGTCCGTAACCAGTGCTTTAACCCTTGCGCCGACAAAAGGCCTTTGACGAAAGAACTCCTCGATTTCGTCATGTGAAACTCCTTGATTCCCCTTCCGATGCAAGTGCCTCGTCAAGCTCAAAGTCGGGCTGTCCCCCTCCATCGCCGAGTAAGTGATGAGGTAACAAAAAGCCGCCGACCAATAAATGAGACAAAAGTAGAGAAAACCGACGAACCAACCCGCTGCGAAGGACCCAGCGCCAACGAAACCCGTGAGAACCGAAAGAGCAACGACTGCCCAGACCACAGCAAAAATAACGAGCAAAGCCTTGAGTTGGGCCTGCGGCAGACGGCAACGCCAAATGGCGAGGTGCACAATCCAAGCAGTGAAAAGCGCGCCCGCAGAGAGAAATAAAAAGGACACCACGCGTTAGATGATCAAGTGGATGTGACCGGCGGCAATTCGAGGAAATGCGTGTCCGTGACTTGGTCCAGGAACTCCGGCAGGCCCTCCGGCTTGAACCATCTTAGCCAAAGATACCTTGCTCCAAGCGAGACCCCGTCATTGCCGAGTTTACCCTGCTGCACGATGAACATGATCTGAGGTCCAGCCTCGGGAATGCTCCGAAGCATGTAAGGCATAGTGGTTTGCTCGATCATCTGGCCGAGCAAATCGCTCGTTACCGGAACCTGCGGGAAGACTATCCGAGTCTCCCCGGTTTCGGTCTTTGTCTCCTGATACGGTATGCTCTGGGCTATATCGAAGACAAAGGCCTCTGGATTCGTTTTGTTTCCCGCGCCTACGTATGTCCACACGATAGGTGCGTAATAGTAAATCGTATCGGGGATCATGAAATAATCCCTCATCTGAACGACCACCGCTTTGCTCTTTTCTAAAGCGGAACGCATTTTCAAGCCGACCGAGTCCTGCTTTGCGCCCAATGCCTGCCACTGTATGTAGTTTCGGTTGGAGACAAAAATACCCAGAACGACAATGACAACTATTGGCACAGTCCACGCGCTCGGCCGGTGAGAAAAAAACAGCTGATTCAACACCAAGAAAAAACCGCAAAGCATGAGGGCCAGAGGAAGCGGCGTCAAAATGCAGTTCCTTGAGATCCAGCCAAAGCTGGCAAGAGGCTGGTCGACTACCGCGTAGGGAAACGCGGCCGCAAGCAGCAGCACTACCCCGCCGAAAAGTACAACCAATGCCGCGCCCGTACGTCGCAATTCTTTCATTTTTGCTTCCCGCAAGGCGGAACGTGCACCGAGACCGAAAGCACAGACCATTGCAGCCACAAGGGCGACAGCCACAGCAACGCCCGAAGAGAAGAACTCAACACCTTCCCCAAGGACAAAAGCCACCAAAGACAAAACTCCGGACACCGCTCGCTCCACCGAGAAAACAGGCATGTTGTGGCCGACGTAGTATCCGTGCACAGGGGTCAGGACGCTTTTGATGATCCAAAAGACCACAGGCAAAGCAGCGAAGTCGGCGAACCTGCGAACCAAGGAGAACCCGTAGGTCAGGACATCCTTCTTCGGCGACAAGAACACGCGACAGGCAAACAAAAACGCCACCAAGCCATAGAAGAAGACCAACAATGAGTTGAGATTAAATGCGAGCAACAGCAAAAGGATCGCGGCAATTCTCCAGGCAAATCTGCACACGCCACGCTTTCGCGGCAAATGTACCAACACCGCCATGCCGCACCAAAAAACGAGCAGGGCGAAAACGTTCATGAAAAGGGCAATCTCCCCCAAGACGTCGAATACCGGCAGGACGGCCGATACCACAGCAACAGCGAAGGCAAGTCCCGCGGGGAACTTTGCGCCCTCGCGGAGGACGATCATCAGCGGGATCGGAATGAGAATCCACGCCACAAGGCTGGCAATTTTGGGAGCAACCGATCCCGTGAAAACTGTGAAGGGAAGAAGAAAGTAGTAGTCCAGAGGCCGACCTATCTCGGAGAAAAGGCGCTTCATACCCGGTGCTCCCACGCCGGGGGCCAGTTCTGCGTAATACCAATAACCGTCCCACAAAATGTAATCGGTAAAGGCAACGATACCGTGAGCCAAGAGTCCCGCGGCAACGAGAGCCAGACACGCCCAACCGAAAAAGATCGGTTCCGGCCGGATTGAAGTTTGCCGACTTTTGCTCACGGGCGTCGCACGACGAGGACCGCTTGGATGAAAAGGTCCGCGGGCGAAACATCGTATTTCTCCAAGACCAGACCAGCCTGTTGCACGATGGCTTCGATCTGCTGCTTCGAGCGAATGAGGCTGATCTCGGGGGGATGCAGTTGGACCTTGCTCTTCGCATCGCGGTTAAGCAGACGGTGCCAAGCACCCAAAAGCTTCACGCTCGGCGCATTGGCGAAGGGCCAAAAGATCACCAACTTCCCGTCCGGGCGGACTACGGACATCATGTTCTGGAAGATGCGAACAATTTCAGGCTCCGGGAAGTGCTCCATGACACCGAGGTTATAGGCACCGTCGAAGACCTTGCCCCCCAAGTCTAAATCGAGGAGATCGGCGTGGACCGTATCTACAACCTCGGGATTGTGCCGTTTGTAAAGCTGCAGCGCATTGGGGGAGATATCCAAAGCAGTGATCCGGTAACGTTTGGAAATAAGGACATCAACCTCTCCGCCGCCACAGCCGGCATGCAGGAGACTGCTGCCTGGCGCGAAGTTTCGCCCCAGCCAGTAAGCGAGCCGTCCGCAGATGAAAATCCGGCGGTAGATGCTGGCGAGCACACTGTAAAGACGATGGGCACCCTGGGCGTCAGGACTCCAATAAGCGTCCCACCCCTCATGTTTTGGTTCGGGCTTGTGTGAGTTCATTCTTTGTTTCTTTTCATACCAAAGCGTTTGGTGGAGAGCTTCAACAGCATCGTGCAACTGCGTATGAGCTCCACGATGGACATTTTTGAACTTCCGTAAGTCCTCCTCGGCAGATCTATGGCGATTTCCTCGATTTCAGCACCGCGGGCGTTCAGGACCATCAAGCTCTCGAAAAAGAAGGCATAGCCGTCGCTATGGACTTCTTGCAGCCAATCGACCCCTAGCCGGTCCAGACGATATCGGCGAAGGGCACCAGTCGCATCGTAAGGCATCCCGAGGAGCAAACAGGTAGCCCAGTGCCCCGCCTTTGTGATGGCCTTGCGCATAAAATTCCAATCGGCCAGCGAGCCTGAGCCGCGAAACCTTGTTCCAACAACGACGTCGCCACGGGGATGAGCAGCAAAGTGTGCGCAGTCGCTTGGTTGGTGCGTGAGATCGCAATCGAGGGTGAGCAGCCGCCTGTATCCAAGCTCTGCCGCTTTGCGGATGCCGAATTTGTGGGCCGATCCGATACCTAGCTTTCCAGATCTCGTTACCACGTCGACGTCACCGAATTCATCGGCCAATTGGTGCAAAAGGTCGCTGGTTCCATCCGGAGAGTTGTCATCGCAAAAAAGAATCGGGACTCCGGGAAGATTGAAGCGCAGCCCCTCGATGATGAGTCGCACGTTCTCCTTCTCGTTATAGGTAGGAATGAAAATCAGCAGATCTTTGTCCATTTGCTTCCTCCGCCTCCGTCCTTTTCACCAAGTCGCGAACCATATCCGAGAAGTCATACTGCGGGCTCCAACCCGTCTGCCTTTTGAGCTGCGTAGAATCCCCGAGGAGCCTCCAGACCCTGCCTCCGGAAGCGGAAGGATCTTCTTTGACGTGAGCTTTCCAATCAAGCCCCACACAGGCGAATGCCTCGCTTGCAAAATCCCGGACCGTCCGCAGCTTGCCACTTGCGAGCACGAAATCGCCGGGCCGCTCCGCTTCCAGCATGGCCGTCATTCCCTGGCAGTAATCGCGTGCCGAGCCCCAATCGGCCAAGGCATCCACTGAGCCAACCGTAACAACGAAAGAAGAGTCCGCCTTTGCACGAAGCGCAGCCAAGGCCAGCTTTTTCGAAACGAAGTTGGAGGTTCGCAACTCCGATTCGTGATTGAAGAGAATGGCGGAACCGACAAATAGGCCGTGCTCTTGGCGAAAGAACTCCGCTACACCCATTCCCGCAACTTTGGAAATTCCGTAAGCGCAAACCGGTGTCCGCTGGGCGGTTTCGTCGAGAAGGCTGCCCTTGCCCTCGCCGAAAATCCGGCAAGATGACGCGTAGACGGTCCGCGAGTGTGGACAGTGCTTGCGGGCAGAACCAAGTGTCTCCGCGAGGGCAATAGCGTTCAAACGAAGACACCCGATCAAATCGTCAGCAGGATCCGGATCCGTGGCTTCGGAGGATCGGTGGTACGCAGCCAAAAAATAGATGCGGTCGGGACGATGCTTTTCGACCAGAGACGAGGTAACACCTTCAACTCCGATGTCAGCGATCTCGCTTTCGACGCCTGAAAGTGGCGACCGTCGGCGCGAGACGGAGATAACCTCGTGCCCCTCCGACAGAAGTTGCGCCGAAACGAGGACTCCATCTTGCCCCGCACCGCCTATGACGAGGGACCGCATCAAAAGCCAACGATCTCGATTTCCGGAAGCGGGAAAATAAGGCGTCCGCCACGCTCGAGAAACTCGCGCTCGCGCTGAAGGATGCCGTCTTTGAAGTGCCACGGTAGCACCAGCATGTAGTCCGGTTTCATCTTGTGAACGTCAGCCTCGGAGGCGATCGGAATGCCGGTGCCAGGCGTAAACTTGCCCCATTTGTCCTCGTTCACATCGGAGATAGCCATGAGATCGTCGGCATCCAAGCCGCAGAATTGCAGGATAACATTTCCCTTGGTCGACGCCCCGCAACCGGCAACGCGCGCACCGCTCTTGCGCAGTCCGTGGATCAGGCTGCGCAACTCCTCCCGATGCTCGTAAACACGCTCTTCGAAATCGCGGTAAATAGCCGGCCTCTCGAGCCCGATGTGCTTCTCGCGCTCGACGATCCACTTTTCAAGCGCCTGCGCCTCCCGATGGGAGGAGTTCTTGTGCGCGGCCGTGACGGCAAAGCTACCTCCGTTGATGGCATTCATCC
>JBEDBL010000101.1:0-9577 GCA_041177245.1 Verrucomicrobiota bacterium
CTCTTTCTTTTCTTTCTTTTTGCCTCCACCGAAGAGGCGTTGCAAAAAATTGGGTTTCTTTTTTTGGACCGTGCCCTCCGCGTCCGCCGCGGGACGGACGGTGGGTGCCGCGGCGGTCGCGCTGGCGGTATCCCCGCTGGTCCGGTCGTCGCCATCCGAGGCTGGGGCATCGGCCAAAGCGGCGGGAATGTCCCGTCCGAAGTCGACGCTCGAGACAAACCGGAAACTTCCCTTGGCGGGTTCGAGCGAGGCGACTTTGTATTCCTCGCCCTCCTCCAGCTTGAAAGCTTCGGCGAGGATTTTGGAAGCGATGGGTGCGGACACCCCGCCGCCCGAATTTCCTCCGTTGACCATCACGCACACCGCGTAGCGCGGTTTGTCATAAGGCGCGAAAGTAACGAACCATGTGTGGTTGTCGGGAGTCCCGCCCCGCCAAAATTGCGCTGTGCCCGTTTTGCCGGCCACCTGGTAATTCTTCATGCGCGCGCGGCTGCCGGTGCCCCCGTCGCGGTTCACCACGTCCCACATGCCGCCGCGCACCACTCCGATCTTGTCGACCGTGAATCCGTTTTCGAGAAGATTGGCCCGCACCTTGACCGGTTCCTGTCTCACCACCGTGCCGTCGGGGGCGACGATCTTCTCCACGATGCGGGGGTAATAGCTGGTCCCCCAATTCGCCACGGTCGCGGCAACCATCGCCATCTGCAGGGGCGTGGCCAGGACGAATCCCTGGCCGATCGAAGTGTTTGCGGTTTGTCCGGTGGACCATCTTTCCCGCGTGGTGCGCTTGGCCAGCCATGCGGGGCCGGGCAGGACGCCGGCGGATTCGCCGGCCAGCGGCAGCCCCGACTTCTGACCCAGCCCGAGCATTTCGCCGACCTGGTCGATCTCGTCGATGCCCGCCTTGTTGCCGTATTGGAAAAAATACGAGTTGCAGGAAACGCGGAGCGCCGAGGTCAATCCCAGCGTGCCGTGTGTCCCCGTGCACTTCATCATGTGCTTGCCGTATTGCACGCCGCCCGAGCAGTTGAAGGATCTTTCGGACAAATCCTTGCGCAGGCCGGCCAGAGAAATGGCGACCTTGTAGGTCGAGCCCGGCGCGTAGGCGCTCGTCGCGCGGTTGAGCAGGGGATCGGTGGCGTCTGAGGTCAGGCTTTTCCAGTCCTTCTCGGAGATCGATGGGATGAAGCTGTTCGGGTCGAACGAAGGGACGCTGGCCATGGCAAGCACATCGCCGTTGTTGGGGTCGATGACAACGGCGGCACCACGTCCGACGGCCCGCAGAGCCTGTTCGGCCGCGTGCTGGAGGCGCGCATCGATGGTCAGCACGACACTGTTGCCTTGCCTGGGTTCCTCGCGGCGGACTTCGCGCTCGATTTTCCCCTTGGCATTGCGCTGCAGGATGCGCGCGCCCGGTTTGCCTTTGAGTTCGGCGTCCAGCACCAGCTCGATCTGCGATTTTCCCTCGGTGTCCTGCTGGTAGTAGTTGAATTGCGCGGCATCTTCCTCGTCGACTTTGTCCGGCACGCCGACGTAACCGAGGAAATGCGCGCCGAGGGCGCCGTAGACGTAGCGGCGCACGGGGCGCACGGTGAGATTAACCCCGGCGAGTTCGACACCGTGCTCCGCGAAGCGGGCCATCGTTTCGAAATCCAAATCCTCCGCAT
Organism: Verrucomicrobiota bacterium; assembly: GCA_041177245.1. Classification (GTDB taxonomy): domain Bacteria; phylum Verrucomicrobiota; class Verrucomicrobiia; order Chthoniobacterales; family JACTMZ01; genus JACTMZ01. Next base: position 1,668 of record JBEDBL010000101.1, read on the forward strand.
AGGTGAAGGGCACTTCGGTTTCGTTGCGGAAATGCATACGCAGCGCGTCTGCGTTGTAATCGCGGGCCAATCCGAGTTGCTCCAACCGGGGAACGACCGTCTCGTTGATGATCTTGACGATGTCGGCCTCGGTTTTTTCCGTCATCATGCCGCCGACCGTCGTCCGGTAAGTCCTGGTCGGCACGCTGCCGAATCGGTTTCGGTAATCCCGTACGATGTCCGGGAAATAGAACTCGATGGCGTTGCTCGCGCGATTCTGCGCCAGAGGGATCCCGTTGCGGTCCAGAATTTCCCCGCGCACCGCGGGCAAGCGCACACTGACCTGCGAACTGCTGCGGATGCGCGAAGTGTAATCCGCGCCGCGCGCCACCTGCAGATACCACAACCTCCCCAGCAGCATAAGGAAGACCGCCCCGGCCACTGCGGCAAGCACGGCGATGCGGAACTCGTGGGACCGGTGGATCATCGGTTCACGCGCCGGCTCCGTCGCCCGCGGAAGCCGCCGGGAAACAGACCGAAAAAGAAGTAGAGCAGGGGCGCCACAAGCAGCGAGGCCAGCGACGGCCCGCCGATTCGCGCGAAGATGACACTGTCGAATGCCATCGATTCGCGACGCAGCCAAAGCATGAGGTATTGCCCTGCGAGTAGGAAAAATGTCGCCGCACCCGAGGCGAGGCAGTGAGTTTCCCAACGCAGTCCCGCGAGCCGGCCCCGGAAATGGAGCACCGCAGCCAGCAAGACATAGTAAAGCATAGACCAGCCGAGGCCTATTTCAACACCGTCACCATTGACATGGAGCGAGGCGAGGTCGCCGATCAGCCCCGCGTAGAGAGCGAATCCCAGCGCGGCCGGAAACGGCAGCCAGAGCATCGCGTAGCAGACGATGACGGGAAGCAGCAGAACGTGCGCACCGGCAAAAAACGGCATGCCCGGGATGAAATCCTGGGCGATGACGGCCAGATAGGCCGAGAGGACAAGGACGATGGTCCGGATCATTTTGCCCCGCGGACAACAAATACGTCCTCGAGGCGGGAGAAATCTGCTGCAGGTTCGATCACAGCCTGTCCGTCGAGTTCGCGTGTCCTGAATTCTTTGACCGTCCCCAGCGTGATGCCAGCGGGGAATACGCCCCCGCTCACACCGGCCGTGACGACCTTCATACCCGGTTTGATGTCGGCGTCGCGCCGAAGGAAATTCACCGCGATGACCGGGGACGACTCACCCGCCGGGCGCTGCGAAGTAAGGATCCCCTGGTCGTTCGTTTCCTCGATACGCGCGGCCACCTGACAATTCACGTCTGTCAGCAGCATCACCATGGAGATATCCTTCGCCACGGTGGTTGTGCGCCCGACCAGACCATCTGCTGTCAGAACGGGTTGCGCGGAATCGACCTTCTCGGCGAAACCGCGGTTGATTTTCGCGCTGCTCCACCAAGTGGCGGAGTCGCGGCTGATGACCTGCGCGGGGACAAGTTCGAAAGCCGACCGTTCGCGGTAGCCGAGCGTTTCGCGCAGGCGTCGGTTTTCGTCGGCCAGATCCTTGAGCATTTGGGAGGAAGCGAGCAGTTCGTTGTTTTGCGCGGCCAGCGCGGCATTCTCGGCCTCGAGTTCGTCGAGCGTCTTCAGGCCTTTGTTCAGCTTTGTGATTCGTTCGTTGATCGCTGCACCGGCTTGCATGGCGGGCGTCGAAACGTCGAAGAAACGGCTTTGCCACGCTCGCATCCGTCCCGGGGAAAAAGCCAAAAACAACACGGCCACGATGATCGCGGCGGCGAGCAGCAGCATATGCAGCGGTTTCATGGAGCGGTTGCCGCCTCAGCGGACCGGGCGCGGTTGATCAGGCTGCTGCCGCGACGGTGCGCTGGGAGCTGTTTTGGGCGATGCTGCGGAGAACTTCAATTTCGCTGAGGACGCGTCCCGTTCCCTCGGCCACGGCACTCAGCGGATCGTCCGCGATGTGCACCGGCAGGTTGGTTTCCTCGCGCAGAAGCTGGTCGAGCCCGCGCAGGAGAGCACCGCCTCCGGCCAGGACCATGCCGCGATCGACGAGATCGGAGGCCAGTTCCGGAGGGCAGCGTTCGAGGGTTGTGCGCACGGCGTCGACGATGCTGTTGAGCGGCTCGGCGAGCGCTTCGCGCACTTCCTGGGAGGTAAGTGTGATTGTTTTCGGAAGCCCCGCGACGAGGTCGCGACCTTTGACTTCCATGGAAGTTTCTTTGGGCAACTTGATGGCCGAGCCGAGCTTGATCTTGATGTCTTCGGCCGTGCGTTCGCCGATGGCCACGTTGAAGTTGCGCTTGAGGTATTGGACGATGGCTTCGTCGAGTTCGTCTCCCGCCACGCGCACACTGCGGCTGAATACGATGCCCGCGAGGGAAATGAGCGCGACTTCGGTCGTGCCGCCGCCGATGTCGATGATCATGTTGCCGGCCGCCTCCTGAATAGGAAGCCCGACGCCGATCGCCGCGGCCATCGGTTCTTCGATGAGGTAGACTTCTTTGGCACCCGCATGCGTGGCGGAATCTTTCACCGCGCGTTTTTCCACCTCGGTGATCCCGGAGGGCACGGCGATGACCACGCGAGGACGCACGATGCGGCGTCCGCCGTGCGCTTTGCTGATGAGATGTGAGAGCATCGCCTCGGTGATTTCGAAGTCGGCGATGACGCCGTCTTTGAGCGGGCGGATGGCCACGATGTTGCCGGGCGTACGGCCGAGCATGCGTTTGGCCTCGTTGCCGACGGCGAGAACTTTGTTCGTCCCGGCCTGCACCGCGACAACCGAAGGCTCACGCAGCACGATTCCTTGGTCGCGGACGTAGACGAGAGTGTTGGCCGTGCCGAGATCGATGCCGATGTCGCTCGACAAGAAGCCGAAGAGTTTCCTGAACATTATACGGGTATGGGCCGGCCTGCCGGAATCCAGCCCTATGCTGGGTTCTGTCGAGGACTGACAGGACAGATCATCTGTCGGGTGGCGTCACGGTCAAGGAAAATGGGCCCGGGCCCGCGGCCGGAACTTGAGTGCCGGGGCTGGGCCTGCCACCTTGGCGGGTCAAAGTGGCTCTCCATCACCCCATACCGCAATGACCGGACGCGCCCGCTTCCTCGATTCCTGCCATGGCCGACCGGTGGATCGCCCCCCGGTTTGGCTCATGCGGCAGGCCGGGCGGTATCTCCCCGAATACCGGGCCCTCAAGCAGCGCCACAGCTTTCTCGAGATGGTCCGCACGCCAGCGCTCGCTGCCGAGGTCACGATGCAGCCGATGCGCCGGTTCGCGCTCGATGCGGCGATCATCTTCAGCGACATTCTGGTCGTTCCCGAGGCGCTCGGTCAGGGATACGGATTCCGCGATGGCTCGGGCGTTGATATGGATTTCACGGTCCGCTCGCGTGCGGATTTCGAAAAATTGTCCGCCTCCGGCGCGGCCGACCGCCTCGGATATGTCTGCGACGCATTGCGCTCCGCGCGCGGGTTGCTGGGCGAGGATCGTGCGCTGATCGGTTTTGGTGGGTCGCCGTGGACCTTGGCCGCCTACATGGTCGAGGGCGGATCGTCCGGCGAAGGAAAAATCATCCGCGCTATGGCGGAGAGACGCGACCCCCTGCTCGCCGATCTGCTCTCACTCGTCACACGCACGTTGACGGAATACTTCCGCCGCCAGATCGCCGCAGGTGCGGACGCCATCCAGATTTTCGACTCATGGGCGGCGTGGTGCGACGACTACGAGGAGTTTTCGCTGCGTTGGGTCCGCGAATTGCTCGCCGATTTGAAACCGACGGTTCCCGTTATTTTGTTCGCGCGCGGACGAAACCGCGAGGCGAGCGCACTGGCCTCGACCGGGGTGCGTGTTCTCTCTCTCGATTGGGAAACCCCTTTGAGCGAAGTGCGCCGGACGCTCGGACCTGCCATCGCCCTTCAAGGAAACATGGATCCCGCCTTTCTCGAGGGCGAGCCCTCCGCGGCCGCCGCGGCCGCGCGCAGCGTGCTCGACGACATGGCCGGTCAAAGCGGCTATATTTTCAACCTCGGGCACGGTATCCGGCCGGCTGCACATCCTGAATGCGTCGGGGCGGTGGTCGAGGCCGTGCGAAATTCCAGTCATGAGCAAAGTTCCAGCGCTGCCAGTTGATTTGGATGTGGTGCGCAAGCACAACCGTCCGGGGCCGCGCTACACCTCGTATCCCACCGCACTGCAGTTCCGCGGCGATGCGGATGCGTCGCGACTCATTGCCGCCGCCGCCGCCGAGCGAGGGGGACTTTCGCTCTATTTCCACCTGCCGTTCTGCGAGAGCCTCTGCTGGTTCTGCGGCTGCAACAAGGTCATCACCTCGGATAACGCCCGTGCGGATATCTACCTCGACGCGCTGGTGCGCGAGATGGATCTTTTTCCCGTCGACAACCACACGGGCCGCGAGGTTGTGCAACTGCACTTCGGCGGCGGCACACCGAATTTTCTGACGCCCGCGCAGATTCTGCGCCTCGGCGCGGAGTTGAAGAAACGTTTCGTTTTCGCCGCGGATGCCGAGTGCTCCGTGGAACTGGATCCGCGGTTCCTTACCCTCGACCACGTGCGCGCTTTCCGCGAGGTCGGTATGACGCGCGCATCGTTCGGTATCCAGGACGTGAATCCGCAGGTCCAGCGTGCCGTCCACCGCGTGCAGTCCGAGGAATGCAATGCGCAGGCGTTCGCCTGGCTGCGCGGCGAGGGATTCGAGTCGGTCAATGTCGACCTGATTTACGGGCTCCCCGGACAGACTCCGGACAGCTACGCACAGACTCTGGCGCGGGTGCTGGACTACGGCCCCGATCGTTTCGCCGTCTTCAGCTACGCGCATGTTCCGTGGATGGTTCCTTCGCAGAAAATTCTCGAGAAAGCGCAGTTGCCCGATCCCGGGGACAAACTCGCCATGCTCAAACTGGTCATCGAGACCTTGACCGTCGCGGATTACGTTTTCATCGGCATGGATCACTTTGCCCGTCCGGGTGACGAACTGGTGCGCGCGCTGCAATCCCGCACGCTGCAGCGCAACTTCCAGGGCTACAGCACGCGCGGGGGCACCGAGATCCGCGCGTTCGGGGTTTCATCGATCTCGCAAACCTCGCGCACCTACCGCCAGAACAGGAAGTCGCTCGAGGATTATTACGCCGATCTTGCCGCCGGCCGCCTCCCGGTCGAACGCGGTCTCGAACTCTCGGATGAAGACATGCTCCGCCGCCACATCATCATGCGCCTTATGTGCGATTTCCGGCTGGATTTTGCGGACGTCGAAAAACTATTCGGCGTAAGCTTCGCCTCGCATTTTTCCGAAAGTCTCGGACGGTTGCGCGAATTCGCCGAGGACAACCTCGTCGAACTCGCCGCGGAGAAAATCGTCGTGACGGGCGCCGGGCGGCTTTTCATCCGCAATATCGCCATGTGTTTCGACGCTTACGTGCAACCGGGCGAGGGGCGACATTCGAAAACGATCTGATGTCCGCGGGCCCCGTGATCATTCTCGGCGCCGGACTCACCGGATTGTCCGCGGCGGTCTCGCTGAAGCAGCGCGGCGTGTCCGTCACTGTCCTCGAGTCTTCGCCGCGCGCGGGCGGAGCGGTCGAAACGGAGCGGGACGGGGAATTTCTCGTCGAACACGGGCCGAATTCCATGATGGCCGACGATGCCGAGATCCCGCTCTTTTTGCGCGAGGTCGGACTGGCCGGTGAGATCGTCTATCCGCAGGCCAAAAAGCGCTTCCTTGTCCGCGGCGGAAAGACAATCGCCTTGCCTGCGTCCCCGCTTGGCGCCGCGAACACTCCGCTGTTTTCGCTGCGCGGCAAGTTGCGTGTGCTGGGGGAACCTTTTGTTTCGCGCGGCCGCGCAGACGACGAGTCGTTGGCCGGTCTTGTCCGTCGCCGACTCGGGGCCGAAATACTTTCCTACGCGATCGAGCCCTTTGTCGCCGGCATCTACGCGGGCGATCCGGAAAAGCTTTCTGCCCGGCACGCCTTTCCGAAGCTTTGGAATCTCGAACACGAACACGGCTCGTTCATTCGCGGCGCGCTACGGAATCGGCGCAAGGGATCGCGGCAGAAAATGGTGTCTTTCCGCGAGGGTATGGGCGCGCTGCCGGCCCGTCTTTCGGAATTGCTCGGCGACGCGTTGCATTGCCGCGCCCGCGTCGATTCAATTTCTCGTGCCGGTGGCGGCTGGTCCGTCACGTGGAGCGAGCATGGTGAAATCCGGCGTGCGGATTGTTCCGCGCTCGTCTGTGCGATCCCTGCTTTTTCCGTTCCGGGGCTCCCGTGGCCCGATGCCTTGAGCCGGGATCTCGGTATCCTGCATCGCATCGAGTCTCCGCCAGTGAGCATCGTGGCCCAGAGTTTCCAGCGGGAGCAGGTCCGGCATCCGCTTGACGGCTTTGGTGTCCTCGTCCCCGCGGCGGAAAACCGCCGCATTCTCGGCACGATTTTTTCCTCGAGCCTTTTTCCCGGGCGAGCGCCGTCCTCGGACGTTCTCCTCACCACCTTTGTCGGAGGGGTTCGGCAACCCGGCCTCGCCTCCCTCGCGGATGCCGCTCTCGAAAATCTGGTGGGCGAGGATCTGGCAGCGCTCCTCGGCGTGCGGGGTGATCCGGTTTTCCGGCGTATCGTGCGATGGCCGCGCGCCATCCCGCAATACAACCTCGGCCACGGAGAAATCGTTTCCGCGCTGGAAAAGCTGGAAGCGGCGCATCCCGGACTGCATTTTGTCGGCAACTACCGAGGCGGCATCGCGGCGGGCCAATGCATCCGGAACGGCTTGCGGCTCGCAGAGGAGATTGGCGCCCTTCATCAAACGTGAGCAAAAAAGCAGTTCTTCTTCTCAATCTCGGCTCTCCCGACTCAACCAAAGTCGCGGACGTACGGCGCTACCTGCGCGAGTTTCTCTCCGATCCGCGCGTTCTCGATGTCAACCCCTTGCTACGCGCTATCGTACTCAATCTCTTCATTCTGCCCTTCCGCCCGCGCAAGAGCGCCGCGGCCTATTCGACCGTCTGGACCGAGGCCGGGTCGCCGCTGATCGTGACCAGCCGCAAGCAACGCGATCTGCTCGCCGCCAAGATCGACGTGCCCGTGCATCTGGCCATGCGCTATGGCCAACCTGCCGTGCCGGAGGTGATGAAGCGGATCGTGGCCGATGGAACGGAGGAACTTTTCATCATCCCGCTCTATCCGCACTACGCCATGTCCAGCTACGAGACAGCGGTAGTGCAGGTGATGGAAGAGGTCGCGCGGCAAAAGCCTGGCATTAAAACCGCGCTCCTCCAGCCTTACTACAACGACGAGGCCTACATCGACGCCCTCGCCGATGCCACGGCTCCGCACTTGCGGCAGGCATACGACATGCTTGTGTTCAGCTACCACGGTGTGCCCGAGCGCCATCTGCGCAAAAGCGATCCTTCACACGCGCACTGCCTCACCGTTCCGGATTGTTGCCACTGCGCACACCCGTCGCATGCCACATGTTACCGCCACCAGTGCGTGCGCACCATGGATTTGCTCGTCGAAAAACTGGGCATCCCCAAGGAAAAGACGATGCTCGCTTTCCAATCGCGCCTCGGACGCGACCCATGGCTGACACCGCAGACCGATGTGACTGTCGAGCGCCTCGGTCACGAAGGGAAAAAGAAAATTCTCGTGATCTGTCCGTCGTTCGTTACCGACTGTCTGGAAACTCTCGAAGAGGTGGCCGAAGGTTGCAAAGAAACTTTCGAGGAGGCCGGGGGCGAGCACCTCGAGCTGGTTCCGTGTCTCAACGAGAACCCGAAGTGGATCGAATTTCTGGCCGACCGCTGCCGGCGTTGGATCAGCGGGGAGAGTTGACCGCTTCCGGTTGCGAAACAACGGCGCGGATCGCTTCGGAAAGTGTTGCCGGCACGGTGACAGTTTCA
>JBEDBL010000102.1:0-9513 GCA_041177245.1 Verrucomicrobiota bacterium
GAGTGATCCGCTCGCGGACAACAAGTCCCACTGCGCTCCCGGCGAGCCCACTGCGTCGAGCACCTGCCAATTGTAATTGCCGCCTCCGAGCAAGCTGACGTTGCCGTTGATATTCAGCGCGCCGGGGCCCTCGAACCCGGGGCTGACGGTGCCCCCGTTTTCGATCGTCAGTTCGCCGACGGTTCCGGTCCCCGAGAGCGTGCCGCCGCTCAACACCGTGGTTGCGCTGTCGGCAATCGAGCCATTGACGACAAGATCACCGCCGGCCACCGATGTGGCGCCAGTGTAGGTGTTGCTGGCCGTCAACATCGTGGTGCCGGCGCCGGTCTTGACCAGACCGCTCACGCCGCTCAAGGCGCCCGCGAGGGTGAGACTGGAACCTGACGCATTCGAAAGCACCAGATCGCTGCCGGGCGCAACCGCGTTGGAGATCGTGTGCCCACCAGCCAGCGTGTTGATCGCGGCTGGATTCGCTCCGGAGGCGGTGAGTTTCAGTGTGCCGGTGCCCGAGAGGACATACGGTGTGGTCGAGTTCGAGAAGGTGACCGAGAGCAACTCGGCGTCGGTGTTCAGCGTCACCGGTCCGTTGCCCGCCGCGCCGAAAAACGCCGTGTCGTTGACGCTCAGGGCGCCATCGAGACCGGGTGTTCCGCCGGGTTCCTGCCAATCCGCGAAATCCTGCCAGTCGCCGCCATTGCCGGTCCAGACGCCTTGGCCGGTGTAGACGTAGCCCGTGATTTGCACTCCGACCATGCCAAGGTTGGTGCTCGCACCGCTGAGAGCGGAATCGTCGAAGGATATGAGATTGGCCGTGTTGGTGAAGCGCCCGGGCGCCACCGCGGACGTGTCGAGGGTGCCGAAGAGGTTAGCCGAGTCGCCTTGGGCCAAACCGTTCGCGGAACCGATGGCGATGCCGGCGTTGGTATTGTCGTTCGTCACGCCCATCGCGATGCGGAAGCTGTCATTCTTGTTGCTGACCGTGACGCTGTTGGTCGACGTCACAACGCCTGCCCCGGCATGGACGGGACGGAAATTGAGATTGGTGCCGGTGACCACATTGGAAGCGTGGTCGTAGACGACGACATCGAATGTGGTCGGATTGGTGGTTCCATTGAGCACCGCGTTGAAGACCGCCGTGTTGGTCCCGAAGGTTCCGGAACCGTTGGAGAACGTCAGATTGGAGAGTTCATCGCCGTCGTTCGCCGCAATGTTGGTCGAGGCAATGCTGCCGAAAGAATCGACCCCATCACCGACGGCGGAGGCAGTCAAAGGGGTTGCACCGCCATTGTAAACGTAGACGTTGAAGTTCGTCGTGCCGCTGCCGATCACGGCATTCGGCCCGTGGAAAATCGCCTCGACCACGTTGGTCACGGAGCTCAGCTTGAGGAACGCGATGCCATCGTTCGTGTCGTAGAACAACTGGTAGCCGGCGGCGCCCAGCGGATCCGTGGGTGCCAAACCATTGATGCTGGCGAAGGGCGAATTCAAAGTCCCCGTGGCGGTCAGAAACACGTAAACGTCTTCGGTCGCCGCGGCCCCCGGGGTGAAACTGACCGTGCCGCCGGCAATGTCGGCATTGCCCACGACAGTGAGCAGGCTGTTATGGGCGCCGTCGATGGCGATGTTGAGCGTGCCATTGAGGGTGAAGTCACCGATGGTAAGTTCGCCGGGTGAATTGCCGGGTGTGATGTTGCCGCCGCTATCGACAGTCACCGCCGCCGTGGTGCGCCCGTCGCCTTTGAGCGTAGCTCCGCTTTGCACGGTGTAAGCACCGCCGCCGGTGTGCGTGCCGTTGAGGACAAGTGTTCCGCCCCCGATGGTGGTCGTGCCGGTGTAAGCATTGTCCGCACCGGTGACAGTGAGCGTGCCTGTGCTGGTTTTGACCAGCGAACCGGAGCCGGAGATGACGCCGCTGAGCCCCTGGTTTCGCGTCGTGTCTATGACCAGCTTGCCGCTGGCGGACGAGAGGTCAACGTTGCCGGCGTATTGCCCGCCGCCAAGCACGCCCGCACTGCCGACCATGAGTGTGCCGCCCGAGACGATGGTGTCGCCGCTGTAGGTGTTGGTGCCGGTGAGCGTGGTCGTGCCGCTTCCGCGCTGGGCCAGCACGCCACTCGCACCTCCACGGATCGGGCCGGAGAAAACAAAGGTGTCCGCTTGGTTGAAGTTGAGGGCTCCGGCGCCGAGACCGAATTCTACAGAGCTGACGTTCAGTTGGACGCCGGTATCGCTTCCTCCCAGAGCGCCGATGTTCACCGTGCCGCCAGAACCGTTCGAAGCGGCGATCTTGAGATCCGCTGCAGCGACCCTGCCGCCGCTGCCGATCGTCAACACCGACCCAAGACCTGCGGAGCCGACGGTGACAGACCCGCTGTTGCTCCAAGTGGAACCCGTCCCCGTCACGAGCACGCTGTTGTTCAAAGATCCGGAAGCAGCACCTATTGTGCCGGCAGTATTCCTCACAGCACCCCCGTTGCTGATCGTCAGGCTGTTACCGACGCTGTTGCCTCCGACAACGAGATTTCCCGCGTTCGTCCACAAAGAGCCAGCTCCCGTCACCAGCACACTGTTGTTCGATGAGGTAGCGGCACTGCCGATGGTGCCAGCACTGTTCCTCACGGTCCCCCCGTTGGTGATCGTCAGGAGGTTGTCGGCTCCGTTGTTTCCTACCAAGAGGTTTCCCGAGTTGGTCCAGAGCGAGTTCGACCCCGTCACCAGCACACTGTTGTTCGAGGAGGTAGCGGCACTGCCGATGGTGCCAGCACTGTTCCTCACGGTCCCCCCGTTGGTGATCAATAGACTGCCGCTGCCATTTAATCCAATATAAGTAGTAGCCGCCGCGCTCAGGATGGATGTGGCATCGGAAACCAAGACCGTGTTGTTTGAACTGTTTGCATCAAAGGAAATATACAGAAAAGAGCTGGCCACCAAAGCGCCCCCTGAGTTAATCGTCAGGTTGTTTCCGGCACCGTTGCCTAATCCTACATATAGTGAGGAAAGCGAGACGCTTCCATTGGTTGAAACCGTTAGACTATTGTTAGATGAGTTTTTACCTACATCGAATTGGCTAATATTTGTCACCCTCGATCCTTGGCCGGTAACAATAAAAGAGTTACCTCCTCCGGAGCTGCCAAAAATTATAGAATTAGGCATTCCTGAGATCACTCCACCATCCGTAACCCTAATGCTATTGTTTGAGCCCGCCACATTTAAAGAAATGGTACTCCAAGTAGGCGTGGAAAAATTTAAAAGTGAATTGGTTCCCGTGACAGTGAGCGAATTGCCATTTCCGGATGCACCTCCCATGCGGGATTGGGCGAAATTCAGGGAGCCGCCGTTGGAGATGACCAAGCTGTTGTTGGGTCCTCCTGTTCCCAAAAACCAAGTCGGATTGCCGGTGGCGCCCCCGTCTGTGATCAGCGTCCCGGGCCCCTCGATGCGAAGCGTATTGTTTGATCCCGCTGTTCCGATGTTGATAGTCCTGTAGACATTCGTTCCCGAGGTAAAGTTGGTGGTCGCGTTCGAGGGTCCCACGGTAAGCGTCTGCGCCGAAACGGATGCGGCGAGCAGGCCCAGCATCACGGCAAGCGGCGCGAAGACTCGGGAAGGGATCAAACGGGTGACTTTAGGGGTGGTATAAGGGATCATGCGAACAAAGGGTGGGGATTTTCCACGAACGTGTGTACCAATCCTCAAAAATTTGTAAATACCCTACGCAGGGTATCATCGCGAATCGGCCGGAACTTGTTCCAAGCCGACAAGCGCCCCCCTTGGCATGAGCACACGCCTCGTGGGGTGCATGCAAACTCGGCGTTCCCAAAAGCGCGGCGGTTGGGGTTTTGTCGGCCGTCGGCTGGGTAACTCGGGAGCAGCAATCCAAAAAAGCAGATGCGCGTTACGCGGAGATAGGTGATGGTATTTCATGCCTGCCAAGCCGAGTTGCGTGATTGTCGAGGACCAGACCATGTTCCTGCAGCTTTTGCACAACATGCTGCAAGCCATGCCGCAACTGAGTGTGGCAGCCACGGCGCGGACCAAGGCCGAAGCCATCGCGGCCTGCGAGGAACACCAACCGGACCTCTTGGTGCTCGATCTGACTCTTCCCGACGGCGAGGGAATCGCGGCGGCGCGCAAGCTGGCCAAACTCAAGGCCTCGGCCCGGATCATCATCCTCTCGGGCGAGGCGAGCACGTTTGTCTGTCCCGCCGATTTGCAATTGCGCGTGCACGCGGTGCTGGACAAGACGCAGGCATTCGACGCCTTGGCCGAGGAAATCAAGGCGCTTGTGCCGGGCGCGCGCTCGAACGCCGGACCGGTCCGCGGCGGGGACCCGCGCGAACAACTCAGCGCCCGCGAATACGAAATCTTCCGCCTGATGGGCCGCGGCATGCTGAGCAAGGAAATCGCGCACACGCTCGGCATTTCCACGCTGACCGTGCAAACGCACCGCAAAAAGATCGCCGAGAAGCTCGGAACGAACGGCCCGGAATTATCGCAGAGGGCGTTGCGCCACTACCACGAGACCCTCGGCGCGAAGAGTTAGAGCGGTTTTTCAACGCAGAGAGCGCGGAGGGCACCGAGGACGGTCGGGGAACAACAAGGCACGAAGAAAACGGAGGGTATTTTCAGTCGCGGATCCGCTTCCGCGTGCTTGCGGCAAACAAGCAAGCTGCGCGGTCGTTGCAGGGAAAATTCACGAAGCTCTGCGTTCTCGCCGATCTCGCCGGTTGCCTGAAGCATGCCGACGCATTCGACAGGCGCGCAAATGTGCGTTAACCAAGTGACGATGGCCACCGAGGGAACCGAGTTCATGCCGCGGCAAACGATCACCGGCATTTGGCTGCTGGCCGTCCTTTATTTCGTTTTCGGCCACCTGAGTTTCGTGGTGCAAGTCGACAATGTGCTGGTCACGCCGGTGCTCTTCGCCTCCGAGGGCATCGCGCTGGCTTTCGCCCTGCGCTACGGGCCGGGAGTCTGGCCGGGCGTGTTCGCCGGGCAACTCGCGCTCGCGCTTTCCCGGGGACTCCCGCTTCTGCCCGCACTCGGTATCTCCGCGGGCAACAGCATCGAAGCAGTCTTGGCTGTCGTGCTTTTCCGCGCGTTGGGCCTGAATACGAATCTGCACCGCGCGCGTGATCTCAGCGGCTTGCTGGCTCTTGTCTTCCTCGTGCTCCAGCCTTTCAGCGCGATCGTCGGCAACGCCATTCTCTGGTCGGCAGGGTTGATCGCCGCGGGCACGCATCTGACGCAGTCCTGGACGAACTGGTGGATGGGCAACTCTCTGGGACAAATACTGGTCACGCCGCTGCTGCTCGCTCTCTTCGCCGGGCAGCGCAGCCCCCGTCAGGCGGCAGGCGATTTTTTGATCCCGATCGCCACGCTTGTGCCGGCGGTGATCGCCGCGGAACTGCTGCTACGGCAGACGGGGATCGCCTCCATTGTCATGGCCCTCGTCCCGATCGTGATCGTCCTGGCCATTTATCGAGGGCTGGTTGCGGTGTGCGTCGGCACCATGGTGATCGCGGCCGCTGCGCTCTATGCCACCAGCCACGACTTCGGTCCGTTTGTGCGGGAAGGGCTGGCCGCGATTCTCGACCTCAACGTGTTCCTCGTCGGACTCGCGCTCGGCGGCCAGTTTCTCTCCGTCTTTCTGGCGCGCGGCCGCGAACAGCAGAGAGTGGAGGAGGAGTTGCGCACGACCCGCGAGCAACTGCAACGCACGGCCTACGAGCTCACGGAAAACATTCCCGTCGGCACTTACGTGCTGGAGTTCGACGCGGGCGGCAACCCGCGTTTCACCTTCTTGAGCGAACGCTACCTGGCCATGACCGGCCTGAAGCGTGAGGAGGTGATGGCGAACCATGCGTTGGCCCTGAAACCGATGCAGGATTCGGATCGCGCGGAAATCGAGCGCCTTAACCGCGAGGTCTTCGCGGCGAAGAAGCGATTTTTCTGGGAGGGCGAGATCACGGTGCACGGAGAAAAGCGGCAGGCGACCCTCGAGTCCGTGCCGCGTAAGCTGCCCGACGGCCGCGTGGTATGGGAAGGCATGTTGACCGACGTCACCGAGCGCAAAGCGGCGGCCGAACGCGAGATTCAGGTTGAATCCAGACACAGGAAGGAACTCGAGACGAAGCTCAAAACCAGTCTCGCCGCCGCGGCCGTGGCCCACGAGATCAACCAGCCGCTGAGCGCGATCCTTCTGAAGAGCAAGGTCGCGCTGGGAGGAGACGGTGATGCGCGCGAGGCGCTTTCTGTCATCGCCGACGAGGCCCAGCATGTCGTCGCCACGATCGAAAAAATGAAGACCCTGCTGCGCAGCGTGCAGACGGAGCACCGCGAGATCGACTTGGCCGGCGTGGCGCGCAGCGCGCTCCTCTACAACAAGGGCATGCTCGCGCGGCACGGCATCACCGTGCACGAGTCGGGTCTGGATAAAATCTGCACCATCATGGGAGACGATGCACAGCTGCAGCTGGCCTTGATCAATATCCTGCGCAATGCCGCCGAAGCCATCGAGGAAGCGTCAGCCAAGCGCCGCGAAATTTCCATCGAACTGGCGGAACACGGCAACAAGGTGGTTCTGATCGTCGGCGACAGCGGTCCGGGTTGGTCCGGCGCGGAGCTGGCGGAGACGCCCCTCACCACGACGAAAAAGAGCGGCACGGGCATCGGTCTCTACGTCGTGCGCACTGCGATGAACAACCACGACGGCGAACTGACCTTCGGACGTTCGGATCTCGGGGGCGCGAAATTGAGGATGATCTTCCGGCGGCCCTGAGGCGCCGCAGCGGCTATCAGCCCAGCCACGCAAAGAGCGAGAGGCCGACGACAGACCAGAAAACCGCGATAGCGGCGAAAATCAGCGCCCAAGCGGCCGAGCGTGTGGCCGTCTCAAGAAGCACTTTGTTTGGCATGAGTGTTTTTATCGCAGGCGCGTAGGGAATTGCAGGGAGATGAAGCGGGGGAGACTAGACCTACTTTCGGGCCATTCCAATACCCTCAAGGGGGTATTCCCGCGGCCGGCCAAGGGAGACGCGGGCTTGATTGGTTTGCTATCGCTTCGTCCATCGCCTAGAAAGCACGGTTTATGCATAAAATGATCGCTCCTTTCCTCGCGGCGGGTTCCGCTATTCTCCTCGCTTCCTGCAACGACCGCTCATCCTCCGTGGTCGATGTGACCGCCGCACCCTACGAGTGCGTCGCGGCGAAGATCACTATCGGCACAAATGCGGTCGACACTGTGGTGCGATTCAACAAGGTCACCGGCGAGGCGCAACTGCTCAACGCGGCGTCCTTCGCTTCGAAGGCCACCGGCGCGCAGGGAAACATCATCGGCTGGGTGCCGCTCGGGGACCTGAAGAACGCCGTGGAGGAACTTGTGCAACGCGAACAGGCCGCACAGCAGCAAATGCCCGCCGCCGCGACACCGGCACCCGAGGCCACGCCCGAAGCGAAAAAGAAATAATACCAAGGCCTCCTTGCCATCAGACTTTTGTGCTGGGGCGGTAGGGACGGCTGGCTCAGCCGTCCGCACACTTTCTTACGGTAAAAGCAGCGGCCCGCTGGGCCAGCGGACCCTACCGGGATCAAAACATGGATGAAGTCCAAAAGCTGCGGGACGTTGGTATAAGTCCCGGCCGCGGGATTTCTGGCGAAGAAAAAAAAAGCGGCGGGTTTTGCCCGCCGCTGTGTGACCCGGTCACCCGGGATATCTGGGTTCCGTCAGAGTGAGCAGCCGTAGCCTGTGTTGCGGCGCGCCTCGTTGAAGCCCTCCGCGTAGCCCTTGTAGTAACCGTCTGAAAACGGAACGTTGTAGGCCGGACCGCGGTAGTTCGAGTTCGCGCGATACGGCATGCCGCGACCGCCATCGTAGAAGCCGGCATTGTAGCCCTGACGGTAACCATCGCGGTAGGCGGGTTGGTAAAACGCCTGCGACTGGTACGGCGTCATCGGCCGCTGGCCCGCAGGCACATAGCCGCCGTATTGGCCGGGACGGTTGTAAGGATTAACGATGTTGGCCAACTCTTCGTCGCTGACACAACCGGCGAGAAGAACAGGAAGAACGAGTAACAGGAGTTTTTTCATGCGGAAAACTTCTATAGCATATTTCCTAACGATGACCATCCCCTAGCAAGGGTAGGCGCGGAGCAACCGGGGCAAAACGGAGGCGACGCCCAGACGCCATGCGCGAGCTTAAAAGTTTTCCCGCAGAGAATGCGCAGGCGGGGGAAGTAGGTAAGAATATAAGGTAATACTGCCAAGTATTACCGCGTGGCCTCGACGAACGCATGCAGCAGCGCGGGGTCCTTGATGCCGGGCGAGGACTCGACCCCGCTCGCGGTATCGACTGCGGCCGGACACACCTGGCGCACGGCGTCGGTCACGTTGTCTGGGCGCAGGCCGCCGGAGAGAACAACCGGGCGCGCCGCCGCGCAGACGACATCGGCGGCGAGCGACCAATCGATCGTTGTTCCCGTGCCCCCGTGCACGCCGGGTGCGTGCGCATCGAGCAGCAGGCATGGCGCGGGATCGGCCAAAGCCGCATCGGCCGATGCGGCGTCGGAGATCGGACGCGCTTTGATGTAGAAATCGCCGCCCCAGGTGGCGCAGAACTCGGGCGTCTCGCCACCATGGAATTGCAGCGCGTGAAAAAGCCCCGAGTGCGTCAGTTCGTGCAGGAGTGCTTCGTCCGGTTGCACAACGATGGCCACACGGCCTACTCCGGCGGGAAGTTTTTCCACCCACGAGGCGATGGCGGAGAATTGCACTGCGCGTTTCGACTGCGGGTAAAAATTGAACCCGAGTGCATCGACGCCGGCGTCGATCGCGGCCAGTGCATCCACTTCGCGCGTGAAGCCGCAGACTTTCACCCCCGTGCGTCCGCCGTCGAGCCAGCCCCGGAGAGCGTCCGGAACGGCCATATCAGTTCAGCGTGCGGCCGCGGGCCTGTTTGATCACCGTGTGGTGGGTCAGCGGATAAATTTTTCCGTCGCTACCGCGGAAGAACGAACTGAGCAGCCAACTGACCAGACCGATGACGATCGCACCCCAGAACGCGGACCAGAATCCGTCCACATGGAACGAAGCTCCGGGAAGGATTCCCGAGACGAGCCAGAGCAGCAGCGCATTGAGAACGAGAATGAACAGTCCCATGGTGACGAGGATGAGGGGCAGGCAAAGGATGAGCAGGACAGGGCGCACCATGGCATTGATGATGCCGAGCAGCAGGGCGGCGAAGGCCAGTCCGGTGAAACTGCTGTAAGAGATGCCGGGGACAATCGAAGCGGCCGCAAAGACCGACACCGCGGTGACGAACCACCGGATGAAAAATTCGCCCAAGGAAATGCCCACAACAGAAGAGTAGACGCGTCGCGACCCGGCGGAAACCGAAAAAACTTGGCCCGGACCGAATCGCGTTGGTTTGATGGCAGTATAACAAACCCACTTATGCCAAAAGCCGCCAAGAAAAACGCGACCAAGAAAGCCCCCGCGAAAACCGCCAAGAAGCAA
>JBEDBL010000103.1:0-9491 GCA_041177245.1 Verrucomicrobiota bacterium
GACAGGAGTTCCGCAGCAGAACATCATCTTTTATTATGATCACGAAGAAAAAATCCGGACCGTCACGAAACCGGCGATGCACCAAGCGAACACCCGAGTCCATCGGTTATGGGGTGCGGCGATTGCGGAGCCATGGGAACGGTGATTTGCTTCGGCCTAAGGCAAGTCGTGCCGCTGTTGTCGAACTCATCTGCGAGCCTTGAAGGGGGGGGAGCGGAGCTTCGCCTGCGTCATCACCAAACCCGCCAGACGGCGGCGCTGAGGGCAGCGCCGACGAGGAGGTTGAGCGTCAGGCCTTCGACGAAGTATGAATAGACCATCAGCACGATGCCCAAAACGAGGCAGACCATGTTGCTTTCGCTTTTGCCGTGGCGGAACGCGGCCAAGCCTACGGCGCTGAAGACGATGATGATGAAAAGCGTGGAGGGATCGGGCATGGTGCAAAGGAAGTATAGGGGAGGATCTTCGGGGTGGCTTGACAAGACTTACCAATCTGGACATGATCATGTCCATATGAGGGCCATCACCTACACTGCCGCGAGGGAGAATTTGGCCAGCACTATGGATCGGGTTTGCGCCGATCATGATCCGGTGATCATCACGCGCAACCGCGACCAGGCGGTGGTCATGCTGTCGATTGGCGATTACGAGTCGCTGCAGGAGACCGCCTACCTGCTCCGGTCGCCGGCCAACGCCAAGCGGTTACTTGCCTCGATCGACAGCTTAAACAAGGGCAGGCGTCTCAAGAAAAGCATCAAAGATCTGGCTGAGTGAACCTCGTTTTCTCGCCGCAGGCTTGGGAAGATTATCAGCACTGGGTGCAGACCGATCGTAAGTTGGTTCGTCGGATCAATGAGCTGCTCAAGGACACCGCACGCAGCCCTTACGAAGGAATCGGCAAGCCCGAACCGCTCAGGCATGCGTTGTCTGGTTTCTGGTCGCGGCGCATCACGGACGAGCACCGCATGGTCTACCGCATCGTCGGGCGAAACCTCCAGGTGGCCCAGTTGCGATTCCATTACGCGATCTAGACCGGGGCACGCTTCGAGAGCTGCCTCATTGCCCGTGCAGTTCGGTTACAGCTCCAGAAAGTTTTTAAGCAGGCGTTTGCCTTCGGTCGTGAGGATGGATTCGGGGTGGAACTGGACGCCGTGGACGGGGAGGGTTTTGTGCTGCAGGCCCATGATTTCGCCTTCGGCGGTCTCGGCGGTGATTTCGAGGACGCCGGGCAGCGTGTCGCGTTTGACGATGAGCGAGTGGTAGCGGGTGGCTTCGAAGGGCGAGGGGAGGTTTTGGAAAATGCCTTTGCCGGTGTGGATGATCGGGGACGTTTTGCCGTGCATGAGCCGGTCGGCGCGGACCACTTGTCCGCCGTAGACTTCGCCGATGCACTGGTGCCCGAGGCAGACGCCGAGAACAGGCAGACGCTCGCCGAAGGTTCTGATCACTTCGCTGCTCACCCCCGCTTCGGAGGGCGTGCAGGGACCCGGAGAGACGATGATGCGCTCGGGCGCGAGGTTTTCGATTTCCGCGACGGTGATTTGGTCGTTGCGCACGACGCACAGGTCCGCCCCCAACTCGCCGAAATACTGGACGAGATTGTAGGTGAAGCTGTCGTAGTTATCGAGGACGAGGATCATGATGGTTCGACCGTGCGGGCGCGTTCGATGGCGCGGATGACGCCCATGGCTTTGTTGATAGTCTCCTCATACTCGCCTTGCGGGGTGCTGTCCGCAACCACGCCCGCGCCGGCTTGAACGTAGGCGGTGCCATCCTTGAGGAGCACGGTGCGCAGGGCGATGCAGGAGTTGAGGTTGCCGTCGTAGCCGAAATAACCCACGGCGCCCGAGTAGCTGCAGCGTTTGCTTTTTTCGAATTCGTTGATGATCTGCATGGCGCGGACCTTCGGCGCGCCCGAGACGGTGCCGGCGGGAAAGGTGGCGCGCATGACGTCGAAGGTCGAATGCCCTACTGAGAGCTTGCCAACGACATTCGAGACGATGTGCATGACGTGGCTGTAACGTTCGATGGTCATGAAATCGGTGACGCGGACCGATTTGTATTCGGCGATGCGGCCGACATCGTTGCGGGCGAGATCGACGAGCATGAGGTGCTCGGCGCGCTCCTTGGGATCGGCGAGGAGTTTTTCCGCGTTGGCGTCATCATCCTGCGGCGTCGCGCCGCGGCGGATTGTCCCCGCGATGGGGCGGATCTGGATCTGTCCCTCATCAACGCGCACGTGCACTTCGGGCGAACTGCCGACCAGATGGAACCCGGGGCATCGCAGCAGGAACATGTAGGGCGAGGGATTGATATGGCGCAGCGCGCGGTAGAGTTCGAGCGGCGATCCGGCGTAGGGCGTGGCGAAACGCTGCGAGAGGACAACCTGGAACACGTCGCCTGCGCGGATGTATTGCTTGGCCCGTTCGACCATTCCGAGAAAGTCGGACTCGCCGGTGTTGGAAACCACCTCATCTTTTCTGGAAGCATCGCTTGGCGGTTCGGGCGGCAAGGAGTCGACCTTGCCCAGTTGTGTCATCAAGCCGCGAAGTTTCGTGCAGGCGGAGTCGTAGGCCGCCGCGGGATTCTCGCCGGGATAGGCGTTGACGATGACTTTCAAGCGCTGCGTGATGTGGTCGAAAACAAGCACGCGGTCGGTGGTAAAAAAATAAAGATCGGGCAACCCGAGTTCGTCCTTCGGCGGAGCGGAGACGGTCGGTTCGAAATACCGGACGGCATCGTAGGAGAGGTATCCGACGCAACCGCCGGGAAAATGGAGCGAGCCCTCGGGCGCGCGCAGTCCGGACATTTCTTTTTCCAACTCCGCAAGCGGATCGGCCGCTTGTCCGGAGCGGACGACCTTGCCTTCGCGTTTGATTTCGAAGTTGCCGCCGCGTGCGATGAACTCGCGTTCCGCGCCGGCACCGAGGATCGAGTAGCGTCCACTTTTCCGGTCCTGCTCGGCCGACTCGAAGAGAAAGGCCGCTTCGTTGCCCGCGATTTTGGCGAAGGCGGTGACGGGTGTTTCTTCGCCCGCGGTAATCTCGGCCCAGACCGGCACGACGCCGTGGTTGGCGGCGAGGCGCGTGAATTCTTCCGCGGATGGCTGGATATCGGACATGGCGGACAGCTTTTGTAACGGTTCGCGCGCCGCGGGTAACGGGAAAATTATCCGCGGCGGTTGAAGTTGGCGGCGGTGCGGGCGGCTTCGCGTTCGGCGACCTGACGTTTGAGGTCTTGGCGTTTGTCCGGCGCTTTTTTTCCTTTGGCGATGCCGATCTCGGCTTTGACGTGGTGTTTTTTCCAGTAGAGGCGCAGGGCGGGCAGGGCGCAGCCTTGCAGTTCCACCGCTTCGCGCAGCTTGAGCAGTTCGTGGCGATGGACGAGAAGGCGGCGCGGGCGCTTGGGTTCGTGCTGCTCGTGGCTGGCGCGCTCGTAGGGTTGGATGTCGAGCCCGTGGAGGAACAGTTCGCCTTTCTCCAAGCGAGCAAAGGCGCTGGTCATGTTGGCCAGACCGAGCCTGACGGATTTCACCTCGGTGCCGCGCAGGGCGACTCCCGCCTCGAAACTTTCGAGGATGTTGTAGCTGTGCCGCGCCTTGCGGTTGGTGACAATTTCGGTGCCCATGGCGGGCCTTTCCTCGGCGCGGCGCCGGGCGGCGTCAGGCCGCGGGCGCGGCCGCTCGGGCGGAAATCTTGCCTTCGCCGATTTCCTTCAGCGCGATGTCGATGAAGCCCATGCCCGGATCGACCTCGACGAGCGGACGGCTGGAGGCGTTGAGTTGGCGCACGCGGCGCGAGACGAGGTTGACGAGAACCTTGTCGTTTCCAACGGATTCGCGGGCTTTTTCGAGGAGCATGGGATTCATGAAGTTGAAAGTTTCAGTCGCGGCACCTAGGGCGCCAGTGACCCTGAAGAATAGGAGCGGGGGTGCGATGGTGTCAATCTTCCTTTGACTTGTTTGACAAAAGAGGCTGGGGCTGGCAGTGATAACAGAGGTCAGTGCACATCGGCGGGGTAGCCAAGTGGTAAGGCCGGGCTCTGCAAAAGCCCTATGCGTCGGTTCGATTCCGACCCTCGCCTCTCTTTAAAGTGCAGAACGAGGAGTGCCGAGTGCAGGGTGATTGTGGATTGGCGCTCCGGCTGCGGTGGCGGAGTTTTTGCGCTTTCCTCGGCGGAGTCCGGCGTTGAATGTCCCCCATGCTCACTGCGCTGGTGCTGGTCTTTGTCGCGTCTTATACGGCGATCGCCTTGGAGCATCCCCTGAAGGTCAACAAGTCGGCGTCCGCGCTGATCGGGGCGGGCCTGCTCTGGACGATTTATTCCATGCCGGCCTTCGGCGACCACGAGTTGCTAGGCCAACTCGGCGAGTCCCTTACCGCCACGGCGCAGGTGGTTTTCTTCCTCCTCGGCGCGATGGCCATCGTCGAGGTGGTCGATGCGCACGGCGGTTTCGAGGTCATCACATCGCGCATCCACACGAAAAGTCTCGCGGGTTTGATGTGGGTGACCGGGGTGACGGCGTTCTTTCTCAGTTCGATCCTCGACAACCTGACGACGACGATCGTGATGATTTCTTTGATGCGAAAAATGCTGGCGCACCGCGACGACCGTCTTTTTTTCGCCGGGATAATAGTCATCGCGGCCAACGCGGGCGGTGCTTGGACGCCGATCGGCGATGTCACTACCACCATGCTGTGGATCGCAGGTCGCATCACCACGCTGGAGATCATGAAAGGTCTCTTTGTTCCTTCCGTGGTCAATTTGCTCGTGCCTTTGCTGGCCATTGCCTGGGCGTTGCACGGCAAGCCGGTCGAGGCGCCCTCGCGCCACGAGGGCCACGGGCATTTGCCCGAGACGACAAAGTTCGAGCGCAACACGATGTTCTTGTGCGGTCTCGGCGTGCTCGTCCTTGTGCCCGCCTTCAAAGCTGTCACCCATCTTCCTCCCTACATGGGCATTCTTTTCGGCCTCGGCCTGCTCTGGCTGCTGGGGGACATCCTTCACCGCGACAAACCCGACCACCTCAAGGAGCATCTCACGCTGACCCGTGCGCTCTCACGTATCGACACGTCGTCGCTGACTTTTTTCATCGGGATTCTGCTGGCGGTGTCCGTCCTCGAGCATTCCGGCCTGCTCGCCTCGCTGGCCAAATGGCTCGATGCGACGATCGGCCGCCAGGATATCATTGTGGTGGTCATCGGTCTGGTCAGCGCCATCGTCGACAATGTGCCGCTCGTGGCGGCTTCGATCGGCATGTACAGCTTGGCTGACCATCCGGTGGACAGTTTCCTCTGGGAGTTTTTGGCTTATTGCGCGGGCACGGGCGGATCCATCCTCATCATTGGATCCGCGGCAGGCGTGGCGGCCATGGGTTTGGAAAAAATCAGCTTTTTCTGGTATGTGCGGCGGATCAGCGTCTACGCGCTGCTGGGTTATTTTGCCGGCGCGATCTGCTATGTGCTGACGCACCACCACTGAACGGCCGCGCGGCCGCGTTCAGGGGTGGAGAGAAACCTGCAACCTGCGGGCCTCGGGCACTGCCATGGCCTTGTTCACTGCGGCGGCGACTTCGTCGTTGTTCGCGCTGTTGAAAGTGAGCGTGAGCACGCCGTGGCGGAATTCGGCTTGGGGCTGGGCCGGCGAACCGGCCAAAGCCGCGCGCACCGAGGCGAGAACGCCGGCTTGGCGGAAGAGCGGGACCGGTTGGGTGGTTGCGGCCCCGGCGCGGTTGACCGTCACGGTTTGTCCGGGTATCTCCCATTTCGCGCCGCTGCCGATCATGCCCGGCAGATCCGAACTCGGGGTTTGCGGTGCGGGCGGCGGTGTGGTCCTTGGCACTGGGCGGGGCGCGGTTCGCGGCTTGGGCTTGTTGACGGCGAGGGAAGTCGCAGGCGCGCGTGCAGGCGTGGGAGCGGGTTGCGCTGCCGACGACGGCGGTGGTGAGGGCTTGTCGCGGACCGTGGCGCATCCGGCGGTAAGAACCGTCGCCGCACAGAGAAGGGCGATGCGGGTCTTGCTTGCCATGAAGGTGAACTTATCATGTCCGTCATGATGAAACCAGCCTTCGTCCCGTTTCTTTTCCGGATATTTGCGGTTCTTGCCGCGGCGTTCTTGCTTGCGGGTTGCGATCTTCTCACGCTTTCGCAGGCGGGGCGGGGGATTCGCGAGGGCAATGAGTCCGTGGAGCGGGGGGATTTCAACAAGGCCGTGGAGTGCTACGAAGCGGCGCTCGACGGAACCATGTTGACGGCCGAAGCGCATTACCGGTTGGGGTTGGTTTACGAGGACAAGCTGAAGAACGAGGTCGCGGCCCTGCATCATTTCGAGCGTTATCTCGAGCTCGCCCCGCAGGGCCAGTTCGCCACCGAGGTGAAAGGTTATGTCGAACGTCTGCGCCTGGTGATCGTCTCGCGTCTGGCCGAGGGCAATGTCGTCCCGGCACGCGAGGCGGCGCGCTTGAAGAACGAGAATCTCGAGTTGCGGCAGGAACTCGCCGTGTTCCGCGAGCAGCAAGGCAAGATGAAGCCCGGCGCTGCACGCGCTGTCGCGACGCCGACACCTGCGCCCCGGTCCCCGCTGGCCGCGATCCCCGCGGGGACGCCCCCGTCGTTGGCGCCGGAGGTCATGCCCGAACCGGAAGTGCGCCGCGCCTTGCCGGCCACGGCGGTTTTGCCCGCGGCTCCGGCAACCGCAGCGGTAACGCCGGCTCCCTCGGCGCCTGCAGCGCCGAAATCCCACACCGTGGTCAGCGGCGATACGCTTTCGAAAATTTCGCGAAAATATTACGGCAACTCTGCGGATTGGCAGAAGATCGCCGATGCGAACAAAGCCATTTTGCCCGACCCGAAAAAACTCAAGCTGGGCATGGTGCTGACCATTCCGCCTAAATAGGCGGCAACTTTAGTTCGCGTATTTGATCCCGCAACCGTAAGCCGTGGTTGTCGGCTCGGAAACCGGTTTGTCGGCCACGGCCTCATCGAGAGCTTGCTTGATATAGTTCTTCGCGCCCTCGATGCCAGCGGGGTCGGGTGACCTGTCGCTGTCGATTGCGCCCATGTAAATCAGCGTTCCCTGCGGATCGACGACAAACATATGCGGGGTTGTTTTGGCGTCGTACAGATGCCCGACGCTGCCGTCTTCGTCGATGAGCACCGCCGTTGCCGCGGAACCGGATTCCTCCTTCGCCTTGTTCGTTTCTTCGGGCGTCATGTGGCCCTGTTTGCCCGGCGCGGAGGAGACGATGGAAAGCCAGATGACGCCCTTGCCGGTATATTCTTTCTGCAACTTCTGCATGTTGCCGCTGCCGTAGTGTTTTTTGATGAACGGGCACCCGTGGTTGAGCCACTCGAGGACGACAAATTTCCCTTTGAAATCCGAGAGCTTGTGCGATTGGCCGTTGGAGTCGGTGAGGGTGAACTCTGGGGCGGGTTGTCCGGTGTGCGGCGCGGCGAGGACCGTGCCGATGATCGTGGCGAGAACGAGCGCCGTGGTTGCGATGTGTTTCATAAATTCAAGGTTGTGCGCCGACGGCGCGCAGAACGATCTGCTCGGTGAGCAATTCCGGCAACACCACTGGATCGTTCGCGCGTCCTGCAGAATAGAACAGGTAAAACGGAACGCCGACCCTGTCAAACTGGGCCAGCTTGCGGGTGATCTCCGGGTTGCTGTTGGTCCAATCAGCCAGCATGGGGACTATCCCTAACCTTGCGAACGCCTCGCGCACCGCCGGCGTTTCGATGGCGGTGCGCATGTTGAATTTGCAGGTGATGCACCAGTCCGCGGTGAAATCGACAAAGACAGATTTGCCCTCGCTGAGAAGACGCTGCAATTCCGCCTCGGAGTAGGGGACCCAAGGAATGCCCTCGTTCGGACTGGTCGCGTGTTTTTGCGGCGCCGTGGCCGCGCTGCGGGCGAAAAGATTTCCGGCGAAGTATCCGAGGCCGATGAGAAGCGAGAGGGCGATGCCTGCCGTGGCGAAAGTTTTCGCGCGGGCGGACGAGAGGGGTCCGAGAAACGCGCCGTAGAGCCACGTGGCGAGTCCGAGAAAGAGGTAGGCCGCGCTGGCCCAGATCACCGCATCGGTGCCGCGTTGTTGTCCCATCACGTAGAGAAGCCAGAGGAGCGTCGCGATCAGCGGGAAGCCCATGAATTGCTTGAGCCGTTCCATCCAAGCGCCGGGCTTCGGCAAAAATTTCATCCAACCCGGTTGCGCGGAGAGCAGCACATAAGGCAGGGCCATGCCCGCGGCGACCGCGGCGAAGACGGCAAAAATAACCGCCGCGCTTTGGCTGAAGGCGAAGCCGAGCGCGGTGCCGAGGAACGGCGCGGTGCAAGGTGTAGCCAACAGGGTAGCCAGGACGCCCTGCGCGAACGAACCAGCCAACCCGCCACGCCTTCCCGCCTCCGCGAGGCCCTGCGTGGCGCGTCCGGGCAGCACGATTTCGAAAACGCCGAAAAGATTCAGGGCGAAAACGATGACGACCGCGCCGATGATGAAGTTGAACCACGGGTTCTGGAACTGGAACGCCCACGTCACCTCGTGGCCGGCCGATTTGAGTGCGACGATCACCGCGGCCAGCCCGAGGAACCAGACAAAGATGCCCGCGGCGAAAGCGAACCCATGCTGGAGGATGTGTGCGCGCGAGTCGCCGGCCTGACGCATGAAGCCGAAAATTTTCAGCGAGATGACCGGCAACACGCAGGGCATGAGATTGAGAATGAACCCGCCGACCAGACCAAGGAGCAAATAGCCGAGCAAGCCGCGCGGTGCGCTCTTCTTCGACGGCGAGGACGAGGTGGTGTTCTGTTTGCTCGAGACGCTCCATCCGCGGCGTGTGCCGTTTTCCACGATGACGATGCCCTCGACCTCCGGCGATCCCTCGACCGGCACCGCAAGGTCCGCCGCGCCATCGGCGATCTGCATTTGAACCGTGTGTCCGACCGGCGCTTTCTCGTTCGCGTAAGGATAAAAGTCGGCGCGGCTCGCGGCCTCGATCCCGTTCAGCGAAAGATTCCATCCGGTCGCGGTGCGCGCCCAATGAATCCCGAAAGGCGGTGCGGCCTTCCCGGGTAGTGCGGCAGCGAACTTGGCGAAGAGATCCGCGTGGGCTGGTGCGGCGGTTGGCGCGACAGGAAGGACGAGTTCGAGTTCCACGGAACCGGGGATGCAAATCTGCTCGCAAACCAGCCAGTTCGGTTTGGCGCGCAGCTTCACCGACTCTGCACCGAATGTTTCGGGTGGCGTGATTTCCGCGATGAGCAGTGTCTCGTTCTTGTATGCGTAGACGTCGATATTGCCCGGTTCCTCGAGCCTCTCGGGCAGGGGCCATTGCGTGGTTCCCGCTGCAAAACCATCCGGTAAATCCCAGCCCGGCTCCGTCGCCACGCCCGAGTCACCCGGATTTTTCCAATAAACATGCCACCCCGGCGCGATCTTCAGGTGCAGGCCGATGCGGAAGGGCTTGCCCGGAACGATCGCCGTCGTATCC
>JBEDBL010000104.1:0-9454 GCA_041177245.1 Verrucomicrobiota bacterium
TTCCTCGCCGCGTGCGGCCTGCTGTTATCCGCCCTATGTCTTCCCCACGCGACTACCGAGACTACACGCCTATCGTCGGCGCCCAGACCGACATCGCCCCGCTCGGAAGAAGCGGACCGAAGCCGGAGCACGAAAAAACGGCGGATGAGGACAGCGATCCAGTCGACTGGAACCGCATCGAAGCCGATCCGGATTTCGCCGCCCTGCGCGTGGCCAAGCGCCGGTTCATCATCCCGGCCACGGTTTTTTTCCTGTGCTACTACATGGCGCTGCCGGTCATGGTCGGTTTCTGGCCCGCGGTCATGAAAGAGCCGGTGCTCGGCAAAGTGAACTGGGCCTACTTGTTCGCCCTGTCGCAATTCCTCATGACATGGATCGTCTGCTGGCTCTACGTGCGCGCGGCCAAAAATTGGGACCTCATGAATGAGGCCCTGCTCGCCAAATACAACCGCTGACCGCCATGCTCGCTTTCATCGTCACTCCCGCGCTCTGGATGTTCCTCACATTCGTCGCGGTCACGTTGGTCATCACCTATTTTTCCGCACGCAAAGCCACGGGCAGCGCGGCCTATTTCGCCGCGGGCCGCTCGATCACCGGATGGCAGAACGGCCTGGCCGTGGCGGGTGACTACATGAGCGCCGCCAGTTTCCTCGGGATCAGCGGCGCGATCTGCCTGAAGGGCTACGACGGCTTCATGTATTCGGTCGGATTCCTGGTCGCCTACCTCACTGTCCTGCTCATTGTGGCCGAACCCCTGCGCAACGCCGGCAAATACACCATGGCCGACTTGCTCGCCTACCGTCTTTCGCCGCGGCCGGTCCGGGCCATGGCTTCGCTCTCCACCCTGACCGTTTCCACCTTCTACATGATCGCGCAGATGGTTGGCGCGGGAGGAATCATCAAAGTGCTCATCGGCATCGACTTCGTCCCCGCGGTCATCGGCGTCGGGGTGCTGATGCTCGTTTACGTCGTTTTCGGCGGCATGCTCGCCACGACGTGGGTGCAGATCATCAAAGCGGGGCTGCTCATGGCCGGGGCCTTTGTCCTCAGCTTCATGGTGCTCGGACGCCACGACTTCAGCTTGAGCAACTTCTTCGATTCTGTGGCCGCCGCGACCTACGGCGGATCGCAATCGCCGGTCAATCTCCTCAATCCCGGACTGCAATACGGCGCAACCACGCTGAGTAAAATCGACTTCATTTCCCTCGCCTTGGGTCTTGTTCTCGGCACAGCCGGATTGCCCCACATCTTGGTCCGCTTCTACACCGTGCCCGATGCGAAAACCGCGCGCATCTCCGTCGTGTGGGCCACCGCCATCATCGGCGTGTTCTACATCCTCACCACGTTTTTCGGATTCGGTGCGGCCACCATCCTGAAATTGTCCGACCTGCCCCTCGACGCCGCGGGCAAACCCGACGGCAACATGGTGGCTCCGGTGCTCGCCCATCTGCTGGGCGGCGAGTGGTTCTTTGCTTTCATCAGTGCCGTCGCTTTCGCCACCATTCTCGCCGTGGTCGCGGGATTGACCATGAGCGCCAGCACGAGTTTTGCGCACGATTTCTACACCAACGTCATCCACCACGGAAAAGAGAAGACGCAGGGCGAGGAAGTGCGCGTCGCACGCATCACGGCCTTCGTCGTCGGGGCGGTCTCCATTTTCTTAGCGATCAAACTGCGTTCGCTCAACGTCGCTTTCCTCGTCGGACTCGCCTTCGCCGTCGCCGCGTCGGCCAACTTGCCCGCCATTGTTTTTTCCGTTTTCTGGAAACGCTTCAACACCACGGGTGCCGTGGCCGGGTTGGCTGTGGGGCTTTTCAGTTCCATCGCCCTGATCCTGGTGAGCCCCAGCGTGATGGACCCCAACGGCAAAGCCCTCATCACTGCCGATCCCCTCTTCCCCCTGAAAAACCCCGGCATTGTCAGTATTCCCCTCGGTTTCCTCGCCGCTTGGCTTGGCACCCTGCTCTCACCGCGGGACAAATCCGCGGAAGCCAAATTCGCCGAGTTGAGCGTTCGCTCCCAGACCGGCCTCGGCGCCGAAAAAGCGACGGCGCACTGACGTCAAATATGCAATCATTATGGTTGCATTAAGCCGACGCTGACCCACAAAGACATGCCGGTCAAGTTGCACAGCCCATTGCGAAAGCGCGCGCAGCGCAACCGCCGCTCGCTCAACCAAGAGGCCCTCTACTACTGGCTTAAGCGCGCCACAGGTTTGGTTAACGAAACCGATGAGGTCAGAACCGAGTGGCTGAAAGCTTCGGCTGAGGGTCCTCTCGCGGGTCTGGGACAGAACAGGAACTTTAGGCAAAGCCGACGCGGCGGCTTTGAATGGTCATTTGCGCGCTTTGTTGGGCTTGGAGAACTGAAAAAAGGGCGGGTGGCCGTAAGCCGGATTCTGTCGTTCGCCGAGGCGACCGGGCGGCCATTTCTCTCGCTGCGCTTGCGCGCAACGCCCCGCTTGCGCGGGGTGCGACTAATACCCGGAATGTGTCCCGCTTGCGCGGGACGGCCGGGGCGGGCCGTCATTCCTGTTCTGTCTTGCACCGCACGGGGTTTGTCCTGCCTCCTCGATCGCTCTTGGAGCGGTGGGCTCTTACCCCGCCATTTCAACCTTACCCGCCGAGGCGGGCGGTATATTTTCTGCGACACTATCCGTGGCGGCGGACTTGCGTCCGTCGGCCCCGCGCTTGCGCGCGGCGTGCTGCCCCGAGGTGTCCGGACTTTCCTCTGCGCGGGAAAACCGCGCAGCGGCCGCCGGCCACCCGCCACAAGAGACGCTATACCCCCGCGCACCCGTTCGCAACCGGTGCTTTGCCCGCTTCAGTCGCCGGCTTTTTTCCAGCCCGACGGGTGCTGCCTGCGAAACATCTCATCAAAGAGCCCCAGCGCCTCGTCCCGCGAGTAACGCCCGGACCGCACATTGGGCCACCGGTCCACCTCTTCGCGACGGATGACCACCGGCAACTTCGGCGGTCCGAGCTCGACCGGGATTTTCTGCCACCCCAAAGCAAGCATGACCGTCACGCGGTGTTTGCCGCTGCCGATTGACACACGGTGATCGCCTTCGTGGGCAAAACAAAATCCGGTGGGATACCTTGCCGCGGATGACTCGGGACGAAAACCATCGCGAGAAATCGAATCGTAAAGCCTTGCCAACCGGCGGAAGGTGATTTCCCCGAAGGCCTGGCTCACGGGTCCCCCTTTGATATGCCCGTGGATTTCCCCGGGAGCAACGCCGAGCTCGCGAGCAATTTCCCGAAACTCGTGACGCTTCAACCTCCCCTCGGCGGTGTTTTTCGACTGCGCGCGCACCTGCCTCCACGGCGAACCGGCGTCACCCGCGTTTTCCCCGCTGAACGGCTGCCAGCAATGGTAAAAATTTTCCAGAGGGGAACCCTTGTATTCCATGCATCGCCCCGCCGCATATTCCTGCAAGGTGACGATAAAGGGGTTGTGGGGGTCCCCTCCCCAGAAGTCGAGAACACGGAGCTTGGCCGCCGGCACATCGATGAGAAAAGGACCACCCGCCGCACGCCGCCAACCCTCGACCGGATCCTCCACCTCTCCGCGCAAATCGAGGGTCACTTTGTCACCAACGAGCTTTCTGAAGATAGAAAACATTGCGCCTTCATTAATATCGGCTGGTTGTTGCCAATGAACAACTCTACGGATTCTCCCTCGGAGTTTCACTCAGCAACCAAGTCTCAACCGAGTTTGGGGAGGCGGAAAGGCAAACATCGATGTGATCTGGCCGAATGGTGCGCACCAAGTATTCCCTTCCTGTGAACACGAATTTAGAACCTTCCCTGACTGTTAAGGAACGGATCTCTCCATCCGGATTATCGTGAAGAACTATGCTAGCCAAGGGTATCTCCCAGTGGATTTCGGGTTTGAACGAATGATCCGAACGTTTTGCCTTACTCTGATCGCTCTCTTCGTACGCGGCCTCGAGTGTGAACCTTTCCGCCGCACTGGATCGGCGCTCAAATACCAACCGAACAACACGGAAGTCT
Organism: Verrucomicrobiota bacterium; assembly: GCA_041177245.1. Lineage (GTDB taxonomy): Bacteria > Verrucomicrobiota > Verrucomicrobiia > Chthoniobacterales > JACTMZ01 > JACTMZ01. Next base: position 4,017 of record JBEDBL010000104.1, read on the forward strand.
GGCAGTTTTACTTTCCTTGAAATTTCCTTACCGCGTGAGGTGACCCTGACAGTCTCGTCGTAGGAGCCGCCGCGCAGCGTGGGAGAAGTTGAGGAAAGTAACCTCAAACCACCAACAGCGTCTCCCTCACGGACACTGGTGACAACTTGGTCATCAAGCTCGCTATGGGAATAGCTGATGCGAAACGTGTAAGCCGCACTGCCGTTTTTCAACATCCAACCCTCTAATCGCAGGGACGAGATGCCTTGTGAGCAGGAGACGAAAAATGCCTCTGGTTTAAAGGGCTTCGGAGGTTCAGGCCTCAATTTCTCCCCGAGACTTGAACTTGCACTGTCCGCGCAATTTTGCAGATCACGAAAGAGAGCGTCCGTTTCTTTCAATCGCCGACCGACATTCAGAGCGGAAACACGCTTGTAACGCTCGCGCATATCGTAGAGCCGGGTTCTCACGCCGTTTATGCTCTGAGCCTCTCTTTTGCTGTTTGTCGATGCCTCGGCAATATCGGTTATCTGCAATTCCCGCCTCACCAACCAAGCACAAGACAGGCTGACGGCAATCAATCCGAGCGCAACAAGCACCGACATGAATGCGTGCGGCTTCTGCATCAATGCGCCCCGACTAGGGTGAGTCCGACTTCTCCACAAGCGGGTCACTGCCGTTAGCTTGCGGTTCTCCGGCCTTCGCGAGGATTTTTCCAAGGGAGTCGATCTTTCCCCGCAACCCCCTCAACTCCTTTTCAAGGGCATCGATTTTGATGGCATCGACCTCCTTGGCGGTAACCAATTTTTCGAGGGCATCCAAGTCGCCCTCCATTTGAAATACGGTGGCTTCAACACCTTTGCGCGAGGCATCCGATTGACGCATCAATACTTCGTTTTTTTCAACCAATGTTTGCCAGTCTGCGAGCCGTCTGTTCTGGCTCAAGTAGAGTGCTGCCGACGCAGTCGCCGCGATTGCCAGAACGCTCAACGTCGCGAGAAAAGATGAACTCAGAAGGGTTCGCTTACCCGCCTCGTTGACAGGCGCTCTGTTCGCGTTGTCTCCCATCGAGGCGGCGACCAGTCCCTCTGGGGCAGCCTCAAATTTTCCTTTCGCAATGGCAGCCAGTCGCGACCTGATTTTCTCCGGGTCTGCGATGGCTAACTCGACCCTTTTGCCCAAAATCGCAGCCAATTCCCTGACCGCGACCTCGTCGAAAGGGTCGACCATACAAACTTTGACGGCATCGTCCGAAACCTCCAACGGCAGACATTCAAAAATACGAAGGATGTCGGGATCGATGGAATCAACAAGATGTGCTGGCATTGATACTTGGTCCAGATCGAGGAACGGGCGCCGTTGCTCCTCCGCGACAAAACGCAATATCTCTTCCCGTTCTCCGAAACCGGAAGCCGTCAGAAAATCCAGCACCTCTTGCCCGGAGGCTTCAAAATCGGAGACGATTTGATCCGGCGATGGCTCACCGCCAAGTTCTCGATCAACCAGAAGCGTAATTAGAGACTCTGGATCCATATGCTACTTCATGAGAGCATATAATCAGAGCGCTTGGGCTGTCAGCCGCTTTTTATCTGAGGCAATTCAACCTTCCCTTTCGCTTCCACCCAGCGCCCGTTCTCCTTGATGAGGTCGACGAGGCGATCGACTGCTTCTGTCTCGGGGATGTTGAATCTCACCGCTTTCTTGCCGATGTAGAGATTCACTTTGCCCGGGGCGCCGCCGACGTAGCCGAAGTCGGCGTCGGCCATTTCGCCGGGGCCATTGACGATGCAGCCCATGATGGCGATTTTGACGCCCTTGAGATGCTCGGTTGCGGCACGGATCCGAGCAGTTGTCTCCTGGAGATTGAAAAGCGTCCGGCCGCAGCTCGGGCAGGCCACGTAATCCGTTTTGAAAATGCGGGCACCGACCGCCTGCAGGATATTGTAGGAGAGGCGCAACGTCTGGCCGGGCGCGTCCTCCGTGCGCAGCAGAACCGCGTCCCCGATCCCGTCGCACAGCAGTGAACCCACCCGGCTGGAGGCCGCGAGCAGCGTCCTGACGAACGGAGTCTGCGGATCCGGCTTTGGATCGAGCGAATCTTTAAGAAGGATGGGATGCCGTGCATCGATGTTGGCCGCGAGCAGACGGAAAGCGGCAATGACCGGGAGATCGAGTCCGTCTTTGACCGTGGCCAAGCAGGCCTGAGGGCGGGTGTTTAGCTCTGCCACAGCCACCTCATCTCGGGGATCGATTTCCACGACGGGAATATCCTCGTAGACCAATTCGGGCTGGAAATCCCCCAGACCGGACAGCTTGTGCGCCACGGCATCGTAATGTTTCCGTGTCACGACGACGCGCGGCACTTCATCGGCGCCGAGCGGGACTCCCTTGATGGTCAGTTTCTCGCTCGCACGGCGCGTATAGGAAAAAGGATCGAAGGAAATTTTCGCTTCGCCGGTCCAGCCTTCACAGTTTCCCGCGAAGAGTGCGACCAATTCCTGCGCCACGGGAATCTCGTGCACGCTGTCCTCGGTGAGACTGACCCGGATGGTATCGCCGATGCCATCGGCGAGAAGCGAACCGATCCCGACGGCGCTCTTGATGCGGCCATCCTCACCGTCACCCGCTTCGGTGACGCCCAGGTGGATCGGGTAGTTCCAATCCGGCCCCTCGGCGGCCAGACGCGAGACAAGCAAGCGGTAGGCGGCGATCATGACCTTGGGGTTCGACGCCTTCATGGAAAAGACGAAGTCGTGATAATCCATCTCCCGCGCGAGGCGGGCGAATTCCAGCGCGCTTTCCACCATGCCGAGCGGCGTATCGCCGTAGCGGTTCATGATGCGGTCGCTCAGCGAGCCGTGGTTTGTCCCGATGCGCATGGCGATGCCGCGCTCTTGGCAGAGCTTGACCAGCGGAGCGAACTTCTCGCGGATGCGTCCGATTTCGTCCGCGTATTGCTCGTCAGTGTATTCGCGCACGGCGAATTTCTTGGAGTCGGCGTAATTGCCCGGATTGACCCGCACTTTTTCGACCCACTTGGCGGATTCGAGGGCGGCATCGGGTTTGAAATGGATGTCGGCTACCAGCGGCACATCGCAACCGCTGGCGCGCAACTGGTCCCGGATCGGCTCGAGATTCCGCGCGTCCTTCACCGTGGGCGCGGTGATGCGCACGATCTCGCAACCCACCTCGGCCAGAGCAATGGAATCGCGCACGCAGGCCTCGGTGTCCATCGTGTCGCAAGTCAGCATCGACTGCACCCGCACGGGATTGTCCCCGCCGACCCCGACCTTGCCGACATTGACCGTCCGGCTGCGTCGGCGTTGGGGATAGAAAGGCGCGGGCAACTCTTCCTCTTTCATGGTTCGAGCAGCGTCTTTCCCTCAACCCTCACCTCTCAACCCCCAACCTGCCTCAAGGCTTCGGCTTGAATACCAATTCCGCCGGCGGTTCCTCGGCCGTTCGTTTCCACGGGAGATCGAGCACGTCGAAAAACGTGACATAGAGCATGTAACCGATGAGGAGCATGGCAAAGCCGCTCTGCACGATTTCGAGCACGCGGCGAATCGCCTCGATGATGGCGAGGGTGATGTGTCCGCCGTCGAGCACCGGGATGGGCAGTAGATTGAGCAAGGCAAGATTCACGTTGAGGACCACGCTGAACCAGATGGCGAGGCGCCATCCATCCGGGGACTCGAAAAGCAGGTAATAGATCCGCATGATACCCACAGGGCCGCTGAGGTGCTCGGCTTTGATGTCGCTGCGCGGGGAAAGCACAGCGGACAAGGTGTCGACCATGGTGCGCACGCTGCCGGTCACGAGGTCCCAAGGGTTCGGATGCTCCAGCACGGTGACGCCACGATCGTCCCACATGATGCCGATGCGCGGCTTTTTCTCCCCTTCCGGCGCGCGGGGCGTGACTTTGACCTGCATAGATTGCTCCCCGCGCTTCACGGTGAGATCTATCGTGCCGCCCTGATGGGCATCGAGGTAATCGGATAAAGCGCGCAGGCTGCGCAGGGGTTGGCCCTCCGCCGCCACGATGAGATCGCGCGGTTGCAGTCCGGCCTCGGCGGCGGGGCTGTTGGGAAACACCTTGCCCACCATCGGAGTCTGGGCAGGCAGAATGCCAATCTGGCGCAGTTTCCGGCGCCCCCAGCCCACGCGTTCCGGAACGGTCGGCTCGACCTCCACCTTCATGATCTGGCCGTCGCGCTCGAATTTCACGGGAACGAGCGGTTCCTCGCTGCGCACCACGTTCCAAGTGACGCTCTTCCGCATGTTGCCCATACCGGCGAACTTGCTCACCGCATGACCGTTGACCTCGAGAATGCGGTCACCCGCCTGCAGCCCGGCTTTGGCCGCGGGACCGTCGGGAAGCACGTAGCCGATGACGGTGGTGGTCTCCGCCTCGCTGACCGGACGTCCGACAAACCACACGATGACCGCGCAAAGCAAAGCAAGCGTGAGGCTCGCCGCGGGACCGGAGATGGCCACGATGATTTTGTCCATCGCGGAAACCGGAGGGAGCGCGGCCCGGTCGTGCTTGCTTTCTCCCTCCACGGACTCCATCGGGGCAAGTTGCGGCAGTGCCACGAAGCCGCCTGCCGGGATCGAGCCGAGGCTGTATTCGACACCGCCGATGCTTTTTTTCCACAAAGGCTTGCCGAACCAGATGCCGAACTTTTCGACAACCAACCCGCGCCAGCGTGCGGCGAAGAAATGCCCCAACTCGTGGGCGATAATGATCAGATTGAAGAGGATCAGGACCTCGAGGAGGATTCCGGCAACCCGTAGATAGTCAGCCATGGTGAATTGGGAACATAGCACAACTTCCGAACGCATCACGCGCCAAATCAGTCAGCGGCATGCGACTGCCGCGGAAGCGGCCTCCCCTAAAACGAATCAGGCGACGCGCACTTGGTGCGCGTCGCCGGTGATTCAGTGAGCCTTGATCAGGCCAGCGGTCCCTTGGTGCTATTGGCCAGGCCGAGGATCTTCTTCGCGTCGCGGATGATGCGACGGCGCGAGGGCCAGAGCATGGCGCCGAGGAGTCCGGCTGCCGCGAGGCAGGTCGAGGGCTCGGGAATAGCCGTGATGGTGAAGGTGCTGGACCCTGCATTCCACGAGTAGCTGCCGATCCCGCCGTTGTTGAAAGTGAAGAGCGAGCTGTTCGTGATGCTGCTGCTCAGGTCGCTCTTGAAGACCAGCGTGCTGCCGAAGTTGAAGTTGTTCAATGTGAGGAGCGAACTCGGTGTGTAGGTCCCGAAGCTCATGCTGCTCGGGGTCGCATACGACGCTCCGAAGTCGAGGAAGCTGCTTCCGGTCACGCTGAGGTTTCCGAAGACTTCGCTCACCCCGCCAGCGGTGCGGATGGTTCCCCCGGTCAGGGAGACAGTAGCCGCGTTGTTGATCTGGTTGCTTTGCGAGACAAGCAGCGTTGCGCCGCTGGACACTGC
>JBEDBL010000105.1:0-9447 GCA_041177245.1 Verrucomicrobiota bacterium
GGGTTGGATGTCGTCGACGCGCTTTGGGCAACCTTCGGCCGGTCGCGATCCATTTGCGATGAACGACTCAGTGCGTCCAGACCGTTGTCGCCACTAAGCGATGACTGCGATGTTGCGGAGTTTTTCCCGAACCTCATGCGCTTCCGGTCTGACTCGACGCGCGCGGCGGCGTGATTAAGATCTCGCCATGCTGAAAACTTTTCTTCGTCTTGTTGTCCTTGGCGGTTTGATTGTTCCTGCATCTGCCGCTGAGGAACCGGTCATCACGGTTCGCAAAGGCGATCGCGTGTCTTTGACTGTGGCTCCGATCGGCGGTTCTTCGGGCGCGGCTGTGACGCAGGTTCTGCAAAAGGACCTCGATCTCGCGGGTTGGTTCGATGTGGTCGATGCCGCCCGCGCCTCCTACACGGTTTCTGGCACGGCGGGCGGCGGTTCACTGCAGGGCAAAGTAACCGACGGCGGCGGTGGGGTCGTCCTCTCGAAAACTTACAGCGGTGGCGACCGCGAAGCCGCGCACCAGTTCGCCGATGATATTGTCGAAACGTTGACCGGCAACAAAGGTATCGCCACCACGAAGATCGCGTTCGTTGGCACGGCGAGCGGCGCGAAAGAAATTTATTTCGCGGACTACGACGGCAACAGTTCGCGACGCCTGACCAGCGATCGCAGCATCAGCGTGGCTCCTTCGCTCGGACCCGGCGCGCGCAATCTCGCTTACACCGGATACCACGAGGGGTACCCGGATGTTTATGTGATCGACGTGGCTTCGGGCGCGCGTCAACGCGTGGTCAAAGCTCCGGGCACCAACTCGGGCGCGGCCATTTCTCCCGATGGCGGCAAAATGGCGCTGACCATGAGCAAAGACGGCAATCCGGAAATCTACATCACCGGCTTGCACGGCGGCATGGCGCGGCGCCTCACGCGCACGCGCGGAGTCGAATCCTCACCGACATGGTCGCCCGACGGCGGCCAACTCATTTACTCATCGGACAACGGCGGCACTCCGCAGCTTTACCGCATCGGGGCGGGCGGTGGCGGCGGCAGCCTGATCTCCACGGGCTTCGGTTACTGCTCGGATCCGAGTTGGTCGCCCGACGGCAAGAAAGTCGCCTTCACTGTGCGCTCCGGCGGCGGATTTTCCGTCGCGGTCATGGACCTCGCTGCCGGCGGCGCCAAGATCGTCGCCTCGGGACAGAATCCCGTGTGGGGACGCAGTTCGCGCCACCTTCTTTTCAGTAGCGGATCGAGCCTCATTCTCCTTGACGTCCCGACGGGCCGGACGACAACTATCGTCAGCGGTTTGGGCAAAGTGAGCGAGCCGACCTGGTCGCTCTGACACCCTGAAAATCACCATGAAAAAATCCATCCTTTTCGCCTCGGGCCTCTGCCTGGTCCTTCTCGCGGCCTCGTGCAAAACCAAGCCCAAGGACGATTATGCCGGCATCGACGGCGATTACGTCAGCGGCGTTCCGCTGCCCGACCGCGCCGACGGCTCGTCCTACCTCGGCGGCAATGTTTCCAAGGGACAATTCCCGCCCGTGCAGTTCGGTTTCGACAGCTTCGAGGTCAGTGGTTCGGAAATGGGCAAAGTGCAGGCCGTGGCCGACTTCATGCGTTCCGCCAAGGGTGATGTCATCATCGCTGGTTTCACCGACGATCGAGGCACCGAGGAATACAACCGCGGGCTCGGCGAGCGCCGCGCTTTGGCCGTGCGCGAGAAACTCATCAGCCTCGGCATCGGCGCCGGCCGAGTCCAAACGGTGAGTTTCGGCGAGGAAATGCCCGTCGACTCCGGCGGCGGCGAAGCTGCTTGGGCGGCCAACCGCCGCGCCGAGTTCGGCGTCATCCGTTAACACCCGCTTCTTCGTGGCAGTCCCTCTGCTCGATTTGCGCCTGCAATACGCGCAGGTGAAAGACGACGTGCAGCGCCGCATGGCCGCGCTGTGCGACAGCCAGCAATTCATCCTCGGTCCGCCCGTGGACGAAATCGAAACCGCCGTGCGCGATTACGCCGGGTGCGGGCACGCCATTGGCATGTCGTCCGGCACGGACGCGCTGCTCGCCATCCTCATGGCCATGGGCATAGGGCGGGGGGATGCGGTCATCACCACGCCTTACACCTTCTTCGCGACGGCGGGTTGCATCCACCGCACCGGTGCGGAACCGGTCTTCGTCGACATCGACGCCGCGACCTACAACATGGATCCGGGCAAACTCGACGAACTCCTGCGCAAAAAATGCCGCAGCGGCCCCGACGGTCGGCCAGTCACTGCTGCGGGCAACCGCGTGCGCGCCATCATGCCCGTGCATTTGTTCGGCTGCGTGTGCGACATGGACCGCATCGGCGCTATCGCCAAAGAATTCGACCTGCCGGTCATCGAGGACGCCGCGCAGGCCATCGGCGCCGATTATCCGTCGAGAAGCGGGAAAACTTTGCGTGCCGGGGCGATCGGCGAGGCGAGCTACTTCAGCTTTTTTCCTTCGAAAAACCTTGGCGCGTTCGGCGATGCGGGTATGGCCACATGCCGTGAGGCCGATCTCGCCGCGCAGATTAGACTCATGCGCAACCACGGAATGGGCGCGCAATACCATCACGAGAAAGTGGGCGGCAACTTCCGCATCGATGCGCTGCAAGCTGTTGTTCTTTCGGCCAAACTCCCGTACCTCGACGCATGGCACGCGGCGCGCCGACGCAACGCCGCGCTCTACCGCGAGGAATTCACCAGGCTCGGTTTGCTCGACCGCATCACGCTGCCCGTCGAGCCCTACGCCGCCTCCGGCGTGAAGAACGACCACATCTATCACCAATACGTGGTCCGCGTGCCCGACCGCGACAAAGTGCGCGAGAAACTCACCGCCGCCGGCATCGGCTGCGCCGTTTACTACCCGGTTCCGTTGCACCTTCAGGAATGTTTTGCCTCGCTCGGTCATTCGGCCGGCGATTTTCCCGAGTCCGAAAAAGCGGCCCGCGAATCTCTGGCGCTGCCCATCTTTCCCGAGCTAACACCCGGCCATATCCGCGAGGTGGCGGGGGCGCTGGCCAGGGCGCTGCAGACTTGAACAAAAGGTAACGAAGTAAACGAAGGGGTTGCCTCATGCCGGAGAAAGACTGGATCGTTTGGCTTGATCGTGCGTGCCGTGTCGAGGTCGAGCGCCGCAGTCGCGGTGGAAGAGTGACAGGCTTTCGCATTGTCCTTCTGGCAGACATCGACGGCGAGATGCATTGCGTGACGCGCTACGACACGTCACACGGCTTCGCCCATCGGGACATCCTTGCTTTCGGCGGACGGCTTGTTGCCAAGGAGTTGGTGGAAGAGCAGGACTTCGCCCTTGCGTTCGAGCAAGCCTACCTCGATATTGTGAACAACTATGAGCGCTACCTCTGCGACTACCGCGGAAAGGACGGGTAAGTATTCGCCCCGGCGCGTGCTTGTTTTGCGCGGCCCATATCCGACAGAGGAAGAGTTTGACGCGCGTCTGCGCTCCTTGGGACTCCGGCCTGCCACGGAAGAGGAGGTTCGTTCCTCTCGCGCCGCACAGTCACGCATCCGCCGCGTCTGAGGAAATCATTATAGTGGTCCAAACCGGCCACCGCCGGAGTCTTGCCTCTTCCGTCATTAAGCCCGCGAATCTCTGTCGCTGCCCATTTTCCTGAGGCTGGGTTTTTCCGGCCAGCAACTCGATGACGAACGGGCCCGCAGATGGGCCGCCGCCTGGCGCGACAAGAAACCTTTGAATCCTTCGCTGCTTCCCGCCGCGACGCAACTCGTTCGCACGGGCGAGGTGTCGGAAAGCGAGATGCGCACGCGCCTCAAGGCGTTTTATGCGGCAGCATCGGCCAATCACCGCGCGGCCTTGGCGCTGTGGTTTCTGCGACGCGGCGATCTCGAATCGGCCTCGGAGGCTGTGCCGGCGAGGAACGCCGCGCAAATCACCGCAGCATTCGTGGTGCGCGCCGAAGTGCTCGAGGCTCTTGGACGATGGGACGAATTGCTGGCCATGAGCGAATCAGGTTCGTCCGCGCCGTCGTCTCTGCAACTTGCGGCGCGCGCGCACGCGTCGCGCCGACTCGGTCGTGCACGGCAATCGCAAACCGCGCTGCAGGAAGCCCTGCGCGCCTCGGTGCGCGAGGGAACATTGCTGCAGGTCATCGGTATGTGCGACGCCATGGGCTCGCCGGAAATCGTCGACGCCGGTCTCCTAGAACTGTGCACCGCACCCGGCAGGGCCGACGGCGCTTTCCGTCTGGCCCGCGACCGCTTCGAACGCAGCGGACAATTCGAACTTCTCTTGGAAGCTCTGCGTAAAACATCGGCGGCCGCGGCGAATTCACCGTCCGTGGCCGACTATCGCCGGTTTGAATTGCTGCTCGCCGATCGCGACGTTGATCCGCAGGAAACCGCTGCCGCTGTTGCCGAGGAGCCGGCGGCAACCGAGCGCCGCATCACGCACGCGCTCGCTTTGCTCAAAGCCGGCGGGGCGCAGGATGTGCTCGCCGTGTTTGATGACTTCAATGTCGTCGTGGCCTCGCTTTCACCGCCGCAGCGCGCGGTCGCTGTCGCGATCATCGCTGCCAACGGCCACCCCGACGTGGCCGCCGAACTTGCACGCGAGAAGTCGGCGGTCTATACCGCACCCGGAGCCGTCGCCCTTCTGCCTTCTGGATATCGCCAGGCGATTAGGAGACCTCTCCCGCGTGGGAGCGGGCTTTCAGATTGATCGACCGTTCCCAGAAGCGGGCTTCTAAAAAATTTTTTCGAAAATCTCTTGCCGTAAGGATTCGTTCCGATAGTCTCTCCCGTCCTGCACACTGTCGGGACTTCGCGAAGAACCACGTTCGCGTGGTTTTTTTGTCGCCTGAAAACGGCGGCGGAATTTTCAGAAGCAATGCCTACGATCAACCAACTTGTCCGCAAAGGACGCAGCAAAGTGACTTTGAAGTCGAAGTCGCCCGCGCTCGTCAATTGTCCGCAACGCCGCGGCGTCTGCGTGCAGGTCATGACCCGCACGCCGAAAAAACCCAACTCCGCATTGCGCAAGGTGGCCAAGGTCCGCCTGACCAACGGCCAGGAAGTCATCGCCTACATTCCGGGCGAGGGCCACAACCTGCAGGAGCACTCGATCGTGCTCGTGCGCGGCGGCCGCGTGAAGGATCTGCCCGGCGTGCGCTACCACATTGTGCGCGGTTCGCTCGACACGCTCGGCGTGGATGGACGCCGCCGCGGACGCTCGAAATACGGGGCCAAGCGCCCGAAAGCCGGCGCCGAAGCCGCCGCCAAGAAGAAGTAAACCCCATCTTTTCCAACCATGGCACGCAGACGCAGAGCAACAAAACGCACGACCCTCGGTGACAGCCGCTACGGCAGCCCGATGGTCACGCGACTGATCAACACCGTGATGCGCGACGGCAAGAAGTCCACGGCGGAGTCCATCGTCTACACCGCGATCGAAAAATGCCGCGAAGGCAGCGATGCGGTCGATCCGCTCGACGTTCTCACCAAGGCGCTCGACAACGTGCGCCCTCGCCTCGAGGTGAAATCCCGCCGCGTCGGCGGAGCCACCTACCAGGTGCCGATGGAAGTTCCCGCCGAGCGCCAATACGCCCTAGCCATGCGCTGGCTTGTCACCTTCGCCTCCAAGCGCAAAGCCGTTCCGATGAAGGATGCGCTGGCCACCGAACTCAAAGACGCAGCCGCCGGCCAAGGCAATGCCATCAAAAAGCGCGACGAAATGCACAAGATGGCCCAAGCCAACCGCGCCTTCGCCCACTTCCGCTGGTAAACCGCAGCAACCGTTCTTTCTCATGTCCGCCACCGCCACCGCACCAGCCGCCACAGCGAACCCGAATTCGCCCGACCGCGCGTTCCCTCTCGAGCGCACGCGCAACATCGGCATTTGCGCGCACATCGACGCCGGCAAGACAACGCTGACCGAGCGCATCCTTTTTTACACCGGCATGATCCACAAGATCGGCGAGGTGCACGAGGGGACCACGGTGACGGATTGGATGGAGCAGGAGCGCGAGCGCGGCATCACCATCACTTCGGCCGCAACCACCTGCTCGTGGCTCCAGAAGCAGGAGAAGGATGTTTTCAAGCTGTTCGACGGCATCAAAATGCGCGTCAACATCATCGACACGCCGGGCCACGTGGATTTCACCGCCGAGGTGGAGCGCTCGCTCCGCGTGCTCGACGGCGCTATCGCCGTGTTCTGCGGGGTTGCCGGTGTGCAACCCCAGTCCGAAACCGTCTGGCGCCAGGCCACCAAATACAACGTCCCGCGTATCGCGTTCGTCAACAAGATGGACCGCACCGGCGCCGACTTCGATGCGGCTGTCGAGAGCATGCGCGTCAAACTCGGCGCCAATGTCTGGCCGATCCTCATCCCTCTCGGCAAAGAGGACAATCTTCGCGGCCAGATCGACGTGGTGAACCAGAAAGCGATCCTTTACTCGGACAACGACGTGATGGGCTCGACCTACGAGGTCGCCGAAATTCCGGATGACCACAAGGAACTGGCCAAAAAAGCCTACGAAGATCTCGTCACCCAGATGACCGATCTCGACGAGGAAATCGGCATGATGTTCCTCGAGGAAAAACCGATCAGCAAACAGGACCTCAAGGCCGCGATCCGCCGCCAGACGATCGCCAACAAATTCGTCCCCGTCGCCGGCGGTTCCGCTTTCAAAAACAAGGGTGTGCAATACCTCGTCGATTCCGTGGTTGATTATCTGCCCGGCCCGCTCGACATCCCGTCGGCCAAGGGACAAGACCCCGACGACGCCACGCCGATCGATGCGCCGGCCAACGACAATGGCAATTTCGCTTCGCTTGCCTTCAAACTCTGGAGCGATCCGTTCGTCGGCAAACTCGTTTTCTTCCGCGTCTACTCCGGCAAACTTTCCAAGGGCGACAACGTCTACAATCCGCGCACGCGCAAACGCGAGCGCATCAGCCGTCTCATCCAGATCCAAGCCGACAAGCGCGAGGACATCGACACTTGTTACTCGGGCGACATCGCCGCGATCGTCGGCATCAAGAACATCACCACGGGCGACACGCTCTGCGACGAGGACCATCCGATCCTGCTCGAACCGCCCTCTTTCCCCGAGCCGGTCATTTCCATGGCCATCGAACCGAAGACCAAGGTCGACCAGGAAAAGATGGGCATCGCGCTGCAGCGACTCGCCGAGGAAGACCCGACTTTCCGCGTCTTCACCCACGAGGAAACCGGCCAGACCATCATCGCGGGCATGGGCGAGCTTCACCTCGAAATCATCCGCGATCGCATGATGCGCGAATTCAAAGTCGAGGCAAACGCCGGCAAACCGCAGATCGCCTACAAGGAAACGATCCTCGCGGCGGCCGACGGCGAAGGAAAACTCATCAAGCAGTCGGGCGGTCGCGGTCAATACGGCCACGTCATCATCAAGGTCCAGCCCAACGAGCGCGGCAAAGGCCTCACCGTCGAGAACAAGATCGTCGGCGGCACCATCCCGAAGGAATACATCCCGGCCTGCATCAAGGGCATCGAGGAAGGCGTGCTCAACGGCATCATCGGCGGCTACCCGGTCATCGACATCAACGTTGACATTGTCGACGGCTCTTTCCACGACGTGGATTCGAACGAAATGGCCTTCAAACTCGCCGCGATTTTCTCGCTCAAGGACGCACTGAAGAAGGCCAAAGCCGTCCTCCTCGAACCGATCATGAAGGTGGAGAACATCACGCCTGACGAATTCCAGGGCGACATCATGGGCGATCTCAACCGCCGCCGCGCCAAGATCCAGGGCATCGAGACCAAAGGCCACCTCAGCACGGTCCTCGCCGATGTGCCGCTGGCCGAGATGTTCGGTTACGCCACGGCGATCCGCTCGCTTTCCAAGGGCCGCTCCTCCTACTCGATGGAGCCGTCCCACTTCGAACAAGTGCCGTCGCAGGTGCTCGCCGCCGTTCTCGACAGCCAAAAGAAATAACGACCATGGCCGCATCGCGCATACGCATCCGACTCAAAGCATTCGACCACATGCTGCTCGACCGTTCCGTCCTCGAAATTGTCGAGACGGCCAAACGCAGCGGTTCCGCCGTGGCCGGTCCCGTTCCGCTCCCGACCAAAATCGAGCGCTGGACCGTCAACCGCTCCCCGCACGTCGACAAAAAGTCGATGGACCAGTTCGAGCGGCGCACGCACAAGCGTCTCCTCGACATCATCGATCCCACCGCGAAGACGGTGGATGAACTCCGCCGCCTCAACCTTCCGGCCGGCGTCGACATCAACATCCAAATCTAGTCGCCACCATGAGCCTCGGATTAATCGGTAAAAAACTCGGCATGACCCGCGTCTACGACGACAAAGGCGTCTCCACGCCGGTCACGGTGATCGCCGCCGCGGGCAACAAGGTCCTGCAAGTGAAAACTGCGGACACCGACGGCTATGTCGCGGTGCAGGTCGGTTTCGACGATCAGAAACCCTCGCGCGTGGGCAAGGCGCAGACCGGTCACTTCGCCAAAACATCTTCGACCCCGAAAAAAATCATCCGCGAATTCCGCGGCGCCGTGCTCGACGCGGGTGCCGATGTCCCGGTCACCACTTTCGAAGTCGGCCAGTTCGTCGACGTCATCGGCCAGTCCAAGGGAAAAGGTTTCCAAGGCGCGATGAAGAAGCACAATTATGACGGCCAGCCGGCCAGCCACGGTTCCATGATGCATCGCCGCACCGGCGCCATCGGCAACCGTTCCACTCCCGGCCGCGTGTGGAAAAACATGGGTATGCCCGGGCACATGGGCGACGAGCGAGTCACCGTGCAGAATTTGCAAGTGGTCCAAGTCCGCGAGGAAGACGGCGTCATCCTCGTCAGCGGCGCGGTCCCGGGCGCCAAAGGCACCTACGTGGTTGTCCGCCCGTCGATAAAGAAATCCGCCAAGAAGAAGTAAAACATGAGCGCCAAAGTTCTCACCGCCGCCGAGGCCAAGAAGGCCAACATCGCCATCATCGAAAATGGCAAGGGCACGCAGGCTGTCCACGACGTGGTCACCGCCCTGCGCGCCAACCGCCGCACCGGCTCGGCCTGCACCAAGACGAAAGCCGATGTGAATCTCTCCGGCGCCAAACCCTGGCGCCAGAAAGGCACGGGCCGCGCCCGCGCCGGTTACAAATCTTCGCCCATCTGGCGCGGGGGCGGCGTGGTCTTCGGACCGAAGCCTCGCGACTATTCGAAGAAGACACCCAAGTCGGTGCGCAAGCTCGCGCTGCGCAAGGCGCTCAGCGCCCGCATCCTCGCCGGCGATGTCCTCCTCGTCGACGCGCCGGCCATTCCGGACGGCAAGACGGCGAAGTTCGTCGCCTTCGTGAAGACCAACGCGAAGGAAGCGCGCAACGTGCTCATCGTTTCGCCGGCTTTCGAGGAAACCACCTTCCGCGCCGCGCGCAACGTCGGCAACGTCCTTC
>JBEDBL010000106.1:0-9430 GCA_041177245.1 Verrucomicrobiota bacterium
CCGCGCTCTACCGCTGTTTCACCGCATGCGACTGCTCGATGGTCGAGATCAACCCTCTCGTCCTCACCAACGGCGGCGAAGTCCTCGCCCTCGACGCAAAATTTTCCTTCGATGACAACGCGCTCTTCCGTCATCCCGATATCGTCGCCCTCCGCGACGTTGCCGAGGAAGACCCGCGCGAAGTCGCCGCCTCCAAGCACCACCTCAGCTACATCGGGCTGGACGGAAACATCGGCTGCATGGTCAACGGCGCCGGGCTTGCCATGGCCACGATGGACATTATCAAGCACCACGGTGGCGAACCGGCCAACTTTCTCGACGTGGGCGGCGGCGCCAGCGAGGAGCAGGTCACCGAGGCTTTCAAGATCCTTCTCTCTGATGCCAACGTGAAAGCGATCCTGGTCAATATTTTCGGCGGCATCATGAAGTGCGACGTCATCGCCCAGGGCATCCTCAATGCGGTGAAGTCGGTGAAACTCGGTATCCCGCTCGTCGTCCGCCTTGAGGGAACCAATGTCGAGCAGGGCCGCAAGCTGCTCGCCGAGTCCGGACTTCCCATCGTCACTGCCACTGATCTCGACAGCGCAGCCAGCGAAATCGTCAAACTCGCCAAATCCTGACCATGTCCGTTCTCGTCGATAAAAACACCCGCCTCGTCGTGCAGGGGATCACCGGAAAGTCCGGTGCCTTCCACACGCGCAATTGCATGGAATACGGCACCAATGTCGTGGCCGGAGTCACTCCCGCCCGCGGCGGAGAGATGTTCGACGACAAAGTGCCGGTCTTCGACACAGTTCACGAAGCGCGCAAGAAAACCGGTTGCAATGCGACCATGATTTTCGTACCCCCCGAGTTCGCAGCGGACGCCATTCTCGAGGCGGCGGACGCCGGGGTGGAACTCATCGTTTGCATCACGGAAGGAATTCCCGTGATGGACATGATGCGTGTCAAAGAACTGCTCGGGAACAAAACATGCCGTCTCATCGGTCCGAATTGCCCGGGCATCATCACGCCCGGCCAGTGCAAGATCGGCATCATGCCCGGCTACATACACAAGCCGGGACACATCGGTGTCGTCTCGCGTTCCGGCACGCTGACTTACGAGGCGGTGTGGCAATTGACTAGTCGCGGGGTTGGGCAATCCACCTGCATCGGCATCGGCGGCGACCCGATCATCGGCACGACCACGCTCGATGCGGTGAAACTTTTCGCCGGTGATCCCGACACGCACGGGATCATTCTCATCGGTGAAATCGGCGGCAGCGCCGAGGAGGAAGCGGCGGCTTGGCTGAAAGAAAATTGCGACAAGCCCGTGGCCGGATTCATCGCCGGTGCGACCGCACCCCCGGGGCGCCGCATGGGTCACGCGGGCGCGATCATTTCCGGGGGCAAGGGCACCGCCTCGGCGAAAAAAGAAGCGCTACGCGCCGCCGGCATCGCCGTGGCCGAAACCCCCAGCACGATCGCTGACACGCTGCTGGCGGTGATGAAGTAGACCGCGCCAGAACGCGGAGCGTTCGAAGCTTAGCGGCGGCAGCCCTACACAAATCAGACCAAGTCTTCGATATCAGCGAGGTCTTTGTTCCGACCGAGCGCGACTTTGTTTCGGCGGAAAGAATCGCGATCAAGCACCGGCAGCGCGACGCCGTTGAGTTTGATTTCTACACGCTTAGCCCATCCATCTTTGAAATTCAATGCGGTCAAACCAGTCAGAATATCGATGCGGTTTGGGTCGACGCCGAGTTGGACCCGATATCAACACCCCCTACGTTCTCTGTGGTAAAGGCTCCCAGCGTCCGCTGGCTCAATGCCCGCACGCCGCGCGGATCATTTGCACGAAGGCCGGTTCTGCTTTTTCCACCGTCGGCGCGGGCCCGGTCATCTTGACGTAGACGTCGCCGTTCGGGCTCTCGAGGATCGCGCCGATGAGGGATTGTCCTTCGAGCGGCGTGGTGGGTTGTCCAGGCATTCCGCTTTGGAACGTGCCGCGGGCGCGGGCGAAGGTGACCGGAACTGTGCCGATGGTTTCCTTTGCGGTTGAAGCACCCTTGGCGTCGTTGTCGCCGTCGAATTGCCCGAACCAGCGGTCGATATTCTGCTGCACGCCGCCGCCTTGGCCCGGGCCGAAATGAAACACCGTGACAACAGCCTCCCCCGCGCTTCCTGTGCCCTCGGGACCCGGGACATGCAGTTCCGCCTTCCGCATCGGCGAGGAGGGGATGACGGAGTTCCATCCCGCCGGCACGGCGAATTTGAAATTCCCCGCCTCGAACACGGGCATGTCTTCCGCCCGTGCTGCGAGCACGGACAAGGCTAACAGGATTGAGACGCGCAGGGCGCGCATGCTTTAGCGCTTGGAGAACTGGAAACGCTTGCGGGCGCCGGGACGGCCGGGCTTTTTGCGTTCCTTCATGCGCGGATCGCGGGTGAGCAATCCGTTTTTCTTCAGCTCGGGACGGAGATTCTCGTCCAGTTTGAGCAGGGCGCGCGCGATGGCGAGGCTGGCCGCGCCGGCTTGTCCGTTCACGCCGCCTCCTTCGGTCTTGAGGAAAATGTCGACCGTCTGGGTGCGCCCGACGAGTTCGAGCGGACGGAGCACCGCGGTCTGCAGGCTGGTGGTGGGAAAGTAATCGTTGAACTCGCGGCTGTTGACCTCGATTTTGCCCGAGCCTGATTTGAGGCGGACGCGGGCGGTGGAGGTGCGGCGGCGGCCGGTGGCGGTGTGGACTTCGGACATGATCAGGAGATTTTGAGTTCTTTCGGTTGCTGCGCGGCGTGCGGATGTTCGGTGCCGGCGTAGACTTTCAGTTTGGTGAATTGCGCGCGGCCGAGGCGGTTGTGCGGGATCATGCCGCGCACGGCGCGCTCGACGAGAAGTTCGGGACGGCGCGCTTTGCGTTTCTCGAAGGTTTCGCTTTTGTGGCCGCCCACGTAGCCGGAGAAGCTGGTGTAAACTTTGGCCGTGGTCTTTTTTCCGGTGACGCGGACTTTCGAAGCATTGACCACCACGACGAAGTCGCCCGTGTCGCAGTGCGGGGTGAAAATGGCTTTGTTTTTGCCGCGCAGGACGTCGGCAATCTTGGTCGCGAGGCGCCCGAGGATCTGGTTCTCGGCGTCAACGATCCACCAGTTGCGGTCCACATCTTCGGATTTGGCGGAAAAAGTCTTCATGGCAAAATTGGCCGGAAAGAATAGGGGCGGGGCCGAAAAGAGACAAGAGAAAAGTGACGTGTGACAAGATCCGCGAAATTGCCTACTGAACAACAGGTTCAACCAACCGGGCCCCGCGTTCGCGCGCTGCTCTGTTTTGTCTGAAATCCGCCCCGCACCCTATGCCTATTTTTACCAACCGGTCTCGCCCCGCTGTCAGACTAGCCCTCGCCGGACTCATTCTGCTTCTGTTTATCGGTCTGCTTGTCGGTCTTTTCCATCGGTTCGCTTCGGTGGGCCCTTTGCAAAAGGTCCGGCACAACGGGGAGACCTACTTCAGAAATGATCCGGATTTTGGTCGTCGCTTGGCCGACCGGGGGACACAACAGGCCATTCCGCCGGTATGGGTATCAGCGGCGAGATCTCCCGGTGTCCGCCGGGTTGTCCTCCTCGGTGGCTCCGCCGCTGCGGGTTTTCCCATGACCTGCTATCATCTCGGCCGGGTCATCGAAGCACGTTGGCGCGCCAGGTTTCCCAGCGAACCCCTCGAGGCGGTGAATCTTTCCGCGGGCGGTGGCGCCGGCGCATGGCGCGAATCGGTCGATGCGGCCATGGCTCTCGAGCCCGACATGATCGTGCTCTACGCGGAAGAGGATGCGGTTTCCGGGGACGAAGCCGGCGTGCGAGGCCTCGTTGATCCCGCGCTTACGCACGGCGTCAAAGTTCTGTTCGTTCTGCCCGCGACCAAACGCACCGGCGCATCAGCTGAGGAAAATAAAAACGATTTCCATGCGCTGCACCGGAAGATCGCCGGCGAGTCCGTTCCCGCCATTGCCACGATCGATGCCGACCGGTTTCTGCACGGCGAAAATCCCACACGTGGCACCGACGACGAGATTTTCCTCGATGATTCGCATCTCACCTTCGCGGGACGCGTTGCCGTGGCTGAATCGATCGTCGACGGCATGGCGGCCTTGTGGGGAATCGCCCCGCGCGACGAAAGCCCGGAAGCTGCTGCTTGGTGGCGGAAATTTCCCCAAGCCGAGAACGAGGCACGCCGCGATATGCTTTTCACCGGATACGACGAGCACGACATGTGGAGCCTTGTCATGAAGCAGGCGGAACCGAGTCGACGCGCTCTGCTCGAAGAAAAAGTGCGCGATTTGCGGCGTCGTGCCGCACTCGGTTGGGATACCACCGACATCATCGTCGCTTACGAGCGCGCGCAACTGCAGAACCCCCGCGATCCTCTCACCCATTTCACCGCGGGGCGCCTGCTCGGATTGAGAGGGGAAGGGGAGCGCGCGGAGGAGGCCTTCTCGCGAGGGTTCGCACTGCAACCCGATAACACCGCCGCACTGCTGGATCATGCCGCCATGCAAACCAAACGCGGCGACATAGACTCAGCGCGTGCATCTCTCGACATATTGCAAAAATACGATTCGCAGGCCGAAGGCCTCCTTAAAATGCAAGCCGCAGTCGCCTTGCGCGAAGCCGAGCTGCCGGAGGCCGCCGCCCTCTTGCAAAAGCACCTCGACTCGAATCCCGGCGATTCGGAAGCCTGGCTCACCCTTTCCGAAATCCAGCTCAAATTGGGTGATTTCCCCGCTTCCGATGTCAGCCGTCAGAGCGGGAAAGACGCTGCCGTCCAGTGAGTTGTGCCCCCTTGGACCGAAACTTTTTCTCCCCGCAAATTTCGCCGCATTTTCAGTTGACGAAGCCAAATTCGTGCGTTTATTTGAGCATCGAAACGCAGCCTCAGTCCCGACTTTCCTTCCGCCGATAATTTCCCCCGAGCCGTAAAACACAAAAACCCCGGTCCGGATCCTTCCCGGGCCGGGGTTTTTGATTTCCGAACGGGTCGATTTCAGGGCCGATATATCTCGATGCGGGCACTGGGGGTGGCCGATTGACAGAACGAGCCCGATATATCAGATTATTTGCAGGGAAAACCTTCCTAAAATCGGCCCGCGCCACCGCCCCGAACCACACGAAAATATCCCCCTCCCAGTGGATCAAACCGCTAACGCTAATTTTTTGCGAATCCTGCCCCTGATAGGCAACGGACTTTTTCGTGCGTGCGCGGCTGTTGCGCTGTTTTTCGCTCTCATCGTGAGCCCTGCCCTGGCGGCGACCGTCAGTTACACGATGCAGACGGGGAACTTCAACAGTTTGCAGACGGAGAAGAACAATAACCCGCCCTACGCCGGCACGTTTAACAACGGCGCCACCGAGCTTGGCAACTATGCCAACGGAGGTTCTTTCAATAACACTCCCGGCGCGGCTGCCTTCCAAACTTTCAACACCACAGGAAACGGCAACACTGGTGCTGTTCGTGCCCTGCAAGTTGGCGACACTTTCACCATTACGGCATTCACGTCGGCCAACCCGAGCGCTGGCGGCTATCTGGGGATCTCTTTTCGCGACAGCACATCGTACGCCAACTTTTTCGCCGCGACCGACAGCGCGACCGAAGCACGATTCCAATTGGACAACACGGGAGGCTGGAAAGTTTACAGCGGCGGATCTCCCCGCGATTCCAGCTTAGGCGCCAATGCCGATCGCGCATTCGTGATCAAAGTCACGTCAGCCACCACCTTTGATGCACAGATAGGCGGAACTTGGTATTACAACAACACGATGGCCGCCGGTGGTGGCACCATCGATAGCTTTGCTATCTACACGTACGGCGACAGCAACCAAAATTCGTTTTGGAAGAACGCTTCCCTCTCCGACACCGGGACAGTCGAACTGGGTTATGCTCTAGGCGGCGGCAACACTTTTACGCCGGGCGCTATCTCTGACGGCCTCGCGGCGACCAGCACCTCCTCCGCTTCGGTCAACGCCGTGTTTGTCGGTGGCGATGCCGGATCGCAAGTCAATCTGGCAAGCAGCAACAGCTACACGGGCCTCACCACCGTCAACGCGAATGCGCGGCTTGAAGTCCAGAATGCCGGGGCTCTCGGCGGCACCGCCAACGGCACCACCGTCTCAAGCGGGGGCGCTATCAGCCTTTACCAAGCGACCGGAGGAATCACTGTGGCCAACGAGTCGCTCGCCTTGAATGGTGTCGGTGTGAGCGGTGCCAACGGCGCCCTGCGCAATACGGGCGGGACCAATGCATGGAATGGCACTATCTCCCTCGGTGCCAACAGCCGCATCAACGCCGATACCACGGGAACCTCGGGTTCTCTCACCATCGGCGGCAATGTCGGCGCGGGCAACAATGTCCTTTTCATCGGTGCCATCGGCGGTAGCGGCGCCAACACCGGCGGAAATATCACCATCAATGGAGCCATCAGCGGCTCCGGTAACACACAAGATAGCACCGTAACCTCGGTTTACAAAGACGGAGCCGGCGTTCTCACGCTGGGCGGCGTCAATACTTACTCCGGCGATACGCGCATCGCCCAAGGCAACTTGACCGTATCCGGTTCGGGCACCTTGGGCAACGGCACATCCGATGTTTACATCGCCTCCGGCGCTTCGCTTTCGGTCAATACCAGCATGACGATTGCATCTATGCGCGAGTGGGGAAACACAAACGGGGGGACGGCGGCGATCGGCGCAGGCGCGACTTTGACCGTCGCAGGCGACAATTGGACCGGCTACATGAACTCCATCGGTGGCGCGGGCAATCTGGTCAAGAGCGGCACGGGCACGATGAATTTGTACGGCACGCAGTCTTACGGCGGCACCACCGCGGTGTCCGGAGGAAAACTCAGCACGGGTGTCGCCTTGGCCTCATCGGGTGTCACGATCAGTGGCGGCAACTTCGAAACCACTGCGGCCAATATCCTCAGCGACACGGCATCGGTCACGCTGAATAGCGGGACTTACAACCTCGGCGGCGATGACACGATCGGCGCGCTGTCCGGCACCGGTGGTGCAATCAATCTCGGTGGCAACCGTCTCACCACGACGGTCGCCGCCAGCACGAGTTCTTACAGCGGCGGCGTGATCAGCGGCGTCGGCGGCGGACTAACCAAGGCCGGTAGCGGGACACTCTCCCTCGGCGGAACACACAGCTACACCGGCAATACCGCGGTCAGCGTCGGCGAGTTGCGCTTGGTCGGCGCCATCCTCTCCACCAGTTCGTCCGTTTCCGTTTCGTCCGGAGCCAAGCTTGGCGGCTACGGCACGGTCGGTGCGCTCGGCGGCGCTGGTTCCATTGATCCCGGCAACAGCCCCGGCATTCTCACCACGACGCAGGTCGATCCTTCGGGCGGTTTGGATTTCAACGTCGAGTTCACCGGCCTTGCGCCGGTCTTCAACACGCCAAATTCCAGCGTGAACGATCTCGTGCGCATTACCGGCACCACACCTTTCAGTCAGTCGCTCAATGGCGCGAACATTATCAACGTCTATTTCAGCGGCGATGCGCTTTACACAGGTGGCGCCGCCAAGCAGATCAAGGGCGGATTCTTCACTGATCAAAATGTGAACTTCTTCAGTTCGATCAGCGGCGCCACATACAACTATTACTTCGCCATGTCCGGCGGCGGCACCATCTACAACGGAACCGAATACGTTACCCAGGCGCAATACGAAGCAACGAAAGGCTTCAACCTCACCATCACAGCCAACACTTTCGCACAGTCGGCCAGCTTCGACGGCACGACCACCATCAACGGCCAGATTGTGCAGATCGATGTCATTCCCGAGCCTTCTACCTACGCACTGCTTGCACTCGGCGGCGCAGCCTTGGGCATCCGCGCTTTCCGCCGCCGCTTCCGGCGCTGAGGCCGCACTGCTACGGAGACGGAGGAGTCTCCATCTTGCCGAGAATTTCCGCGGCTTGGCGGTTGCCTCCCGCCGCCGCGCGGCGCAGCCATTCGAGGGCCTCGGAGCGCCGTTTGGCGAATGTCTCGCCGTTGCGGTAGAGCGAAGCCAACGCGAACTGGCAGTCCGCATTTCCATTTTCCGCGTAGGTCTTGAGCAACTCCTCGGCGCGGGACTCGTCTTTCTCCAGCCCGAATTCCCCGCGAGCCAATGCCGTCGATAGCATCAGTAGTGCCCCGATGTGGCCGCTATCGGCTGCGCGCTGCAAAAAATCGACACCTTCATTTTTGCGCTCCCGTTCGACGGAGTTCACCAGCATGCGCCCCACGGTGAACTGGGCGGGAGCATAACCTTGCCGCGCGGCTTTCTTTCCCCAGACGAGCGCCGCTTCCGGATCGCGTCCCAGCCCCTGTCCGCCCGCCAACATGTTCGACAACTCATATTGCGCTTCCGGCGAACCCAACTCGGCGGCACGGCGTATGTATTTGTAGGCCTGCTTCTCCGACTGATCGACACCGCGGCCTTCCATGGAGAGCGCCGCCAGCACGCGCAGCGCTTCAGTGTTGTTCTGGTCCGCTGCGGCGTTCAGCCAGTGCAAACCCTCTCCCAAGCGGGCCAGATCGCCGGATTGCGCCACATACTTCGTGCCCAGTTTCACCTGCGCCCACGCCTGACCGCTCCGCGCCGCTTGCAGGTACAAATCGTCCTCCGTCTCGGCCGATTGCGACCGGGCAGTCTTCGCCGCCGTCCCGCGCGCCGGATCCAGACGGAAAGTCACATCCTGCAGCGCCGGCCCGATTCGGCCTTTGAGGGTTTGTCCCGTCGAGTGCGGATCGAGCCCCGGATTTTTTTCCCAAGCACGTTGATCCTCCGGCTCCGGTCGGCGGCACCCCACTGTCATGATCGCCGCGCAAAGCCCGATCCGTAAAACACAACTCATCGCTTGCAACCTAAAATCCCCCGCGCCACCGCACAAGGTATGTGTGGAATCTGGTGGCGCGCGCGGCGCGATTCCATAAAACGAAATGCGAGCCTTACAACGCGTAGCGGTCTTCGAGCTGGCGGACCATGCGTTTTACATGCGCGAATTTGGTGCGCGGTTTGAGGACTTCGTAACTGCGTTGGGGATCTCCCCATTCTAGAATCTCTATCGTCACGCGGCGCACGCCCCAGCGGTTCATCTGCGCGCGCGAGGGTTGGTAGATATCGATGGTGTTGGTGCCGGCCAGTGCCCAGCCGTAATCGTCGACCTCGAAAACTTCGCCGGTCTCGGTGAGGCGGAACTTGGTGCCGAGCGGCCAGCGCGACCAGTCGGCTGCGGCGCTGTTGATCCCTCCGCGCCTCAGCGTGGTCCCGGCGGCTGTTTTGCGGCCGTGTTTGATGTGGTCCGACTCGGTGTGGGTGTAAGCCGTGGTGCGGACGCTCTGGACAGGGGTGTGGGCCAGCGGTTTTTCGTAGGCAGGAAGTTTGCGGCCGGTGGCGCAGCCGGTGAGCAGGG
>JBEDBL010000107.1:0-9280 GCA_041177245.1 Verrucomicrobiota bacterium
GTCGAAAGCAGAAGTTTTACTGAACTGTCCGTCGTGCCGCTGCCGACAACAAGGTTGCCGTTGACTGCGTTGCTCACACTCTTGGCGAGTTCAAGCACGCCACCGCTGACTGTTACGGTCCCGCTGAAGGTGTTGGCACCGGCCCCCGAGAGCGTCAATGTGCCGCTGCCTGTTTTGGTCAGACCGCCGGCGCCGGAAATGACACCGGAAAGAACCCCTTGCGCTCCGGCAGTGCTCACCGACACGGTCTTCTCCACGGCGATCGAACCCGACAAAGCGGAAGTCCCCGACGCGTTGGCGAACTCGATGAAGCGCGAGCCCGAAACACCGCTGGAATTGGTTTCGGCGTTCACCGTCAGGCTTTGCGTGAAGCTCCCCGTAGACACTCTCAAGGTGGCACTGTTGCCGGGCTGTGAAGATCCGTTCACGCCGCCGCCGATGTCGATTCCGCCGAATGCAATCGAACCGCCGTTGAGATTGATCGTGCCGTTGTCGATGTAGAGTCCCCCGCTCGCGGTGCTGGCACCCGAAAGGGCAACCGTTCCGGCGCCCTGTTTGACCATGTTTCCGGATCCGGAGATCGCTCCGGAAAAGACGCCCGTGACTCCGCTGTTTGCCGAGACGAACAGCTGCTTTTCCAGACTGAGCGAACCGGAAAGGGTGGCCACCGTCGCCGAAGGATTCGCGAACTCGATGGTACGAAGCCCGGTCACGCCGACGTTGTTCGTTTCCGAATTGACCGTGATGTTGCGGCTGAAGGTGGCATTGGTCGAAACGGTGAGCTTGGCATCGTTGCCGGGCTGAAGACCTCCGGATGTCCCGCCGCCGATCTCGATAACGCCGGCTGCCATGGACCCGCCGGCCAAGTCGGCTGCACCATTATCGATGAAGAGCCCGCCGGTGAAAGTGTTGGCACCGGACAATGACAGCGTCCCGGAACCCTGCTTGACGATGCTGCCGTTGCCGGAGGCGATGCCCGAGAAGACCGTCGAGGCACCGCTTCCTCCGGCGATGAGCTGGCTTCCGCCGAGCGAGAGCGTCCCGGAACCGCCAAGCGAAGCGATTGTTTCGTTCGATCCAAGAGCCAAAGCAGCCCCGGTTGCGATCGTGACAGCGCTCGAGTCGGAGATGGCTGATCCGTTGGTGACGAAAAGCGTGCCTTCGTTGATGGCGGTGGAGCCCGTGTAGGTGTTGGCGCCGCTAAGCGTGAGGGTGGCTGCGCCCAATTTACTCAGCCCCCCCGCCCCCGATACCACTCCGGCGTAGCTCAAGCTGTCCGAGCGGTAGAACGCGAGGTCCGCTCCGGCCGAGACCGCCACGTTGACGTTGCCGATGCTGCCGGCGGTCCCGTTGTCGCCGACTTGCAAACGACCGCCGGTGACAGCGAGCGATCCGATGCCGGAAGCCGTTCCCGTGAGCGAAAGGGTTCCCGATCCGCTCTTGGCGAAGCTGCCCACACCCGAAATGGTGGAGGCCAGGGTGTTGCTGCCGGAGGCGTAGGTCGTCGTAAGCGTTCCATTGGTGACAGTCACGGCAGTCGTGGACGCTCCCGAGATTGTTCCCACGGTGTCACTACCGCCCACACGCAGAGTGCCGGTGCCAGTCAGCGCGAAGATGGCGCTGTCAGAAAACACATTTGCCGCCGTGGAACCGAGCAATCCGCCACTGACGGAGTAAGAGGTCGCCGCGAGGGCAACCGACGAGTTGAGTTCTCCCGCACCCACCGAAACGGCGCCGCTGAAACTTTGGGTTCCGTAGAGGTTGAGTGTCCCCGTGCCGCTCTTGGTCAAGCCGCCCGTGCCGCTGATGGAATTTTGGTAAACGCTGTAGGCGTTTCCGCTCACGGTAAGGGTAGCGGAACCAAGATCGATGCTGCCGCCATTATTCAGACCAACTTCCCCGACGGAGGCCACCTCGGCGTTGACGTTGTTGAGTTTGAGGGAACCGCTGCTGCCGATGCGCACGGCGGCATTGGTGCCACCGACGGTTCCGCCATTGGTCAAAAGAATGGCGCCACCGTTGATGGTCAACGTGCCGGTGTAGCTGTTGCCGGCCTTGAAAACGGATCCAGGTCCGCTCATCACCCCGGTGAAAGAGGTGCTGGAATTGTTTCCGCCGGTCACAAGGCTATTGACGCCCAGACCGATGTTGCCGGCGCCGGCAACCGAACCGACCGTCTCGGAGGAGGAAAGCAAGAGAGTGGCACTGTTGGAGACAGTGACGGCATTGGTGTCATTGATGGCCGAACCTCCGGAGACAGCCAAAGTCCCCGCACCGACAAGGACGGAGCCCGCAGCGGTGTTGGCGCCTGTGAGTGTGACGGTTCCGTTGCCGCTCTTGGTCAGGTTTCCGCTGTTGATGATATTGCCAGTGAAGAGCGCATTTCCTCCGCCGGCTGCGGAGACAACGAGGTCGCCTCCCAAGTAAATCTCGCCGTTGAAGGTCGCCGTGCCGCTCGTGCTTTCCGTGCCCAGGGTGCGAGTGCCCAAGCTTCCCGCGCCCGCAGGGGCAACGTAGATCGTGTTGCTCATGGTCACACCGCTGTTCACATAGAAAGCGGTGTCGTTGGTCGAACTGGCGTTGCCCGGCGTGAGGCCGAGATCCAAAGCCCGCGGGCTGGTCCCGTTGTTGGTGCTGAAAGTCCCCGCAGCAAGTGTAACCGAACCGCCGCCGAGCTGGAGTTGCGCGCCACCCGTGTTGGCCGAAGTGTTCGAAATGACGAGCGAACCCGTGCCCACTTTGTAGAACGTGGTGCCGGTATCCATGTTCAGGAAGTTGCCGGTGAAAAGCGTGGTGCTGTTGTTCGCGTTGCTGAACGTCAGGAAGCGGCTGTTCGCGCCGTTGTCGATGTTGCCGACCCGCAATGTCGTCCCGCCGTCGGCCGCTATGGTTGCATCGGCAGAGAGTGTGATGGTGCCGGTGTTTGTGTTGGCTCCGCTCAAGTTGCGCAGGGCACCGTTGCCGCCCACACCGTTTCCGGAGATGGTGATGTTCTCCGCCGTGGAGATGTTGTTACTGAAAGCAAGCGTTCCGCCGCTGCTGACCGTAGTGGCGCCATTGGTTGCACCCAAAGCCGAGTTGTTGGCCGCAACCAAGGTGCTGTTGCTGCTGACCGTTGTCGTTCCGGTGTACGTGTTGCTGGCGCTGAACACTACCGTCCCTGCGTTTGTGATGACGGCATTTCCAGCTCCAGAGATGACGCCGGAGACCTGGAGCGTTCCGCCGCTGGCCGCAGAGTAGTCGGTATTGGTTGCCATGACCACCGTGCCGGCCTGCGTCGCAGTGCCGGAAACAATCGTCGTTCCGATGGTGCGCCCAGCCGCACCCGTGCCCGCCACCACGCTCAATCCGCGATCGTTTTGCACCGCCGCGCCGAAGTTGAAACCTGCGGCAGTATTCGTGGTGGTGTCGCCGACGACAACCGCGCTGCTGGCGTTACCCAAGACCGTGTTTCCGCTCGAGCCGACCGCCGTGTCGATTTGCAAAGTGCCGGCCTTAACCGTCGTCACACCCGTGTAGTCGTTTGCGGTATTGGTCATGACCAGCGTGCCCGCGCCGAGTTTGTTGACCGTGGCCAGGGCACCGCTGAGCAACACCGCACCGCCGGATGCTTGCGACTGCGTCTGCGACCCGCTGGTTACCGTGATATCGTAGATCGTGGACGGGGCTGTATAGACGAGGAGAAGTTGGGTCGCGTTCGTGGAGATGCTGAAGGCGCCGCCGAAAGCGTTGGCGAAACCGCCGGTGCCATTCGTTGCCGCGGTGTTGATGCTGAAGACATCCGCCGAGAAGCCGCTGATGCTGCCGAAGGTGCCGAGCGTCCAAGTGTAGCTGTTGGTGTTGGCGAAATTGATCGCGTTGCCGTTCACATCGCTCGGGCTGATCGAGGACAGGGTCCAGAGGTTGACGTTGAACTTGCGGCCGGTGGTGGCGTTGATGGTGAATGCGCCGGTCGAGGTGAAAGTGTCGTAGCCGCTTCCCGCCGTGCCGGTGGCGTTGTAGAGTTGCCAGTTGTAATTGCCGCCGCCTTCCCAAGTGAGGCTGGCATAAGTCTGCGTGCCGGGACTGTTGCCCGGACTCATCGTGCCGCCGCTGTTGACGGTCGTTGCACCAACCGAACCCGAACCGGCCAGCGTCGCGCCGGTGCTGATGCTCACCGCGGTGCTCGTGTTGGTTCCGTTGTAGACGAGCGTGCCGGCGCTGACTGCGGTCGCGCCGCTGTACGAACTGTTGGCGGAGAGGGTCATCGAACCCGCACCTGACTTGGTCAAACCACCCAGCCCGCTAATGGCACCGGCGTAAGTTTGCGCGCCGGTTTCCGCCACAGTGAGAGTTTGGTTGTTGGCAACGCTGACATTGCCACCCGTGACACCACCGCCGCGCAGAGAACCAATGGTCTCGCTGGCGTTGACCGCCATCGTCGCGCCACTGAGGTTGGACAGAGTGACCACGCCGGCATTGGCGATGGCGTTTCCGCCCGAGAGAGCCAATGTGCCGCCGCCGATCGTCGTTGTTCCGGTGTAGGCGTTGCTGCCAGAGAGCGTGGTCGTTCCCGCGCCAATCTTGGTAAGGCCGCCGGCGTTGGTGATAGAACCGGCATAGGATTTGTCCCCTGCCTCGTTGACAGTCAGTGTCTTTCCGCTGGCGATGCCGACGTTGCCACCGGAACCGGAAAGCGAGGCAACTGTGTCGCTGCCGCCGACGGCGAGCGTGCCGCTGTCGACGGTAAGAGCAGCACCGTCCGCCATCACGTTGTCGGCCGTTGTCTCGTAGGTGCCGCCGTTCACCGTGATATTGGTGGTGGACATCGCGACGCCGGAGGAGA
Source organism: Verrucomicrobiota bacterium (assembly GCA_041177245.1). Classification (GTDB taxonomy): domain Bacteria; phylum Verrucomicrobiota; class Verrucomicrobiia; order Chthoniobacterales; family JACTMZ01; genus JACTMZ01. Next base: position 4,826 of record JBEDBL010000107.1, read on the forward strand.
TTTTTCCGCCGGAAACCGTGGTCGTGCCCGTGTAGCTCTGCGTGCCGTAAAGGTTCATCGTTCCGGTCCCGGACTTTGTCAGGCCACCCGCACCGCCGATGGAGTTCATATAGGTGCTGTAGGCGTTGCCGTTGACGGTCAGCGTGGCTCCGGTGCCGATCGATGCCGTGCCGCCATTGACGCTGCCCCACTCCTGCATCGTGGCCACGGTCGCGTTGGTGTTGACGGTCAGCGACCCGCTACTGGAAATGAAAACATCCGACCCGCTGCCGAGACTGCCGCCATTGCCAACCGTTATGTTGCCTGCATTGATACGCGTGTCTCCCGTGTAGGTGTTGGCCCCGCTGAGGGTCAGAGTGCCGGCGGCATCCTTGTAAATCGACGTGGTCGTGCCGTCCTGCGATGCACCGCCGCCGCTGATAACGCTGTTCACCAACGTGTTGCTGGCGCCGCCGACATAAAGAACGTTGGCTCCGCCGGAAATTCCGCCGCTCAACGTCAGTGTGCCGCTGTCGGTATTGATGCGGGAACCAGAGCCGAGCGTGATTGCGCCGCTGTTGGTGTTGTTTCCGCTGGCGTTTTGCAGCGAACCGCTGGAGCCGATGCCGTCACTGTTGATGGTGATGGCACGGTTCAAGTTTATGCTGTTACTCAACTGCAAGCGGCCGCCTGTGCTGACCGAGAGGGTCCCGCTGGAGCCAAGCGCGTTCGCATGTCCGATGCGCAGCGTTCCCGCCGCGATCGTCGTGTTGCCCGTGTAGGTGTTGTTGCTACTGATAGTGACTGTGCCGGATGCGTTGCTCATCACAAGGTTGCCGCCGCCACCGATCGTGCTCGCGAAGGCCGAGGTTCCCGAACCGGCGAAAATCAGGGTGCTGCCGTTGGAAATCGTGGTCACACCAGTGTAGTTGTTGTTGCCGCCGCCAGAGAGAACGAGCGCGGTGTTGTTGCCGATGGAAAGCGCGCCAGAACCGGTGAAAGTGTTGGCGTTGGTCACCGTGCCGCCGCTGACGAAGACACCGCTGTTGGTGTTGGCAAAGTTGTTGTAGTAGACGTTGCGATTGCCGTTGTTGTCATTACCGGAGCCGTAAATGTTGAAGCCGTCAATGGTGACATTGGAGGAGATCGTGGCGCTGTAGCTGCCCGTTCCATCCCTGTCGGGACTCATGGAGAAACTGTAGCCAGTCGCGGTTCGCGTGAGCGTAACAAACATCGGATTCGTGCCGTAGCCAAATCCAGTATTCACACCGTTCACCGTGATGTCGGAACTGGTGCCATTGTTGTTGATGGAGAAAATGTTCGCACTGCCGCTCTTGAATTCTATGCCCTTGTTGAGTCCTGCGGCTCCGGTGTCCCAATTCATCGTCCACCAAAAACTGAACGAGTCTCCGATCCCTAAACCGGTGCTCAACGAACGACTGGCGTTATAATATTGGCTGTTCTGGTTTCCATAGACACCAAATGCCGTCGTCCCGATGCCGGTAGTACCCATCCCGTTATTGGCAGGGTTGCCGATGAACTCTCCAGAATTGGCACCGTTGTTGAAACTCCAGGCATTGAAGCCACTGCCGCCATTGTCGCCGGACTGCCAGCCGTCGCTATAAGCGCTGTTGGTGGCGCTGTCTGTTGCAAAAGTGAACTGCGCGCGTGCTTCGTTGACCGAGGCAACAAAAAACAGCGCGCTCATCGCAGTGATGAATGCGGTCAAATGCGCCAGTGGGAATTTACTCTGGCTCGACAGGCAGGCAGGCAGATATGGCATGGTCATGTTTTTGATGATGGGCTGCGGGTGGGTATAGAGTCTCTTCGAGACTGAACACAAAAAAATAGTGACAAAAACGTCACTTTTCAAGTGACAAAGCCGCCAAAATGACAAAACCGTTGCATAAGATTGGCAACTCATTGATAAGCAGGGTATTACGTTTTTTTACCCTGAGGCAACTACCGGACAGCAGGGCTTGGAAGCCGGTGTCTGATTGGAACGGACTTTAGCGGCCGAGCGGCGCAGAGGACGCCCTCCTTCGATAATGAGAACGGAGGCGCAGGGCACACGCTGCAACAAGAAGAAGAGCCGCGGCGACGAAGGTGCCAGGCTCGGGGATGGCGGTGATGGTGAAGGTGCTGCCGCTCCACGCGGAGTTGAAGCCGTTGGAAAAGCTGAAGAGCGAACTGTTGTTGATCCAGAATGAGAGATCGGTGGAAAACACGAGCGAGTTGCCGGCCAAAAAGTTGTTCACAGTAAAAAGAGAACTCGGCGTGTAGTTGCCGAAGGTGAGCGCTCCCGCCGTCCCGGTGCCGAAGTCGAGAAACGAAGCCTGGGTGAGGTTCAGATTTCCAAACACCTCGCTCACCCCGCTTCCGCGCAAGATGGTCCCGCCCGAAAGCGTGATCGCCGCGGAATCGTTGACCTGCCCGCCGGAGGAAAGCAAAAGCGCGGCGCCGCCGGAAACAGCGACGGATGCGGCGTGACCCAACGCACCACCCGCACCGGACAATTCGAGCGTTCCCGTCTGGACATGAACAGGTCCGCTGAAAGCGTTGCTCGCGGAAAGAACCAGCCGGCTGCCCGCGCTTTGTTGGAAGAGGGCGGTAACGTTGGTGCCGATGACGCCGCTGATAAAATTGGTGGCGCTGCCGGTGCCGCGGTTGGAGACACTTCCGGACGGGTCAACGGCTCCGGCAAGGCGGATCGCCCCGGAAGATCCCGCCTCCAAAGCGAGGTCCCCCGTCCCGGTGATCGAAGACGAAATGATCAGCGAGTTGGTCGAGCCATTGGACCACGACTGGCTGCCATCCAAATAGAGCGAAAGCGAGGAGGCAAACACGGCGTTGCTGCGGATGGTCGGCGCGACCTTGATGCCTTCGGTCTGGATCTCGAGGAAGGCATTGTTAGTGCCGGCAAAAGTGAGGGACCCCTCCTCGAGCACAAGTCCGCGTGCCATCTGTGCGCCGGTTACGGTGACCGTGCCGGTGTTCGAGGCCGATGTTCCGGCGGAAAAGACGAGCACATCGAGACCGGTCGTGATCGCTTGGGCCGATCCACCTGTGCCGTTGGAGGACGTGTTGAAATTTGCGGCCAGGCCGTCCCACAGTCCGGACGGCGAAACGGGGACCGAAGAATTGGTGCCGTTCGGATCCCAATAGAGCGTGCCGTAAGTCTGCGCGGTCCACGCCAGCCCGTAGCCGGCATTGGTCGCGCCGGTCGTGTTGAAAACAAAGGAAGGCAGCAGCACACGCAGGCCGTAGGTTTTACCGGCGGCGAGATCGAGACGCAGGAATTCGGCGTTGTTGTAAATCGTGAGTGACTCCGCGACCTTCGATGTGAACTGCCCGGACTGCGTTTCCCACACCTCGAGATTCAGATCGGCAAAGCTCAAGTCAGCGCCGAGATCGGTCGACGAATTGATGCTGCGGCCGGCGAACCAATTGAGCGAAACCGTCAACTCGGTGTTGGCGGCGAAAGCACCGTCGAAGGTGTAGCTGTTCGTGCCGCCGAGCGCGACGGAACCGAAATCCCAACCGCTCGAACCGATGGCGCCGCCGCCCTCACCCGCGACATCGGTTGTTCCGAAAAAATAAGCGGTTGTCGCAGGGCCGAGATGGAAGGCCCCCGCTCCCGCCGCGGAATCCAGCGCCTGCGTGGTGCGCACAACGCCGTTTGACGCGACGGTCTGCCCGTTGTCCCAGGCGAATGTCTCGCGCGCACCCGCCATGACAACCGACTTCAGCACCCGCGTGTCGAGCGCATTGGTCTCCGCAGTGAGGTTGAGGAAGGGATGCGTCTTGGCCACGTCTTTGAGCAAAGCGAGGCCCCCGGCGACGATCGGCGCGGAAAAACTGGTTCCGTCCATGTTGAGAAAATATTGATTCGTGGAAGACGGCTGCTGGATGAGGGCGCGGATCGCTGGATTGGTCGATGCGCCAATCCCGCCGGAATTTCCGAGATAGGCGGCCAGCACCATGTATTCACCGGGCGCGGAAACATCCACGGCGACGCGCGCATTGGTCACCAGCGTGTCGGTGACCGGATTGTAGAAGTCATTCAAACCGCGCGAGGAAAACTCGGAACTGACGAGGAAGTTGTTCCCGCCCAGCGAACCGACCGCGATGCTGTTGAAACCGGAGCCGGGCCAACCCGCGGGCTCAGAGTCCCCGTTCCCCGCTGAGCAGACGAAAGCCACTTGCGAATTCAGCGCGGCAAGACCGTCGAGCGCAAGGGCCTCGTCCGAAGCGGCCGCGGGATCGCTGCCTCCCCAACTGCTGTTGATGACATCCGCGCGCGCGGTGCCCGCGCCGGTGAAGAAGGCCTTGTAGGGAGTGATGACCGAATCGTAGCTGGTGCTGAAGCTGCCGACGCTCGACGCGGAGAAATCCGTGGCCACGGCTGCACTGACCAGGGCCGCTTGCGAGGCCATGCCAAGTCCGACGTAGGTGTATTGCGCGCCATTCGTTCCC
>JBEDBL010000108.1:0-9136 GCA_041177245.1 Verrucomicrobiota bacterium
GAAGCAAGGCGTGTAGGCCGCGTATTTCAGCGGCAGTTGGTCGGGGGACAAAATTTCGTCGCGGTGAAAATTGGTCACCGGCACTTCCGCGGTGGGGATGAGGAAGAGATCGCTTTCCGTCACCCCGAAAAGATCGGCCTCGAACTTCGGCAGCTGTCCGGTGCCGGTCATGGTCGTGCGGTTGACCAGAAACGGCGGGCTCATCTCGGTGTAGCCGTGGTCCCGCGTGTGAAGGTCGAGCAGGAACGAAATCAGCGCGCGCTCCAGCCGCGCGCCTTGTCCCGTGTAGCACGTGAACCCGCTGCCGCTGATTTTCGCCGCTCGTTCCGGATCGAAAAGCCCGAACCGCGCGCCGATGGCCACGTGGTCCTGCGCGTTCGCGATCTGCGGAGGTTCGCCCCAAGTGCGGAGGACGGGATTGGCCGAGGCATCATTGCCGCGCGGAATTTCATCGTGCGGCATGTTGGGAATGGAAAGCAGCAGATCGCGCTGCTTCTCCTCCGCGGAGGCCGAGGCCGCTTGGATGTCTTCCATTTCCGCGCCGAGTTTTTTCGATTCGTCCTCCAGCGCGGAGCTGTCCTCTTTTTTCGCGCGCAGTGCGCCGATGTCCTTGCTCAGCCGCTTGCGCTCCGATTGCAGATGCTGCCAGCGCGTCTCGTTGGCGCGGCGCTGCGAATCGACGGCGAGCACCTCGTCGACCATTCCCTCGTAACCCGGACCGCGGAAAGCGAGCAGCGTTTTCACCGTTTCGGGAGTTTCGCGGAGTCGTCGGATGTCAAGCATGGCCGTGCGAGCGTAGCGCGGCCCGCTGCCCGCGCCAAGCGGCGGAATCTGTTGGTCTCCCGGGGCGGCGAGAACCTATAATGGGGAAAATTTTCCGCCCGTGGAATTCCGCGACTACTACAAGACGCTCGGTGTGGCCAAGACCGCCACAGCCGAAGAAATCAAGAAGGCCTTCCGCAAACTTGCGCGGCGGCACCATCCCGATCTCGCAACGGACAAAAAGGCCGCCGAGGAGAAATTCAAGGAGATCAACGAGGCCTACGAAGTTCTCGGTGATGCGGAGAAACGCAAAAAATACGACGAACTCGGACCCAACTGGCAGCAGGGCGGCGCGGGTTTCCGTCCGCCACCCGGAGGCGGTGGTTATGCGGGAGGATTTCCCGGCGGCATGGGCGGCTTCGGCGGAGGGGGCGAGGAGGAATTCCAGTTCGGCGGCACGGGCTTCAGCGATTTCTTCGAGGCGTTTTTCGGACGTGCGGGGCGCGGCGGCCGTCGAGGCAGCGCGTTTTACGGCGAGGACATGCCTTTGCGCGGACAGGACGCCGAGGCGGACATCATGGTCACGCTCGAGCAGGCACTGCACGGATCGACCCGGCAGATTTCGTTCACCCGCGGACGCTCCGGGAAAGTGGAAACCTACACGGTGAAAATTCCAAAAGGCGTGCGCGAAGGCCAGCGCATCCGCCTGGCCGGCATCGGCGGCGAGGGAAGCGGCGGCGGCGAAGCCGGCGACCTTTATTTGCGCGTGCGTTTCGAGCGCCATCCGGAATTCTCCGTGGAGGGCGCGGATGTCATTCACGAGATCGAATTGCCCGTCACGCAGGCCGTGCTCGGCGGCGAAGTGATGGTGCCCACGCTGGACGGACGCGCGAAACTGAAAATCCCGCCGCTCACCCAGAACGGCCGCAAGTTCCGCATTCCCGGAAAAGGTATGCCGCAGCGCAACGGCACACGCGGGGATTTTTATGCCGTGGTCGATGTCCAGTTGCCGACGACTCTCAATGATTCCCAGCGCGCCGCTTGGGAGGCGGTGGGCAAAGCGGGCATTTGATGTAATTTTCACGCAAGTTGTTGGTGCATAGTTAATTAAAAGATTCTCAAGCGCCGGATTGCGCTTGCTTTGCCGGCGATTTCGTTTAGCATTTTCTCATGAGAAAATTCCTCACCATCATTCTCGCATTGCTCGGCTTCGCCGCAGTTATCCACGCTTCCGACTTCGTTCCCGGTCGCGTCTTGGTGAAACCCAACGACATTGCCGACGAAACTGCGGTGCAAGCTTCAGTCAAAGCCGCCGGCGGCCGGGAAATCGGCCGTGTCCCGCAAATCGGTGTCCGCGTCCTCCAAGTTCCCGAACAGGCCGAAGCGCGTGTCATCGCAGCGCTTTCGCGCAATCCGAACTTCGAATTCGCCGAACCTGACTACGTGGCGAACATCATTCTCACACCGAACGATCCTTATTACGCCGCCTACCAGTGGCATCTTCCGAAAGTGAGCGCCCCGTCCGCATGGGATACCACCACCGGGTCGTCCGGTGTCACGGTCGCCGTGGTCGACTCCGGCGTGCAGGCCAACCATCCCGATTTGTCCGGCCGCGTTCTTGCCGGATATGATTTCGTCAACAACGACTCCGACGCCTCCGATGACAACGGTCACGGCACGGCCGTCTCCGGCGTGGCTGCCGCGCGCGGCAACGACGGCACCGGTGTCGCGGGTGCGGCTTGGAATGTCTCTATTCTTCCGGTCAAAACCATGAACTCCAGCGGCAGCGGTTCCTACTCGGCCATTGCCAACGGCATCACCTACGCGGCCGATCGCGGCGCCAAGATCATCAACCTCAGCCTCGGAGGGAGTCTCTCCTCGTCCACGCTCCAGAGCGCGGTTTCCTATGCTTGGAACAAAGGTGCTTTGATCATTGCGGCCGCCGGCAACAACGGTTCGAGCGCCACGGTTTACCCCGCGGCCTACCCCAACGTCATCGCTGTCTCGGCCACCACTTCGTCCGACACGCTGGCTTCGTTCTCCAGCTACGGCAGTTTCGTCGACCTCTCCGCACCCGGGCAGGATATCACCACGTCATGGCTCAACAGCGGATACGTCACCATTTCCGGAACGTCCTTCTCCAGCCCGCTCACCGCAGGCGTCGCAGCCCTCGCGCTCTCGCGCAATCCCGCGCTGTCCAATGCGCAACTCGCCTCGCTGCTCACCGCCAACACCGACGATCTCGGCGCCGCCAGCTACGACATCTACTTCGGCTCCGGCCGTCTCAATGCGGCCAAGGTCGTGGCCGCCGCCGCGCCCGTGATCGACACAACCGCGCCGCTCACATCGGTGACCAACCCCAAAGACGGATCTTCGGTCGGCACGGCGAGGTCGTTGACCGTGTCCGTTTCATCGAGCGACAACATCGGCGTGACCAAAGCCGAGTTGTATATCAACGGACAGCTGGTCGCCTCGTCCGCCTCCGGCACGTTCAATTACAACTGGAACACTTCGAAACTCGCGCGCGGAACCTACCAGTTGCAGTCAAAGGCCTACGACGCCGCGGGCAATTCCGCCTCCTCGGTCGTCGTCAGTGTCACGCGCTGACGTTTGCCCTTTCGCATGCACCCGCGCGGCAACGCGCGGGTGTTTTGTTGTGCGCGTTTGACAAACAAAGATCGCGCGTAGCATGCTCCGCTCAGTGCTTTCGCTCCGCGGCAGAACGATCCGGCATCTCGGCCCTTGGGCCGTGTCCGCCGCGCTTTTCCTCGTTTCCGGAGGGCATTGGGCGACTTTGCAGGCGGTCGCATGGACGGGCATGCTCTGGAATTATTCGCAGGCGGATGGGTCGGTCTTGGCAGGGGCGAAAAAAACATTCGATGGCGAGCACCCGTGCCCGATGTGCAAATCCATCAAGGCGGCCAAAGACAAAGAGCGCACCGCGCCGGTCGTCGTTGTCTCGCTGAAAAAAGCCGAGTTGTTCCCGTCGTCGCTGCGTTTCGTTTTGCCGACGCGCTGCTGCGTTGATTTTGCTTTTCCCCCGTTGTCCGACGCGTATGCGGATTCGCGCGCGCAAGCTCCGCCCTCGCCGGTGCCGATAGGCGCGCTTTCCGCCTAGTCCCGCGACGCGGAAATATTCCGCGTTTTAACCCGGCCGACGCGCCGGACCCTCGCCGTGAACCGCAGCGCATTGCGTGCGCCGTGCGGCGTGCCCGAAACGATTGAACTACAGGTATGCAATCCGCATGAAAGGTGCAAAACACATCATATTTATACTCGGTGCGGCATGTGCCGTGCCCGCGTCGCTTCGCGCGCATGTCGGTTACGGCGGTCGCGACTTCGGAACCAACCCCGCGTCGGTGACGATCAGCAACCAGACGGTCAGCAGTGCCTTCGGTTGGGCCGATGCCACCGATTCCGACCGGGGCGACAGCCACCGCGGAAAGTTCTTCCGCTTCACCCTGACAACGCCGGCTACGCTGGTGATCAGTGTGCTGCGCGGGGGAACCGCCACGCAAGGCGGAGCGGCGGGAACATTCCTCCCGGCTTTCTCGCTCTACGCAGGACTGGGACAACTCTCGCCGGAACAGGGCGGACATGACGCCGCCCAGTTGTCTATCGATAACCGTCCTTCCGGCACTGAAGGGTCCTTCCGTTCGCTGGACAACTGGTCGATCGGCAACGATCCAACCTACAACACGACGGGTGATCCGACCAGCGGTGTGCTTTATGCTCCGCGGTTGGCCAACTTCGTTTACATCGGGCATCGGGCGGATGGCACGAGTGCCAACTATGGCAACGCGCCCGGCATCAATGGCGACGGGGCTGCCGACGGCAATGTCACCGCCGTGTTCGACGGACTCATGCCCGGCGACTATTCGCTCTTCGTGGGCGGCGCGAACTACGACGCGCAACTCACCGAAACCGGTCCGACCTATCCGACCTACGCTTTCACCGCGATGGTCCAGACGGTGCCGGAACCATCGATCTGGGCTTTGTTTGCCCTCGGTGGTGCAGCTCTGGGTTTTGCTCTGGAGAAAAAACATCGCCGATGAAACACACGGCTCCGGCCTTCACGCTGATCGAGTTGCTTGTTGTCATCGCGATCATCGCGGTTCTGGCCTCGCTCGCTTACGCGGGTGCGGGGTCCATGCTCGGCAAGGGCCATGCGGTGAAGTGCCTCTCGAATATGCGGCAAATGGGCGCTGCCATGCACATGTTCGCGGGTGACAACGACGGCCGGTTGCCCGGCACCTCTCACGGTGTCTCCTGGACCAATTCGCTCGGCGCTTATCTCGGCACGAACTTCATCGGGAAATGTCCGGCCGCTCCCGAACATCGCGCGCGGGTCGCCTACGGTTGGAACGACAGCCTCGTCGACGCGCGGGGCAGCGGTGTGCGTCTGGTCTCCTGCCGGACCCCGTCGGCGACCATGGCCGCGGCCGAACTCGCCGCGAACGAGACCAGCGAGCATTTTCATTTCGCGGGATTGCGCGGCGGTGCCGCGCGAGTCACACCCAACCAGTTCAAGGCGGCGGTCAATGTGGAAGCGCATAGCCGCGGCGCCAACTACCTCTTTACCGATGGACACGCGGAAAATCTCGCGTGGACCGAAATCCAGCGCCGTCTGACCCAACCATCCACCACATTTCTCGTCCCATGAAAAATTCTATCCTTCTTCTGTTCCTCTCCGTCTGCGCGTTGTCGGCCCATGACCACATCGAGGTGGGTTCCGATCCGGGCAATCCGGCGCAACTCGCCGTCGAAGGACCGGCTTACCAACTGGCGGTTTATGTCCCGCGCGGGGAATCTTTCAGCGGCTACATGCCGCAGTTCCCCGGCGGATGGCATGCGGTGGAGCTGACCTTCACCACGGAATGCAATGTCCTCGACTCCGCGGCAGGCGCCGATCCGCGTATCGAGATTGTTTCCGTCACTGGTCCGGCCGATGGAATATTTTCTTTTTGGGAAACCGGTGCCACGCAGCCGACATGGTCGCGCTCGACCGGTTGGACTTCGGGGCAAGGCGATCTCGCTTCTTTCGTGGTTGCGCTCGGCGGCGATGACCACATCCACGGCCGCTGCTTCTCCATGGACAAACCGGGCATCTACACGGTGACCTTCCGCGCGGTTGATACCAAGGGTGCTTTCGCCCCGAGCCGGAGCGAAACGATCACTTTTGCCGTCCAACAACCGCCGCAACTTTCCATCGAAACCTCCGGCGGTGACGCCCTCCTTTCCTTCACCAGTCGAAGCAATCTCGTCTACGATTTGCAGATCTGCACCGATCTGGCCTCCGGCGTCTGGTCGAACGTCGCGCCGCATAGTGGTGTCGATGGCGACGGCGGAACGAAACAAATGCCAGATCCGCTGGCCGGGCGCCCGCGGGGTTTCTACCGGCTGGTGGAATACTACTGATCGCTCCGGAGTCGCCGCCGCGCGCTTGCGCATGCGGGGCGATCGCGTCACCCTCTTTTCCCATGCCGGAAAACATGGAAATCGCCGCGCTGCGCTCGGCTGGTCAGGACTCGTGGCTCCACGCCGCCGTGCCTGTGGTCGTCGATGCCGTCATCGAGAAATCCTCCGCCAGCGGCAAACCTTATCTCGAGGTCCAACTCTGCGACGCGCGAGACCGTTTCGCCCTGCGCGTCTGGTCGGACAACGGGCAATACGACACGGCGCGTTCGCTTGCCGCAGGTTCGTGCCTGCGGCTCGAAGGCGAGTTTCATGTCCATCCGCAATTCGGTCTTGAGGCGCGCAAATGGAGTTTCCGCGCGCTCGAGGGGAAAGAAAAAGAGGAGTTTCTTGCCGGACCCCCCGACCTGCGCGCGCGTCAGGAGGCGGATTACGCATTCCTCGCGGAGACGATCGACAAAATCAAAGATCCGCGCCTGCGCGAACTCGGTCTTTCCTTCCTCGAAAAATTCGGCCCGCGTTTCCGACGCACCGCTGCCGCGCGATTTTTCCACCATGCGCGCCGCGGGGGACTCGTCGAGCACACCGCGCAAATGATGCGCTATGCGGATGCGGTCTGCGCCGCGAACCCTGCTTTGCATCGCGACCTGCTGGTCTCCGGCGTCCTCTTCCATGATTCCGGAAAGCTGTGGGAGAACTGCGTGGAGGAGGGGGGCTTTGCCATGCCTTTCGACGAGCGCGGTGAATTGCTCGGCCACATCAACATCGGCATAGAGCTGGTCAACACGTTGTGGAAGGCGCTTCCGCTCGACGATTGGAAGCATCTCCAGCCCGACAGCGAGGATGTGAGGTTGCATCTGCTCCATCTCGTCGCCGCACACCACGGCGAGTTGGAATTCGGTTCGCCCGTGCAACCCAAGACACCCGAAGCCATCGCGCTGCATTACATCGACAACCTCGATGCCAAACTCGAGATGCTCGCGCGCGGCTACGAAAGCAGCGCCACGGTGGCCGAACGTATTTATGAAAAGGTGCGCCCGTTGAACGTGCGTCCTGTCGCCCCGCTCTCTGCCGGCGCATGACGCGCCTGCTTCTCCGCGCGGCATTCCTGCTTGCCGTCTTTAATCCCGGCTCCTTCGCGCAGCAACCGGAGGAAACGCCGGCACCCCGAATGGAACCGCCTGTTGTCCCCGTAGCTGTTGCGGTGAAGTCGACCGTTGCCTACGCCTTGCTGCCCGCGTCGGTCGAGGGCGGTGTGGTGCGCGAGGGGATGGTTGGACGCATGGTCGATGCCGTGGTCATGTCCCTCGCCGGTAAACCCGACATCGCCTCCGCCTGGCGCGTTTTTGTCGGCGCGAAAGATCGCGTCGGCATCAAGGTATCGACCACCGGCGCGCCTGTTTCTTCCACGCACCCCGCTGTCGTTTCCGCCGTCGCGTCGGGTCTGGTCGCCGCCGGTGTGGATCCGAAAAACATCGTGATCTGGGATCGCTTCGCCCGGGACGTCGATCTTGCCGGATACGGCAAACTGTCCGAGCGCTACCGCGTGACGTCGACCGACGCGGCGGGGGGATACGATCCGGAAGCGAAGTTCTTCGCCGCGATGATGGGCCGGCTCATCGTCGGCGATTTGCAATTCGGGTCGAAGCCGGGCGATCAGATGAGCGGCACGAGTCACCTCTCGCGTATTTTGAGCAAGGACGTCGACAAAGTCGTCAACGTCCCCGCGCTGGCCGACAGCATGTATTCCGGCGTGCAGGGCGCGCTTTCCTCCATGGTTGTCGACAATCTCGACAATTGGCGGCGCCTGGCCCGTGAACCGCATTACGGCGACCCCTATCTTCCCGAGTTGTATGCCGATCCGCGCATCGGGGGCAAAGTCGTCCTGACTATTCTCGACGCCTTGCGCCCGCAATACGCGGGCGGCCCTTTCTCGGGCGCGGAATTCTCGGTGAATTACGGAGCGATCTTCGCCTCGCGCGATCCGGTGGCCATCGACTCCACGGGAATTCGCTTGCTCGACGACTTCCGCAAGGAAGCGAAATTCGACCCGATCGCCAAGAAAACGAAATGGCCCGAGTCGGCCGAGGCGCTGGGTCTGGGAAAATCCGCCGACGCGGAGATCGCATTGGTCCGCACCGGACTGGAGGGCGAGGTGCGCATGCCGAAGAAGCCATGAACGAACTGCGCATACTCGAGCGGACCGCGCGCTCGTTTTACCTCACGCTCCGGTTGCTGCCCCGCGCGGTGCGCGGCGACGCTTCGCTGGGATACCTTCTGGCGCGCGCCACAGACACCATTGCCGACACCTCGTCGCGTCCCGCTCCGCATCGCGTCGCCACGTTGCGCGCGGCCGTTTCGTCGCTCGGTCGTGAATCCATCGACGGCTACTCGGCTGCGGAGTGGACGGCGACCCAGCGTGATCCCGCGGAACGCGAACTTCTTTCTGCGTTGCCTTTGCTCTGGCGCCGCGCCGCGCAGCGTCCCGAACGCGCGAAACAGCGTCTCGTCCGCGTGATGTCCCATATCCTCGAAGGCCAGATTTTCGATCTCGAAAGGTTCGGTGATGGTGCCGCGCCGCTGACCGGGGAGGAACTCGAGCGTTACACCTTCCTCGTTGCGGGCAGTGTGGGGGAGTTCTGGACGGATCTTTGCGCGGACGAATTGCGCGATTTTTCCCGTGATCCATCGGACGAGATGCGGCTCAGGGGGCGGCGCTACGGGCAGGCCTTGCAACTCGTGAACATCCTGCGCGACAGGCGGATGGATGCGGGCATCGGCCGCGTCTATGTGCGAGAGGAGGACGTGGCGCGATGGGGCGCGAAAGCGCGCGAGTGGCTGGCCGAGTCCGTGCCTTATTGCGCGTCCCTGCGCTCCGGACGGCTTCGCTATGCGACGCTTTTGCCCGCATTGCTCGGATGGCGCACGCTCGCGCTCGCCGTTGCGCACGCTCGCGGAA